>CAZVMD010000054.1:0-31010 GCA_964628555.1 uncultured Myxococcales bacterium | reverse complement strand
GGTTGAGCGGCTTCTGCGGCCCGCCGGCTGGCCAAGCGGCGGCCAAGCCATCGGCAGATCACGATGATGCGCTGAGCTACTGGGCAGACCTGCGGGGCAGGGGGGGAGGCGAGCGCGCTTGATGTTTCGGCAAGTAGCGATGCGGTTGCCCGTCGCTACTCTGGCCTGATAGCGTGAGCGTCTTGTCGAGCGATCGCCCCAGCCGGAGTGTTGACCCAAGTGTGTGCTGCCCCGCGCCCAACCAGGCGCTGGATACCCGCCCGGTAGAGGGCACGGCCGCCGATCGCGAGCTAGCGATGCTGGCCAAGGCGGTGGGCCATCCGGCCCGGGTCAAGATCCTGCGCCTGCTGGCCCGCTACGAAGGCTGCGTCTGCAGCGAGATCGTCGAGGGTCTGGATCTGGCGCAATCGACGGTGTCGCAGCACCTCAAGGTGCTCAAGGCGGCGGGGCTGATTCGCGGCGAGATCAACGGCCCGCGCGTCTGTTACTGCATCGAGCCGAGCACGCTGCGGCGGCTGCGCGCCCTCGTGGTTTCGCTGTAGCCGGCTTGGCTTTCGGTCTGCGTTCGGGCTATCCGCGCGGGGTGCGGCGGTGCTAGGGTCGCGGCATGTCTACACCGGCAACGCAGGTTCGCTTCGACGGGCGACTGGCCTCTGAGCTACGCCCCACGACGCTAGAAATCGACTACATCAAGGCGCCTCTGGCCAGCGCGCTGATCAAAAGTGGCAGCACCTGGGTGCTGTGCACCGCCTCGCTGGAGGAACAGCAGCCGCCGTTTCTGCGCGCCCAGAAGAGCCCCAACGGCTGGGTCACGGCAGAGTACAGCATGCTGCCCGGCTCGACGGCATCGCGCTCGCAGCGCGGCAGCAACGGGCGGGCCAAGGAGATCGAGCGGCTGATCGGTCGCTCGCTGCGGGCCGCGGTGGATCTGAGCAAGCTCGGGCCGCGGACCCTGACCATCGACTGCGATGTCCTGCAGGCCGACGGCGGGACGCGCACGGCAGCGATCACCGGCGGCTATGTCGCGCTGGCCCTGGCCATCCGTCGCCTGCAGGCCCGCGGCACGATCAGCGAAGATCCGCTGCGCTGCGCGCTGGCGGCGGTCTCGGTGGGGCGCATCGATGGCCTGCCTTGCCTGGATCTGCCGTATGAAGAAGACGCGCGGGCCGAGGTCGACATGAACATCGTTATGGCGAAGCCGCTGACCGGTGGCGAGCCGCAGTTTGTCGAGGTACAAGGCACCGGCGAGCACGGCACCTTCAGCAAGCGCGAGCTGGATGCGCTGCTCGATCTGGCCACGCTGGGCATCGGGCGCCTGATGACGCTGCAGGGCGAGGCCCTGTCGCGCGGCTTGGCGAAGTGATGCTGACGACGAAGCAGGGCAGTGCCGCGACCGCCCCAGATCAGCGCGCCGGGGCGGAGCCGCTATCGCTATGCCTGGCGACGCATAACGCGCACAAAGTGATCGAGCTACGGGCCCTGCTGCAGCGGCACGCGCCGCAGGTGGCGGCTCAGATCCGGCTGCTTTCGCTGACCGAGCTTGGCGTGCATGAGGCCGCGGTCGAGGATGGCAGCGACTGCCCCAGCAACGCCTTCAAGAAGGCGCGGCATGCGGCGGAGCGCACTGGGCTGTGGTCGCTGGCTGACGATAGTGGCCTGTTCGTGACGGCGCTGGCCGGGGCGCCGGGGGTTCACTCGGCGCGCTATGGTGGTGAGCCGGCCGAGGGGCAGTCGCAGGATGCGCGCAATCGCCAGGTGCTGCTCGCCGCGCTTTCGCAGGTGCCAAGCGGGCAGCGGAGCGCTCACTTCTTGTGCGTGCTCTGTCTGCATCCTCCGGTGGCGATGTCGGCGGCGGCTAGCCCGGCCCTGTTTGCCGAGGGGCAGTGCCATGGCCAGCTGCTTCTGGCCGAGTCGGGCGGCGGCGGCTTTGGCTACGATCCGCTGTTTGTCCCCGAGCCCGTCGAGCTCACCTTGGCTGGGCTGCCGGCGGAGCGAGTGGGGCTGTCGTTTGGTGTGCTGAGCAGCGAAGAGAAGAACCAGATCTCGCATCGCACTCGGGCCCTCTTGGCGCTGCTGCCCGCGCTGGCTCGCCTGCGCCCGCCACCTGTGTCCTAAGGCCAGACCGCGGTCGGCAAGCGAGGGGCTACGGCCGCGTTTTCCGTGTCAGCGGTCCCCTGACTCGTGCCCTAGGTTTCCTGTAGGTCGGGCTGGGGCAATCCATGTTTCCGTCGGTAAACTGCACGGGCGGGCCGCTTTGGGGGTGTGTCGATCTGCGCAGGTCTCGCCGCTGTGGGCCTGGCCAAGACAGCGGGCTTGGCGCAGTCGCCTAGCACGCCGGACACTGGCCCGGTGCTCGACGTGAAAGATCGTCGGGGGACGCGAGCGCGCTGAGATAATGGCCCCAGATCATCCTGGGTCTGCTCTGCATGGAGGGGGCTGCGCTTAGCTGCCCCGGTGCCGAGGGAGCGTGAGCGGGCCCAGGCTTGGTGGTGGGAGTATTCGATGACGCCTAGCTTGCCTCCGACGCATGCCTGGCCGTTTGCAAAGCGGCACGGCTTTGCGCGGCTTGCACTGCTCTACGTGGTGGGGGGCCTGATCTGGACGGGCCTGACGGCTGCGCTTCTGCTCTTGGCTGACGTCTCGGGGCGGATGGCCGCGCTGGCCTCGGCAGCTTCGACCGCGCTCCTGGTTGTGGCCTCAGCGCTGCTGTTCGTTCGCTGGCAGCTAGGCACGCTGCGCGCGGTCAGTGAGCTGGTGGGCCTGCCGGGCAGCGGCGGCTGGTCGAACGACATGGGACTCGGCACGGCCGACGCTGACAATTCGCAGCAACAAGCGGAAGATCCGTGCACGGACCAGGTCAGCGCGGCTGGCTCCAGCAACGAGCGCCTGGCCCAAGTAGCGGCGGTCGTACCCGGCGCGCTGTTCTGTTATCAAATCAGCGCCTCAGGCAGTGGTCGTTACCTCTACGCCAGCGACGCCGTCCGCGAGATCTATGGCCTGTCGGCGCAGGAGCTGTGCGCGGCAGAGGCAGTGGACTCGCTGCTTAGGCCCCTGTTCTTCGAGGAGGACTGGCCAGCCCTGTGTGAGAGCTGGCAGCAGGCGGTTGGTGGCCGCTCGGCCTGGCACTGCGAGTTCCGCCTGCGGCACCCCCGGCGTGGCGAGATCTGGGTCGAGGGGCGCGCCGTCGCACGCGATAGCCAGGGCTCGCTCTGGTACGGCATGCTCTCTGACATCTCGGCGCGCAAGCAAGCCGAGGTCGAGCTGCGGCGCAGCGAGGAGCTCTGTCGCGTGCTTGTCGAGCACAACACCGATGCGGTGTTTCTGCACGAAGACGGCGGGACGATCGTGCAGGTCAATAGCGCGGCCGAGACCCTGCTGGGCTACTGTCCGGCGGAGCTTCTGGGCCAGACGCCAGCCCTGTTCGATCGCGGCTTTGGCGAGCTGGTGCAGCGCATCGACCTGTCCGCGGCGCTGGCCCGCGGTGAGACCGTGGTCTTCGATACCGAGCACCAGCGCAAGGATGGCCGCCTGGTGGCGGTTGAGGTGCGCATCAAGGGCTTCAGCAGCACCGGCCGCACCTTTGCCCTGTCCTCGGTGCGCGACATCAGCGAGCGCAAGGCGAAGGAGCTGGCGGTACAAGCCAGCGAGAAGCGCTTCCGCCAGCTGGCCGACCTGGTGCCCGGGGTCGTGTGGTGCCAGCGCGGCAACGGCGATGCCTCGTATCTGAGCCAGCGCTGGTTTGAGTACACCGGCCTGCGAGATGCCAGGCCCGAGAGCTTGCAGCGCATCGTCCACCCCGACGATCTGCAGTCGCTGTTTGAGCGCTTCGATGCAGCAGGCCAAGCCAGGCTGCCATTTCGCTGCGAGTACCGCCTGCGGCACGCCGATGGCAGGGACTACCGCTGGTTTCTGGCCTATGCCGTGCCGCAGCTGGATGGGCAGGGGCGCATCGAAGAGTGGTTTGGCTTGGCCATCGACATCGATGATCTGAAGCGGACCGAGGCTGCCCTGCGCGAAGAGCGCGATCGCTTCGACCGGCTGGCGAGCGTCGTCCCCGGCGTGCTGCACACCTATCGACTAAGCCCCGACGGACAGGCCAGCTTTCCTTATGTCAGCCCATCGTGTGAGTCGATCCTGGGTCTGGCACCCGAGCAGCTTGCGGACTTTGCCGGGCAGCCGCAGGACTTCATTCATCCCGACGATCTGCTGGGTGCCGCGCTCGCGGTCCAGAAGTCGGCGAGCGAGCTGGCCAACTTCCGCACCCACTATCGTTTTCGCCATCCTCACAAGGGCTGGATCTGGATTGAGATCCTGTCTGCCCCGGTACGCGAGGCCGATGGCAGCACCGTTTGGCAGGGCATCATCTCCGACGTCGGCGAGCGCATCGCTGCGGCCGTTCGTCTGCGCGAAAGTGAGCAGCGCTACCGCCAGCTTGCCGACGCCATTCCCCAGGTCGTCTGGACGACCGGCCCCGATGGCCAGGTCGCGTTCCTAAACCGCCGGGCCCGCGAGTACGCCGGCCTCGCCGATGCGCCGCTGAGCGCCTGGTCCTGGGAGCAGCTCATCCATCCCGACGACCGGGCCATCGCCGCACAGTGTTGGCTGCACTCTCAGCAAGAGTCGCGCTTGCTTGAGCTGGCGATCCGCCTGCGTCGGGCCGACGGGGAGTATCGCTGGCAGATGCTGCGGCACACGCCGATGGAGGATGAGCATGGGGTGGTCCACAGCTGGTGCGGCATCAGCACGGACATCGACGATCTGAAGCAGGTCGAGCTGGCGCTGCGGGCCGAGCGAGATCGCTTCAGTGCCCTGGTCAGCACGGTCCCCGGCGTGATCTTTGCCTGTCAGGTGCGCCCGGATGGCTCCGCTTGTTTTCCTTTTGTCAGCCCGCAGATCGCTGAGCTCTACGCCGTCGATACCGCTGGGCTTAGCGAAGATGCAGGGCCGGTACTCAAGCGCATCCACCCTGAGGACGTGCCGGCAGTCGAGCGCAGCATTCGCGAGTCGGCGCGCAGCTTGCGTCTGTGGCGCTGCGAGTATCGGCTGATGCATCCCACGCGCGGCGATCTGTGGGTCGAAGGGGCAGCGATTCCGACCCGGCTCGCCGACCGCAGCATCCTGTGGCAGGGCTTCTTGGCCGACATCGACGATCGCAAGCGGGCCGAGCGGGCGCAGCAGCAGCAGATCGAGATGCTGCGCATGCTGTCGAGCGCTGCTGCCGACTTGCTGGTCGGGGCCGATGCCCGCACCCTGCTGTCCGAGCTCTTCGACGCCGTCGCGACGCGCCTAGGCTGCGATGTCTACACCGAGTACGCGCTGCAAGGGAATCGACTGCTGCCCGTGGCCTCGGCGGGCATCAGTGCAGACGCCTTATCCGGCCAGCCGATAGGAGGCAGTGACTTGCTCTGTGGTAGCTGTGCCGAGCAGCGCGCGCCGATCTACCTGGAGTATCTGCAAAAGACCACCGAGCCCAAGGCCGCGATGGCTCGCGCTATGGGCCTGCGCGTCTATCTCGCGAACCCTCTTGTCGTCGATGGCGAGCTGGTCGGCACGCTGTGCTTTGCCTCTCGTTACAAGGACACGCTCAGTGAGGTCGAGCGCAGCTTCGCGAGCACGTTTAGTCAGTACGTCGCCATCGGCAAGGCCCGCCAGCGGACGAACCAAGCGCTGCGCGAGAGCGAAGAGAAGTACCGCCGGCTGGTCCAGATGCTGCCGGTGGCGGTCCTGGTGTCGAGCCAAGGCCGCCTGACGTTCTGCAACGCTGCGTTTGCGCGCTTGCTGGGAGCGAGCGAAGAGTCGCAGCTATCCGGCAAGGCCTTGCTAGAGCTGATTCATCCTGACTATCAGGTCCTGGGGCAGAGCCACCTCCAGCTCCAAGACGACCGCTTTGGTGCGGCACAGGGGGCAGAGCTGCGCATGTTGCGCGGCAATGGCACCTCGGTGCCGGTGCAAATGGAGGTGACGCGCTTTCAGCAAAACGGCCAGCTCGCCACCATGGTCGCGGTCGTGGATCTCACTGAGCGGGAGGAGGAGCTGTCGACGCGGCGCAAGCTGGAGGAGCAGGTCTGGCAGGCGCAGAAGCTCGAGGCCACGGGGCGGCTAGCCGGCGGCGTAGCGCACGACTTTAACAACCTGCTTACGATCATCAACGGCTGCTGCCACCTGCTGCAGGCCAGCCCCAGCCTGTCTGAGCTGCAGCAAGAGGCGCTGGCTGGTATCGAGAGCGCCAGCGAGCGGGCCGCCCGTCTGACCAAGCAGCTTCTGGCGCTCAGCCGCAAGGCGCTGATCGAGCCGCGGGTGCTGGATCTCAACGCTCTGGTGCTGGAGTCAGCCCAGCTGCTGCGGCGCCTGCTGGGCGAAGACATTGGTCTTAGCACCAAGCTCGATCCCCTGCTGATGCGGATCAAGGCCGACCCTGGGCAGCTGGATCAGGTCATCCTGAACCTGGCCGTAAACTCGCGCGATGCCATGCCGCGGGGCGGCCTGCTGAGCCTGGAGACCGGCAACATCAACATCGGTCCCGACGATGGCCCGCACTATGCGGAGCTGCGGCCGGGGCCCTATGTTCGACTGTCGGTCAGCGACAATGGAATGGGCATTCCGGCCGACATCATGGCCAACATCTTTGAGCCGTTCTTCACCACCAAGCCACCGGGGCGAGGCACCGGCCTGGGCCTTGCGGTGGTGCACGGCATCGTCAAGCAGTCAGGCGGCCACATCAGCGTCTACAGCGAGCCGGGGCTGGGCACGACCTTCATGCTGCTCTTTCCCGCTGTGCCGGCGCCGCTTGCCCCGCGCGGTGCCATGCCGATGGCTGCCGATGCGCCGCGGGGCTGCGAGACGATCCTCCTCGTCGATGACGAGCCCGAGGTGCGGCGGCTGGCGCGACTCGCACTGGTGACGCATGGCTACAGCGTGCTCGAAGCTAATAACGGCGAGGAGGCGCTGCGCGTGGCAGCGGGCCACCCGGGAGCCATCCAGCTCTTGGTCACGGATCTGGTGATGCCGCGCATGGGCGGACGGCTCCTCGCGCATACCCTGCGGCAGCGCCTGCCGGGTCTGCGAGTCCTCTTTATCAGCGGTTTTACCGACGACAGCGTGGTGCGCCACGGCCTGCTCGATGCCGCCGAGGCCTTCATGCAGAAGCCGTTTGCGCCGATCGGACTGGCTAAGCAGGTGCGGGCCTTGCTCGATCGCAAGCTGCCGCCGAGTGCCGGCGGGCTGGCCTAGAAATCGGCGCGCAGGCCGAAGTTGGGGAAAAACGGAATGCCCGAGATGGGCGCCGACTGATACAGCTGCCGACCGCCATACACCAGGCTCTCGGTGTTGGCGCGGTTGTACAGGTTCTGGATATCGAGGTAGAGGCCGAGCTTCCAGCGGTTGAATGTCCAGGTCTTGTCGATGCGCATGTCGAGCTGATGGAACTCGGGCAAGCGCTCGCTGAAGGTGCCGCCCTGGATCGCGGCGTAGTTCTGATCGGTGGCGCTGCGCAGCGCACCGACGGTTGGCGTCGTGGGGTTGCCGGTGACGTAGCGGAAGCGCAGGCCCACTTCGAGTCCCCACCACGGCAGCTTGTAGCTGGCGACCAGGGTCAGGATGTGCGTCTGGTCATAGCGGAACAGTCGCCAGGGCTCGTCGGGGCTGTTGCGGCGCTCGCTGCGCGACAGCGTGTAGGCCACCCAGCCAAACAGGCCCCGCCACAGCCGCTGCCGCAGCAGGAAGTCGCCGCCGATCACCCGGCCCAGGCCGCCGTTACTGTAGCGAGTCTCGGAGTCACCGACGATCATCGAGCGCAGATCTTTATAGAAGAACTGGCCCTGCACGAACAGCGTGCTCGTCGGCTCGCTCTCGATGCCGACCAGGTAGGTGGTGCCGAACTGCGGCAACAGCAGCGGGTTGCCGAAGGTCAGCGACAGCTCGGCCGGCTGCGCCAGCTGGCTGTAGACACCGACGCCGGCCTTTAGCAAAAGGTAGCGTGGGATGATCTGGCCGCTGATAAACAGGCGCGGCTCGGGCGTAAAGCGGGTCTGCGAGACCGCGCCATCGTTGGCGTAAATATGACTGGTGTCGAGTCGCAGCTGTGGCGAGATGACAAGCCGGCGATCGAGAAACTCGGCGCGCAGGATGACATAGGGAGCGAAGCGCACAATCTGCTGCACCGAGGCCTCGCGCGTCGATGAGATCAGGCCGAGTGCTGCCGCACCACCGCCAGGCGGCCCGCCGCCGCCTTCGCCGCTTGACGAGGGCCCGCCGCCGACCCCGGGAGTCAGGATGTCGAACGACGAGCGGGTGCCCTCAAAGTCGATGCCCGCCGTCGCCTGCAGCCAGGGTTGTACGCGATGGCGTAGCTCCGAGCGCAGGTTATAGCCGAGGGTCAGCACGTCGAGCTTGAGCTGGACGCCGCCGACCCCACTGTCGCCAAAGTCGAAGCGCACGGTATCGCCACCGATCGAGGGCATCACAAACAGCGAGGTGTTCTTCGAAAAGCGATGCGTCCAGCGCAAAAGCGCCCGACCAAAGTACGAGCGACTGTCCAGATCGACATTGGTCGCCGGATCCGGATTTTCTACCCGCGCCGACAGGTTGTCCGTCGAGCCAAAGACGAACAGATCGAGGTCATCGCGCAGCGTCGGCTGGTAGCGCAGCGCCAGCTGATAGTCCCAGTAAAACGGCGACACCTGGATGTTCGAGCGGTTAAAGAGGGGCAAGAACACCGAAATCCAGCTGACGCGAGCCCCGAGCGCAACGTGCAGCTTCTTGGTGATCGGCCCTTCGAGCGTGACGCTGCCGTCGATCAGATCGAGCGTCACCGAGCCGTGGATGCGATCCGACTTCGGAGCGCGGGTGGTGACGTCGATGATGCCGCCCAGGCCGCGTCCGAAGTCGGCGCCGTAGACGCCGGGCTTGAACGACAGCTCAGAGACGAACTCGGCGTTGACCGTGGCGCGAAAGCCGCCGAAGTGAAAGATGCGGGGGATCAGCACGCCATCGGCGTAGACGCGGGTGTCATTCGGGGCCGAGCCCCAGACGACGAGGAGACCGCCGCCAAACGGGGCGCGGGCCACGCCCGGTAGGTTCTGCACCGCCTTGATCGGGTCGTTCTGTGTGCCGGGGATGCGCTTGAGCTCTTGCACATCGAGCACCTGCTCGCTGACCTCTTTGCGCAGCGGCTCGGCGCGGACCACCATCTCAAAGGGGTTGCTGCGGCGCGCGGCATAGTAGGTCACGCTGCGGCGACGACCGGCGGTCAGCGTCTCGACGCTTTGGTTCGGCAGCAGGCCCTGGCCGCGCAGGCGGATAACGTAGTCGCCAGGCGGCAGCTCGTCGGTGGCAAAGCGCCCTTGCGCGTCCGTCAGCAGCTCATACTGCGGCTCTTTGCTGGTGGCTGGGCCAGCCTTGTCACGTCGCTTTTCGGCTTTGGGATCGGGCGACGCCGGCTTGGTCGCCTCTGGCTGCGCCGTGAAGATCAGAACGCGGATGTTGGGCAGCGGATCGCGGTTCCCTTTTTCGAGCACCACGCCAGAAAACGGCACGGTGATCGCCGGTCGCTGCAGCGTGCCATCGGGGTTGTACCCGGCCGGCGGCGGCTCGCTCTGTTCGGCCTCAGCCGGGCCGGTCGGCATCGCTGGCGCCTCTGGAGCGACCGGCGTGGCCGGAGCTGTCGGAGGGGCTGGCGGGACGGGCAGCGCCGGAGCGACGGGCGGCGCCGGATCTGTCGGGGAAGCCACGACTGCCGCAGGAGCCGGCGGAGGAGGCCGCACGGCGGGTGGGGCAGGCGAGGCAGGCGCACTCTCTTGCGCCCAGAGCGGGCCTACTGAAAGCAGGCAGGCCCAAGCGATCACCAGCCGGTATGGCGCGCGGATCTTCGTTCGCAGCATGAGCACGCTACAGTTTAGATGCGCCCCGGGCGCGAACGGCAGCAGGACTAGCTCCGCTTCTTGCTGTCATCCGCAAAGCGACGCTGCAGGTACTCGACAATCTGCTTGGGGCTGCGCAGCCGATTCTGTACGCGCTCCTCGGTGACGTCGTAGTGGGTCTGGAAATCCAGCCCATCCTCGTACAGGGCGTCCCAGCTGGCCTCATCATCGACGTACTGAGCCGGCCGCCGGCCCTTCAGCGCCACGCGACTCAGCGTCGGTAGCCGTGCCTGCAGCCAGGCCCAAATATCGCGTCCGAGCACCTGCTCGAACAGGGCCAGATCGCCGGGCAGGGCGCGGAAGACCTCTTCAAAGCGCGCGCAGAAGCCACTTTCGATGCCGCCGCCCTTGTGGGCAATCTGCGACAGGGTCAGGCGCAGCGAGAACAGATCGTCCAGGTAACGCTCGGGGCTGGGTCCATCCTGCGGGCTCAGGGCGTTGATAAGGACGGTCACCGCTAGCTCACGTGTCTCGCGATCCAGCTCAGGGTCGGCAACCGCCTCCTGCAGGATCTTCAGGTCGAACGGAAGGGAGACCAGGTACTCCCCAACCTTGCTGAGGAAGAGCTTGCCCTTCTCCTGCTCGGCCGACTGCATGGTCCTCTCATACCCGATTGTTGAGACGGAAATCAACCCCTTCCAGGGGCTCGGCGGCGGCAGCAGCTAGCTCGTGCGCCAGCCGCTCGGCTGAAAGCGCGCTCGGGCTGCCGATGAAGATCAGGCGACGCGGGGCCGAGCAGAGCGGCGAGTCGCTGGGCAGCGCATCGATGTCGACGCGATCCCCCACCGCCTGCACCAGGGTCGGCACTACCTGCGCCTGATCCCCGGATCCACCCGCCGTACGGGCCAGGACGATGCCCTTGATGCGAAAGATCCGATCGGCCTGTGCGTCGAGAAAGTCCTCCAGACGGTCACGATCGACGACAAACGGTACCGGTAGCGTTACCGCGGCCATCCCCTCCTGCCTCGGAGGGGCCAGGTCGGTGTGGGCATGCGGCGGAGCGGAAGCTGGAGCAGGGGAGGGGGCCGGGTTGCTCGCGGTCGAAACCGGCTCTGCTTGGTGCAAGTCCAGGCGTCCGAACAGCAGGGCTGGATCGATGGCCGCCTGCGTCGTCCACAGCAGGTTGGCGCGGGGGGCCAGGGGCTGCAGCCACCCTGCGAGCGCTCGACGGGCCTGGGGATCCGGCAGCAAGTCAGCCTTGTTGATGAGGATCAGATCGGCGCTGCGCACCTGGTCAGTAAAGAGGTCGGGCTGCTCGCGATAGGCACGCGCGGCATTGTGCGCATCGACGAGCGTGATCACCGCATCGGTCTGCACCGGCTCATCGTTGCCGATGGCGTTGATCGCGAAGCTAAGCTCACTGGCGCGGGCGATGCCAGACGGCTCGATGAGGATGTACTCCGGCTTGCGCGGCAGGCCTTCGCCGTGCACCAGGGTGCGCAGCGCTGTTACGAACTCTCCTTGCAGCGTGCAGCAGATGCAGCCGGACACCAGCTCGGTGACCCGCAGCGTCGGTGACGAACCAGCGCTGCGCACCAGCTCAGGGTCGAGGCCCAGCTCGCCGACATCGTTGATCAGCAGGGCGAGGCGCGGTCCTAGCTGCGGGTCCTGCACCAAGCGGCGCAGGAGCGTCGTCTTGCCCGCCCCAAGGTAGCCCGAGATCAGCGTGACCCCGACGCGGTTAGTCGGCAGGGCCTCAGTCATCGGCCAGCGCCGAGCTACGCTCCCGCGGCTCTTCCAGGTAGTAGTTGCGTCCGCGATAGAACGTCACCGCCGTTCCCCACAGCGAGACGAACAGCGCCACATACAAAAAGGGCATGCCGTAGCTGTGGCCGTGCGGCAGCCGCAGCGCTAGGCCGGTCAGCAGCCCCACCAGGCCGACGCGTAGACCCCACAGCAGTGTGCTGCTCTGCGCTCCGTGCACACACAGCAGGTTGTCGAGGCCGCCGACCGCCATTTCGAGGCACATGATCAGCATGATCACCCAGGGCAGCAGGTCCGGCCGGGCCTGCGCCTCGACGAGCAGGATGGGCAGCGCGATGGCCGCGAGCAGCCGCACCCAGTCGGGTAGACCAAACTTGCCGGTGAAGATCAGCCGCCCGGCCGGGACCAGATACGTCCAGGCCGACAGCCACGTGATGCCCAGGATGGTCAGCGTCAGGAACTGGAAGTTGCCCTCGCTGCCGACGAACGACTGCAGGGCCAGCAGCACCCCAAACCAGCCGGCCATGATGAACGATACGCGCCAGATGTAGCCGGTGATGAAGTAGCGCACCAGCGTCGCCGCGACCGGCAGAACGGTGCCGGCCAGCAGCACATAGAACATCCACTTTTCCGGCACCACCCGCATCATGAACAGCACGCCGCAGCCCGCCATCTGGGCCCAGGCCTTGACCTTGGCCAAAAAGGCGGTCTTGGGCGAGATCTTCAGGCGCTCATACGTCGAGCGCAGCGCCGTCACGACGAACTCGCGCGAGAGCAGCAGCAGCACCTGCCACGGCTGCATCCAGTTCAGGTCGATAAACGGCATGAAGATGACGACGACGAACACCTTGTCGGCGATGGGATCCATCAGCCGCCCAAGCTCGGTCGAGCCGTACTTGCGGGCCAGCCAGCCGTCGACGAAGTCGGTGCAGCCGAGCAGGGTCATGAAGACCAGGTTGATCCACTGCGCGGTCAGCCCGAAGTAGAACAGGGCCCCGCCAATCGGCAGGAGGATCAGCCGCAGGAAGGTCACTTGATTGGCGGTAATTGGCGGTTTCGCCATGGCGCGAACCATAGGTGAGGACCCGAGGCGGGTCAATGCTCGCGCGACGCCGAGTCCGCAGCGCGGCCAGGCTAGCTGGGGGCGCCGGGGTCTCGCGCGGCTGACACACTGGCCGGGACACCGCGGCCAGCTTGCTTGGCTGCGGCCACTCATGCACTCTGTTGCGCCATGTCGGGTGATGTGCCGTCCGCTGAAAACTCAGCTCTGTCTACGGGCGAGGTGCCTGCTGATGCCGTCAGCCCGATCGCCCCGTCGGCAAGTCCGTCGCAGGGAACGCTGCGCATCCTGGTCGTCACCGGGATCTCGGGGGCCGGCAAGTCGACCGCACTGCGGGCGCTGGAGGACATCGGCTACTACTGCGTCGATAACCTGCCGCTGCCGCTGGTCGGCCAGTTCGTCAATCTGCTGGCGCAGACCAGCCAGCGTACGGTGGCGCTTGGCATCGACGCCCGCGAGGGGGAATTCCTAAGCGGCTTCCGCAGCGCGATGGCCGATCTGCGGCGGGCCGGTCACTCGCTAGAGGTGCTGTTCCTCGATGCCGCTGACGAGGTGCTGCTGCGCCGCTTCTCGGAGACCCGGCGCCGTCATCCCCTGCATGGTCAGCCGACGGTAGGCACGGCCTCGACGGTACGCGCTGCCGACCCTGGGGCTGGTCCTGCCACCCGGGCTGCCGACGACCTGCGGGCCGGCATTCAGCACGAGCGTCGCCAACTAATGCCCCTGCGCGATGAGGCCCACACCGTCGTCGATACCGGCGACCTGACGGTGCATCAGCTCAAGCGGGTCATTCAGGAACGCTACGGCTGCCCCGAGACCAACTTCGCGCTTACCCTGGTCAGCTTTGGCTTCAAGCACGGCCTACCCGCCGAGGCGGACCTGGTCCTCGACGTACGCTTTCTGCCCAACCCCTACTTCATTCCTGAGCTCTCGCCTCTGACCGGACTCGAGGAGCCGGTCGCGCGCTTTGTCCTGCAGGGCCCCGATGCCCAGGAACTACTGCGACGTATCGAAGATCTGCTGGCGTTTTACCTACCGCGGGCGCAACGTGAGGGGAAAGCCTATTTCACCATTGCTATTGGCTGCACTGGCGGCCGCCATCGCTCCGTCGCCATGACAGTCGAACTTTTCAATCGACTCCAGACTCGCTATCAGATTACGGTAAGACATCGCGAGCTGGGTCGCGCTCCCGAGAGGAAATAGCCATGAGTCAGCTCACTCCTGTGGTGATTGTCACGCATGGAAAAGCTGGGGCAGACATGCTCGATGCCGTGCAGCGCTTCTTGGGCATGCAGCTAGAGGATGTGGCGACCGTTGGCGTAGAGCCGGAGGATGATCGTCGCGCGGTCGACGGCAAGATCGGCGACGCAGTGGCTCGCTTGGGACTGTCCACTTGTGAGGATGTCCTGTTTCTCGTCGACCTCATCGGCTCGACGCCGGCTCAGCTGTGCTGCAGTCGCTGCGATGGTCGCAGTGGCCACGTTGTGACCGGCGTCAACCTGCCCATGCTGCTCAAGCTGGCGACGGCAGATCGCGCCACAGGGCCGGTGCGATTGGGTGGCGTGCTCGTCGCCACCGGCACCAAGAGCATTCACTGCGAGTAACCCCGCGGAGCCGGCGCGGCCCCCCGCCGCCCTCTGGCCGGCCACCCCGAACCAAGAACCCGAAACCCCGTATCGACGAGTAGCTGGGAAAGCGAATGATGGCGCAGAGCACGGTGCAGATCGTCAACAAAGCAGGGCTTCACGCCCGCGCCTCGACGCGCTTTGTACAGACGGCTAACAAGTTTCGCTGCAATGTCATGGTCCGCAAGGACGGCCAGGACGTAAACGGCAAGAGCATCATGGGGGTGCTGCTCTTGGTCGCTGGCAAGGGTAGCCAGATCACCATCTCCTGCGATGGCGACGACGCCAAGGAGTGCCTATCCGCGCTCACCGACCTGGTGAAGGCGGGGTTCGGGGAGGAGTAGTCCATGCCTTCCCCGGACGAGAGTGGGCCTTACTTCGCGGTCAAGCCGCTGTCGCGTCCGCTGTCGACCGAAGTCCGCCAGGGCATCGCTGCTTCGCCGGGCATCGCCGTCGGGCGAGCCTTTGTCATTGACCGCCGTCGGATCAAGATCCCCAAGCGCCATATCCCGGCTGAAGAGGTTCCCTCCGAGCTAGTCCGCTTGGACGAAGCGGTCTCACGCGCTGACCTGCAGCTTGAACGGCTGAAGCGCAAGCTGCGCGAGACCGACGAGGAGCAGACCGGCGTCATCCTGGAGGCCTACCAGCTTATCCTCCACGACGAGCACCTGATCAATCCCACGCGGCGCCGCATCCGCGACGAAAAGGTCAACGCCGAGTGGGCGCTGCATAAGACCGTCGAAGAGATCAAGGCCCGCTTCGACGCCATCGACCAAGAGTACTTCCGCGAGCGGCGCAGCGATGTCGAGTTTGTCGGCGAGCAGGTGCTGCGCAACCTCGACAGCTCGACCGCCACCGACGCGCCGCCGGTGCCGCCGCCGCAGGGGGCGGTGGTGGTCGCGCACGATCTGTCGCCGGCCGATACTGTGCATCTGCACAAGAGCATGGTCGCGGCCATCGTCACCGATGCGGGGGGCCGCACCTCGCACAGCTCGATCCTGGCTCAGGCCTTCGGCATCCCGGCCGTCGTCGGTCTGGATACCATCACCGAAGCCATCGGTACTGGCGACCTGCTGATCGTCGATGGCAACCGTGGCGAAGTCGTCCTCTGCCCAAGCCATGAGCAGGTCGAAGAGTATCGCTTCAAGGCGCGCAGCCAGCACCAGCGCATCGAGGCGCTGCTCATCGATCGCGAGGCGCCGGCCGAGACCAGCGACCACGCTCGAATCGGGCTGCTCGCCAACATCGAGATGCCCGACGAGGTGCCCTACGCTCTCGACTATGGCGCCGAAGGCATTGGCCTATATCGCACCGAGTTCCTGTTCCTCGACCGCAGTGATCTGCCGCGCGAAGACGAGCACTTTATGCACGCTCGCGGCGTCGTGCGTCGCGTCGCGCCCTTCCCGGCGACCTTCCGCACCTTTGACCTAGGCGTCGACAAAGTGGCGCCATTTTTGGCCAAGATGGCCGGCGTTGCCATGGGGGCTCCGACGGAAAAGGAGC
This sequence comes from uncultured Myxococcales bacterium, assembly GCA_964628555.1. Lineage (GTDB taxonomy): Bacteria > Myxococcota_A > Polyangia > Palsa-1104 > JAEUJZ01 > JAEUJZ01. The sequence continues at coordinate 15,201 of CAZVMD010000054.1, read as the reverse complement.
CCAATCCGGCGCTTGGTCTGCGCTCGCTGCGCCTATGTCTGCGTGAGCGCGCGATGTTCAAAGCGCAGATTCGCGGCCTGCTGCGTGCGTCGCTGCATGGGCGCATGCGCATCATGTTTCCCATGGTCTCGGGCGTGCAAGAGCTACGCGCCGCCAAGGCCATCCTCGAAGAGTGCAAGGACGAGCTGCGGCGCGAGGGCACGGCCTTTGCGCAGGACATCCCGGTCGGCATCATGGTCGAGATGCCGTCGGCGGTCATGGTCGCCGATCACCTAGCGCGCGAGTGCGACTTCATGTCGATTGGCACCAACGACCTGATTCAGTACGCTCTTGCTCTCGACCGCTTGAACGAGCACGTCGGCTACCTGTATCAGCCACTGCACCCCGCGGTGCTGCGCATGGTCAAGCGCACCGTCGAGGCCGGGCACGCCGCCGGCAAGCGAGTGGCAATGTGCGGCGAGATGGCCAGCGATCCGCTGTTTTCTGTCGTGCTCCTCGGTCTGGAGCTCGACGACCTGTCGATGAGCGCGGCTGCCGTGCCGCTGGTCAAGCGCGTGCTGCGCCAGGCCCACGCCGGCGAGGCCAAGCGCCTGGTGCAGGACCTCTTGGAGCTGCCCAGCGCCGAGGACATCGAGGCCGCGGTCCGCGAGTACATGAAAAACTACCTCGCTGACCTGGAAGATCTTCGGCCGCAGCGCTGACCCCGTCCGGCTCGCCTCGCCCCGGCGTGCCGACTTTGTCGTCGGCGCCTTGTCCAAAATAATTCGCCGCTTAGCCCTGCCGCCTCGCCGTATACTGAAGAAGGGATCTTCAGCGACGGCGTATGGCGGACGATAGCAGGCCTTCACCGCGCAGCTCAGGGCAGATTCCGGTCCTTCGAAGTTCGGAGAGCCGGCGGCAGGCTTCTACGGCCAGCGATCTGTCGGCGCCGACCATTGCCTCGGATCAGTCGCTCAACCCGGTGACCAAGAGCGACGAGAGCGCCGTGGCCGTCGGCTATCCCGAGTTCGCCGAGATCGCCGAAGCCGTGATGCTTGCCGCTCGCTCGCAGGACAGCCTCGAGCGCACCATCGACGCCGACCCCAACGAGTTCTCCGACGACAGCGTAGTCTCGGTACGCGGCAGCGAGCTGATGCCGCTCTCTGACTGGGAGCTGTATCGCATCACCGCCTTCCTCGGGGCCGGCGGCATGGGCACGGTGTACAAGGCGACCGACCGCCGCCTGAACCGCGCCGTGGCCATCAAGCTTCTGTACCTGCCGGCCCAGAACGAAGTCGCCGAGCGGCAGCGCCTGCGCTTCCTGCGCGAGGCGCAAGCCCAGGCCCGCATCGAGCATCCGCATATCTGCAAGATTTACGAAGTCGGGGAGGTCGACGGGCAGCCATACATCGCCATGCAGCTAATCGAAGGCCAGCCGCTAGCGACGTTCTACACGCTGATGAGCCGCGAGCAGAAAGTGCGGCTGATGCAGCAGGTCGCCGACGCCATCCAGGCCGCGCATCGCCTGGGCATCATCCACCGCGACATCAAGCCCGGCAACATCATGGTCGAGCAGCGGGCTGATGGGACCTTCTGGCCGTACGTGATGGACTTTGGGCTGGCGCGCGAGGTCGATTCGGGCGGCCCGGCTGGGACCATCGAGGGCACGCCAGCCTTTATGTCGCCGGAGCAGGCGCGTGGCGAGGTCAACCGGCTCGACGGTCGCACGGATGTGTATGGGCTGGGAGCGACGCTCTATGCGCTGCTCGCCGGGCGGCCGCCTTTTGTCGGCAGCTCGACGGAAGTCTTGCTCGACGTGCTGCTCAACGATCCGCCGATGCTGCGCAGCATCGATCCGCTGGTGCCGGTTGACCTCGAGACGATTGTCCGCAAGTGCATGCAAAAGGAGCCCGGCGATCGCTACTCGTCAGCCTGGGCCCTGGCCAGCGACTTGTCGCGCTATCTCGACGGCGATCCGATCAGCGTGCGGCCGCCGACGACCGGCGATCGGCTGCGGCGCTGGGTGGCCAAGCACAGGCTGGTGGTGGTGGCGGCGGGGATGGCGCTTCTGCTCAGCGCGACCGGCGGCATCATTGCCCTGCGCGCTCACTGGGCCGCCTCAGCGCAGGCCGAGCTTGCGCAGCAGCTTGGCCAGGACATCAAAGAGATGGAGCTGTTCTTGCGCTACGCCCACTCGCTGCCGCTGCACGACATCGGTCGCGAGCAGGCGGTTGTGCGCGAGCGCGTGGCCAAGCTGGCGGCGCGGCAGCAGCGCGATCCGCAGAACGCGCTGCTCAGCTTTGCGATTGGCCGTGGCTACTGGGTGCTGCGCGATCTCGACCAGGCCGAGTCGCACCTGCTCGCCTCGTGGGCTGGCGGCTACCAGAGTCCGGACGTGCAGCTTGCCCTCGGGCAGGTGCTGGCCGAAAAGTATCGTCGCGGCGTCGAGCAGCTTCACCTTCTGGGTAGTGCCAAAGATCAGGCCGCGCAAGAAGCCGAGCTCTCGAGCCGCTGTCTGCAGCCCGGACTGCGCTATCTAGAAAATGGCCTCCTGGCCACCGATGCACCGACGTATATCCAGGGCCTGCTGGCCTACTTTCAGCGCGACTTTGCCCGTGCACTGACGCTGGCCAAGCAGGCGCAGGTGATGACGCCGTGGCTGCCCGAGCCGCTGCGGCTGGAAGGCGACATCCACCATGCACAAGCGGTCAGCGAGCTAGCCGCGGAGCGCCTGGGCGAAGCCCGCACCCACCTTGAGCAGGCCGCGGCGCGCCATGCTGCCGCCGTCGCCATCGCCGGCAGTGATGCCTCACTGCATACCTCCGAGGCGCACGACTGGCTGCGCCTGATGATGCTCGATGCGCAGGAGCACAAGCCGATCGACGGGAGCACGCGACGGACGCTGTCGGCGCTGAGTCGCGCGGCCACCGCCAGTCCCGGCAATCTCGCTCTACGACAGGCCCAGACTGCGGTTTATCAGCGATTCTATGAATATTCACAAAATGCCGTTAATCTTGAAAAGATTCCCACTTATTATGTTGATATAATGACCCAGGCCATTCCGGCCCTGAAAAAGGCGCTGGAAGCGCAGCCACAGGAGGCCGCCGCGTATCGCCTGCTGGTGGCCGCGCAGGGGCTGATCTGCGAGCGACGCCTGGGCTCTACGCCCTGCCCACCGAGCGAGCTCGCTGAGCTGGTCAGCGCCGCCAAGAAGTCGCTGGCCCTGTCCGCGAGCGCTGGTCATGCCGCAGCGAGCAGTGACGAGGCCAGCCAGCGCCTGGGCGAGGCGCTGATCACCCGCTATGTCAGCTTGCTGCTGCAAGATGCAGAGTCCAAGGATGCCTTTTTAGAGGCCAATCAGTATTTGGAAGAATCATTGAATAAAAGCCGCAATACGGTGGCTTGGTACTTGCTGCAATTGCGCTTTCGTATGTGGCAGTCGATGGCTGCGCTGCTGACTGGTCAGCCGGTAACACCGACGCTGGAGGCAGCGCAGCGCGTCGCTGAGCAGGCGCTGGTGGCCTCGCCCGGCAACGCTCGGCTGCTGGCGGCGCAGGCGCAGCTCTTGACCCTGCTCGGCCAGTCGCAGGGCCTCGCGCCACCGGCTGGGCAGACCTTTGCGCGCGCCCGGGCAGTGGCTGAGCAGGCGGTGACACAAGCCCCGCTCAGTGCCGAGGCCCAGGAGGCCCTGGCGGAGGCACTGCGTCATGCCTCAGCCTGGGAGATGGCCGGTCCGCAGGGCCAGGCCAGCAAGCGACGGGTAGCGGCGCAGCTCGTGCAGGGCCTGGATGCCGTGCAGGCGGCGCTGGCGCTGCAGCCTCGGCAGGCGACGCTGCTGGGGACCAAGGGGGCGCTCTTGCTCTTGCAGGCGCGGGCCAGCAAGAAGCCCAAAGAGCAGCGCGAGATCGCCACTGCTGCCGTCGCTGCACTGGAAGCCGCGCTGGCCGAGAATCGCAAGGGGCTGCTGGCCCGCGAGCTACAGCCTCTGGTCGCCGCGGCTCGCGGCCTGGCCCGCTAGCGGCAGCCAGGCGGCCAGGGCCCAAAGCAGGCTGTGCTGGTGTGGCGGTAGCCCCGGATCGTCATCGCGTCCGTCGTGCAAAAGCACGATGGGGGGCCGCTGCGCTGGTCGTGGCGGCAGGGTCAGGCGCAGGCGCTGCAGCAAGGTCTTTGGGGCTGGCGCATCAGTGTCCCAGACGCCAAAGTCCCAGCCGACCAGTCGCAGGCCAAGCGCCGACAGCGCTCGCAGCAGCGCGCGATTCTTGAAGCCATGGCTGGGGCGATACAGCGTGATCGGCTGCCCACCCAGTCGCGTCAGCTCGTCGCGGGCCCGACCCAGGCTGGCCGCCAGCGCGCGCTCCGACTGCCCCAGCACCAGGCGGTGATCCTCGCCGTGCAGGCCGAGCAGGTGCCCCTCGGCCACGATGCGCTGCACCAGCTCCGGACAGCGGCGGGCCTTGTCCGCAAGCAGGAAGAACGTCGCCTGGATCTTGTGCCGGCCCAGCGCATCTAGCACTGCATCGGTCAGGCCAGGCGTTGGTCCATCGTCGAAGCTCAGCCGCACGCGCTGACCAGGCGGGCAGGGCAGGTCACCCCGCAGCGCGCGCGGGATGCCCCAGCTGAGGTCGGGCAGTAGGCACCACAGGCCATAGCCCAGCGTCGGCAGTCCAGCGACCAGCGCGGCCCCGGCAAAGATCCGCGCCACGTCAGCCGGCAGCCACCTGGACAGTCCCAGCCACAGCCCTGTCAGCCCGGCCAAGGCCAAGCTGCCTTGGAGCGCCAGCCGCAGCTTCACCGCCGCCGGCACGATGCGCCACCCTACCCACAGGCGCCAGCCCCACACGCCGCTACTCCGTCGGCTGTGGGGCGGTCATCGCGCCCATTCCCCGTCGGGCCGGGGGCCGCAGGAGGCCGTTGGCAAGCAGCGTCAGGACGACCAGCAGATAGTCGCGGAGCATGAGGATGAGGCGCAGCACAGCGGCAGGCTACACCAGGCCTCCGGCGCGCCGCCAGGCACTAGATCGCGGTGTAGCCGATGCCTCGCAGGTACGGGGCCAGATACTGGCCGGTATACGAGGCAGCGACCTGGGCCACCTGCTCTGGCGGGCCCTCAGCGAGTAGCTTGCCGCCGCCGGCGCCGCCCTCGGGACCGAGGTCGATGATCCAGTCGGCGCACTTGATGACGTCGAGGTTGTGCTCGATGACCAGCACGGTGTTGCCGGCCGCGACCAAGCGCGACAGCACAACCAGCAGGCGGCGGATGTCGTCGAAGTGCAGGCCGGTGGTCGGCTCGTCGAGCAGGTACAGCGTGTGTCCGGTGTCGCGGCGACAGAGCTCACGCGACAGCTTGACGCGCTGCGCTTCGCCGCCGGACAGCGTCGGGGCTGGCTGCCCCAGGGCAAGATAGCCCAGGCCGACATCGAGCAGCGTTTCGAGCACCTGGCGTAGCCCGTTGTGATTGGCGAACAGCTCGCGCGCCTCGGCAATCGGCAGGTCGAGGACATCGGCGATGCTCTTGTCTTTGTACTTCACGCGCAGCGTCGCTTCGTTGTAGCGGCGACCGCGGCAGACCTCGCAGGGCACCATGACATCGGCGAGAAAGTGCATCTCGACGCGCTTGACGCCGTCGCCCTCGCAGGCCTCGCAGCGTCCGCCCTTGACGTTGAACGAGAAGCGACCTGGCTTGTAGCCATAGGCCCGCGACTCGGGCAGGGCCGCGAACAGGTCGCGGACATAGTCGAAGGCCTTGGTATACGTCGCTGGATTCGAGCGCGGTGTGCGGCCGATCGGCTGCTGATCGATGGCGATGATCTTGTCGATCTGATCCAGGCCTTCGATCTTCTTGTGCAGGCCGACGGGATCGCGGCTGTCGTGCAGCGCGCGCATCAGCGCCGGGCGCAGGATGCCGTTGATCAGCGACGACTTGCCTGCCCCACTGACCCCGGTGACAGCGCACAGCACGCCAAGTGGAATGCGGACATCCAGGTCGCGCAGGTTGTGCTCGCGCGCGCCGACGATGGTCAGCCACGACTCCGGCTTCCGGCGCTCGCTTGGTGTGGCAATCCGCTCGCGCCCGGCCAGATAGGCCCCGGTCAGCGAGGCCGGATCGGCCAGCAGCGCCGTCGGAGGACCGCTGCAGGTCACGCCGCCGCCCAGCCGTCCCGCTCCCGGGCCAAAGTCGACCACCCAGTCGGCCGACAGGATCGTCTCGGCATCGTGCTCGACCACCAGCACGGTGTTGCCCTGGTCGCGTAGCCGCTTGAGCGTATCGATCAGGCGGCGGTTATCCCGCTGGTGCAGGCCGATCGACGGCTCATCGAGCACGTACATGACGCCGGATAGCTCCGAGCCAAGCTGCGAGGCCAAGCGAATGCGCTGCGCTTCGCCGCCGGACAGCGTCGCCGCCGCGCGGTCCAGGGTCAGATAGTCGAGCCCGACGTTGAGCAAGAACGACAGCCGCGCGTTGATCTCTTTTAGAAGCTCCTGCGCGATGAAGGCGCGCTCGCCGGCCAGCGGCAGCGCCGCCATCAGCTTCGCCGCTTCGCGCACCGTCATGCGGCAGATCTCGGTCAGGCTGTACTCGCCGCGTCCATCGCTGCGCTCGACGAGGAATACGGCCCGCGACTCGGGGCGCAGGCGCGTGCCGTCGCAGGTTGTGCAGGCCGCCTCGCGCAGAAACTGCTCGTAGTAGGTGCGCATCCACTCGCTGGTCGTCTGCTGATAGCGGCGCATCAGCGTGTTCAGCACACCCTCGAAGCGGATGTTCATCGAGCCGTGGCTGTTGCGCCCCTCCCACTGCACCGCCACTCGCGCCTCGCCGTTGCCGTGCAGCACCAGCTTTTGTTTGTGCGGCGGCAGCTTGCCCCACGGAGTGTCGAGGTCGATGGCGTACTGTTCGGCCAGGCCCTGGATGATCTTGAAGCCCCAGCCGTCGCCGCGATCCATAGTCGTCGCCCACGGCACGATGGCCCCTTCGCGGATGCTCTTGCTCTGATCGGGGATGACCGCTTCGGGATCCATCTCCAGCCGCGTGCCCAGGCCGGTGCAGTCCGGGCACATGCCGAGCGGCGAGTTGAACGAAAACGACGGCGGCTCCAGCTCAGGAAAGGCCACGCCGCAGTCGGTGCAGGCCCGCTTCTCCGACACCATGTACTCGCGCGGCTCGCTCTCGCCGGCTCGTGACTCCGCGACAATCAGCGAGCCCTCGCCCAGGCGCAGCGTCGCTTCGACCGAGTCGTGCAGGCGCCGCAGTGTGTCGCTGTCATCGGCGATGCTGATGCGGTCGGTGACGATGTCGATGCTGTGCTTGAGCTTCTTGGACAGCGCCGGTGGCTCATCATCGAGCCGAATGATCTCGCCGTTGACCCGGGCTCGGCTATAGCCCACCTTGCGCGCCGCGCTGAACACCTCGGCGAAGGTGCCCTTGCGGTTGCGCGCCATCGGTGACAGCAGCATGACCTGCGTCCCGGCTGGCAGGCGACTGAGCTGAGCGACGATCTCGGCCGCGCTCTGCGCTGCCACGCGCTTGCCGCAAAGATGACAGTGCTGCGTGCCGACCCGGGCAAACAGCACGCGCAGGTGATCGTAGATCTCAGTCACCGTGCCCACCGTCGAGCGCGGGTTTGATGAGGCGCTCTTCTGCTCGATGGCAATGGTCGGCGACAGGCCGCGCAGTGACTCATAGCGCGGCTTGTCCATCTGCCCCAGAAACTGTCGCGCATAGGCCGACAGCGACTCGACATAGCGCCGCTGTCCCTCGGCGTACAGCGTGTCGAAGGCCAGCGAGGACTTGCCAGAGCCCGACACGCCGGTCATCACCACCAGCCGCTTCTTGGGGATCTCCAGCGCATCGATGTGCAGGTTGTGCTCGCGCGCGCCGCGGATGCTGATCGTCTCTGGCTCGCTGGTCGGCGGCAGGTGCGACAGCGCATCCGAGATGCTGCTCGGGCGGGCCCCGGCACTGCCTCCAGCGCTTGCTCCTCCGGCCGTCAGGTGCGCGGGCGGCGGAGCATGATCAGCGACGGAAACCGGCGAGCTCTTGGCCGCCTTTTTGGTCGGACTACGCGAATCACTTCGAAGGGTCGAGCGGGCGTTGGGCATAGCGAACTCGTCTGTGTACTGAATATTTGACCAGTCGTCTATCAGCCCACCTGTACAGGTGTCAAGCACGGCGCGTGTACGCAACGGCGCGCTACTTGGCGTAAGGTGCCGCCTCGAAGGAGTGGCCTTTATGATCCCCGTCTCCAAGTCCTATCCGCGAGCCCCCAAGGTCCGTGCCGTGCGTCCGCGCGCTGGGCGTGGCGCCCGACTGTGTAGCCTCGCCGCCTCCGCCCTGTTGAGCTGCAGTGCGGGCGGTGCCCTCGACGATAGCCAGCCAGACCTTGGCATGCTGCCTAGCAGCGAGCCGCTGAGCCTGACCCAGGCCAAGCCGGCCAGTGCCAGCACCGCCGGCGGCGCGGAGCTACACCTCCTGGGGGCTGGCTTCGAGCGCGGAGCCAGCGTCGCCATCGACGGCGTCAGCGTCGCTGAGGTCACCTACAGCTCGGCCCATGAGCTGGTGCTGAAGGTCCCGGCCCGCCTCGGCGCCTTCGGCCGAGTGCCGGTCACGGTGCAGAACCCGGGCGGCGGCAAGGTGGTGCGCAGCGACCTGTTTTCCTATGTGCCAGCCACGGTCGCTTTCGCGCAGCGGGTCGATTATGGCGTGCAGAAGCGGCCGCTGTTTGTCGCCGTCGGCGATATGAACAGCGATCGCAGGCTCGACCTCGTCGTCACCAACTCGAACGAAAACTCGCTGAGCCTGCTGCTGGGCAACGGCGATGGCAGCTTCGCGCTGCAGCAGATCTGGCCAACCAGCGCCGCACCGCACGGCCTCAAGCTGGCTGACCTAAACGGCGACAGCAAGCTCGATCTGGTCATCGCCTGTCACTCGGCCAGCGTCTTTGACGTCTTACTTGGCGACGGCGAGGGGCGGCTGAGCCCGCAGAACCTCGGCGACTACAAGACCGCTGCCGGGCCGATCTACACCGTGGTCGGCGAGCTCAATGGCGACGGCAAGCCCGATGTAATCGTCAGCAACTTCAACGCCAACCAGAGCACCGTTCACCTGTCGCAGGGCGGCGGCAAGTTCGCCCCGGCCGTCCCGCTCTCGACCGGGACCTATCCCTTTGGAGCCGTGCTCGCCGACTTCAACGAAGACGGCAAGGCCGACTATGCCGTCGTCAATCGCACCGACAACACGCTCAGCGTCTTTCTGGGCAACGGCGATGGTAGCTTTGCGCCGCGCAGCAGCACCGCTGCCGCCACCAGCCCGATTGGCCTCGCTGTCGGCGATGTCAACGGCGACGGCCACCAGGACCTAGTCTCGGCCAGCACCGTCGCGACCATGGTGACGCCGCCGGCCCTGTCGAGCAGCAAGATCGTCGTTCACCTCGGCCGCGGCGACGGATCGTTCTCTGGCTACCTGGAGTCCGACGTGGCCGGCGGCACCCGCGAGCTCCTTCTGCACGACCTCAACGCCGATGGCTTCCTCGATGTCGTCGTCGCCGCCATGGACACCGAGCGAGTCAGCGTGCTCCTCGGCCGCGGCGATGGCAGCTTCCCCTCGCGCTTTGACTACGTCACCGGAGCCCTGCCCAGCGGCGTCGCAGTGGGCCAGTTCAACGCCGACCCCCGCCCCGACCTCGTCGTCAGCAACTCTGGCAGCAACACGGTCAGCGTCTTCCTCAACACCTCGCAGTAGTCGCCTCGCCGACAGCCAGTGTCCGGCCCATAGGCCCGCGCTCCCTGTCGTCGGTCCAGCACTCAAGGTTTGGCCGTCGGGCCTAGCAGCGTCAGCAGCAGCTGCAGCAGCTGCTTGGGCAGGTACGGTTTGGCGACGAAGCGCACGCCGGGCAGGGTCAGCAGATCTTCGACCGTCTGTTCGCTGTGTCCGCTCATCAGCACCACTGGCACCGTGGGATGGCGAGCCCGCAGCCGCTGGAACACCTGCCGCCCGCTCAAGTCCGGCATCGTCAAGTCCAGCAGCACCCCGCTCAGCGCGGCGGCGTGCTCCTCGGCGCGGGCCAGGCCGGCGGTACCGTCGCCCGCCTCGATCACGCGAGCGCCGTGGGCTTGCAGCACCAGGCTCGTGGCCTTGCGCACCATCGGCTCATCATCGATGACCAGCCACAGCCCGCCCAGCTGACCGGGCGTCCGGGCGGCCAGGTGTCCGCTGCTGGCCTGGGGCGGCCCTGCTTCGGTCGGCAGCGGGAGCTGCACGGTGAAGGTGGTGCCCGTGCCGCGCCGACTCTGTACCGCGATCGTGCCGCCATGCGCCCGCACGATGCCATGGGTCGCCGACAGGCCCAGCCCGCGGCCGGTGAGCTTGGTGGTGAAGAACGGATCGAAAATTCGTGGCAGCAGCTCCGGCGGGATGCCCGGCCCGGTATCGCGCACCGTCAGCAGCGCGAAGCCAGCTGAGCCCGCCGAGTCCGGGGCTAGGCGCTGCGTCTGGACGAACACCTGGCCGCTGTCGCCCGCGAAGGCCTCGGCGGCATTGAGGATCAGGTTCATCATCACCTGCTGCAGCTGTGTGCTGTCGGCGGTCAGCGGCAGCGGCTCCGGCGATAGGCTCAAATGCAGCACAATATTCTTTGGTAGGCTGACCTGAATTAGTGTATAAATCTCGCGAACTAGGTGATTTAGATCAACAGTTGTGAATGCCAATGAGCCGCGTCCTGCATAGGCTAACATTTGCCGAACGATATCGCGGATTTTCTGACCCGCCGACGAAACAGATTCCAATAGATCCTGGTCTATATTGGAATCTGAATGGCGGTTCCGCAGGAGCTCAATGTTCGCGGAAATCGGGGTAAGCAGGTTATTGACATCATGGGCCACTCCCCCCGCCAGCAGCCCTAAGCTCTTCAGTCGCTGATCTTCTATGGCCTGCTGCTCCTGAATCCGACGCTGGGCCTCGGCTTGTTTTCGTGTGGTGATGTCCTGCAGGACGGCAATCCATACCGTGCCATGCTCAGAGTGTTCAAAGATAGAAATGCTGGTTTGGCTCCACAGCGGGCTGCCATCGCGTCGGCGGTTCTCGCTCTCGCCAATCCACTTCCCGGTGGTCTCCAGGCTCGCCGCTAGCTCCTGCGAGGTCTCCAGAATCGACCGCTTGTCCGACGGTGTGATGCACGAGAAGTGCTGACCAATCAGCTCCTCGGCGGCATAGCCGAACAGCTGGCCCAGCTGGGCATTGCTGTGCACGATGATCCCATCGCGACAGCGCGCCAGGTAGACCCCATCGGCCATGTGGGCCATCATTTGACCGTCGAGACACAGCGCCTCCTCCGCCCGCTTGCGAGCGTCGATGTCGCGGGCGTTGGCGATCACCCGGACGACGTTGCCCGCCTGGTCAAACTCACGACTGAGGAAGTCCTCCACCCAGAAGTATGAGCCATTGCGACGACGGGCCCGGTACTCGTAGCGCGTGCGCGGGCGGAGCGCGCGCTGATCGGCGCGTAGCATGGCGCTGATGCGTCGGCGATCCTGGGGGTGAATCATTAGCAGGATCTTCTTTATATTCCAGTCTTGCAGGTCGGCTACGCTGTAGCCCATCATTCGGGCATAGGAGGGTGACACATACAGGATCTGGCTCTGTCCATTGAACAGCGCGATGCCGTCGCTAGAATTGGTTGACAAAACCTCATAAAGGGCAGTCAGGTTTCGGAGCCTCTCTTCGACTTGCCGGCGGGAAGTGATGTCATAGGATAGAATAAATATACCCTCAGGAACAGGATGGATAGCAATGTCAAACCAGCCGGCCCTACCGCCGGGGAAAACAAATGGTGTCTCTAGGCGTTGCACAGCACGATGGAACATCGACCGATGTAGAATCTGAAAGAGCTCCGTATTTTCAACCCCAGGGTATCTGTCCATGATTGAAAAACCCAGCAACTCTTCGCGGCAGAGATACCCAGATTGCTGCACGCCTGCGTCATTAATATAAAGATAACGCCAGTCAGGCCCCAGGACCTGGGCCCCCCCGGCCATGGTGTCCAGCAGGTGAAACGCCATCCCCGAGCGCTCCCCGCGCTCCGCCTCCGCCCCTGGGCGCGTCACGACAGGGGCGGCCACGGCTCGCTCGCCCGGCCGCTCGCCTGGCGCCCCTCCATCCCCCTGCCCCCTATGCGGCTCGGACATCGTCTGTGCCCCCTAGCCCAGCATAGCCGTCATGCGCGACCCATGGGACAGCTCCGCGAGCCAGCGTCTGGACGCGGCCCGGCAGCGGCGGATGGGGTAGGACAGTGGTGCGCAGACGGCCAGGCGCTGCGGCCCGCCGGCACCGTTGGCAAAGCACAGCTGGAGCGGGCAGGCGCAGCGGCCAGCCCCGACCCCGGCGCCTCGGCCGCGGAGCGTTGCTCGGCCTGGGCTCGACTAGACCCGCTCGTGCTCAGCGCTGGGGGCGGCTCGCTTGGCGACGCGCGCGATGCGGAGATAGCCGGCCGAGAACATCAATACAAGGTAAGTAATATTCATAATTAAACTGCGGTATTGGGGGGTCAAAATCTGCAATGTAATTGATACTCCGCAGGTCACGAGGGCTAGCCAATAGACCCGGCCGGCATAGGGCACTTCGCTTAGAAGAAGCGCGGCCAGTCCCAGGGTCTCAAGGATTAAGTACTTGCTTAATGGGATATCGATGATCCACCCCAGCGTGCGCCCTAGCGCGAAATAGGTGCAGATGACCCCCACGAAATACACGCCGCGGCGATAGGCTGGCTGCCGTCGCAGCAGCCGGCGCACCAGCAGGCGCCCGCCGAGGTAGCTCAGCAAGAGCAGCCAGCCGATCAGGACCGACGAGCCCAGCGACTCGGGCGCCTCATGCGGGCGCGTTAGCTGGCGCACCAGCATCAACAGCAGACCAAAGGCGGTGAGCGTTGTCGCGACGCGTCGCTTGCTGCGCTGCGACTCTAGCGAGTCGGCGTCGGGCAACAGCCCCGGCTCCAGCGCGGCAATCAGCGCCGCCATCGAAGGGAAGCGGTCGCCTGGATCGCGCGCCAGGCCGCGCCGCAGCACGCGCTCGACCACGGCCGGCACCGCGACCCCGCGGGCTGGCGAGGGCAGCGACGGCGGTAGCGCACCGGACAGCACACTCTGCGCGATCTCCTCGAAGGTCTCGCCCGAGAAGGGCAGCTGGCCGTACAGCGCTTCATACAGCGCCGCGCAGAAGCTCCACTGATCGCTGCGCTCGTCGGTGGCTTGGCCGGCGATCTGCTCCGGAGCCATAAACCCCGGCGTGCCGAGGATGGCGCCAATCTGTGTCAGCCGCTCCCGCGAGGCGCGCAGGCTCTCGCCCGAGCTCCCCGAGGCGCCGTGGCTGCTCGCCGAGTCCGCCCCCGCCGCACTATCGAGCGCCCGCGCCAAGCCAAAGTCCACCACCCGCACCCGCCCATCGTCGCCCACCTGCACGTTGTCGGGCTTAAAGTCGCGGTGGATCAGGCCGGACTGGTGGGCCGCAGCCAGGCCGGCGGCGGCTTGTAGGTATAGGCGCAGCCGGGCGTCGAAGCTGTGCTCGTCGGTGAGCGGGTGCTGAGCCTGCCAGGTGCGCAGCGAGACACCAGCGACAAACTCCATGACGATAAAGACATGCCGCCCGGCTCCGTCGGCGTCTTCGCCGACTTCGTAGACCTGCACGACGTTGGGGTGCGACAGGCGAGCCAGCGTCTGCGCTTCCTGCTGCACGCGCTTGCGTGCTGCCTCACGCCCGCGCATGGCGTCGCGCAGGACCTTGATCGCGACCTTGCGGTCAAGCTCGGGATCGTAGGCCGAATAGACCAGCCCCATCGCGCCGCGCCCCAGGCGTCGCAGCACGGCATAGCGGCCGATGCGGGCCGGCAGCGGCTCGTCGATGGCTCGCTCAGCGTCGGAGAGCGCCGGGGACTCACCGGTATCGGGCAGGGTCTGGGCGAGCGCCGTCGCAGGCTGACTCGGCTGCGACGCGGGTTCGTCGGCCACCAGAGTGGCGGCATATTCCAGCGCACCACCCGGTGCCCGCTGCTGCTCGGCCGACATCGCCGCTCGATCATACCCAAATTAGGTAGCAAGGTGCGGCCCAATCCCAGGGAAAGACGATTAAGACTTAATGGATAATTATTGCGATATTGACTAATTAGATATTTTTATTTGACGCGTCGGCTGATCCACAGAGCCGCCAGGATATCGAACGACAGACAAGCCCAGCGATACCAGCCTGGGACAAACGGCGTGTGCTGGCCGTGCACAACGGTGTCCCATAGCGAGTGTACGAGCCAGCCCAAGGCCAGGAGCTTGCTCGATAGGAAGAAGCCGCCGGCCGCCAGCGCCGAAAAGCCCAGGACGCCCAGCCACTCGGTGCGGGGCCACGGCGGCGTCGCGCGCCAGGCAAAGCCGACGTAGATCAGCGCCGCCAGCAGCAAGTACAGCGCCCACTGCCCGGCTTCGGCTCGCGGATACCTCGCCGCCAGCTTGCGGCTCTGCCAGGCGGTGACCCAAGCGGTCCAGGCCACGGCCAGCCCGCCCAGCAATAGTCCCAGGCCAACCGAGAGCGGAGAGTCGGTCATCAGCATGGACACATGCTATCGCAGAGCAGGCCGCCAAGGCGCCTGGCCAGCCGCCCCGGGCTCAGCCGGCCAGCGTCGGCGGCTTCTGGCTGTTCCAGGGCGGGCTTGTCGTGCGTGCCCCCCCTCCCCAAGCTCAGCCGGCCAGTGTCTGCAGGCTCCCAAGCTGCGGCACCGGCAGATCGAGCAGCGTCTCCGCCGATGGTGCCCCCTGCGCATCCGCCCAGGCCGTAAGCTGCGCCGCCAGCTCCGCCGCCTTTGGCCGGGCCTCGGGCTGCTTGGCCAAGCAGCGCATCACTACCGCCGCGAGCTCATCCGGCACCACCGGAAGCAGCGTCTGCACTGGCGGTGGCACCTCATAAAGATGCGCCGCGCACAGCGCCCCGACGCTGTCGCTGTCAAACGGCAGCCGCCCCGTCAGCACCTCATACAAGACCACCCCAAAGCTATACACATCCGTCGCTCCCCCCACCGAACTCGCATCCCGAATCTGCTCCGGAGACATGTATGCCGGAGTCCCCATCAGCTGCGCCGTCCGTGTCTGCGAGCCTGCTCCGTCCACCCCATCCAGCAACTTCGAGATCCCGAAGTCCAAAATCCGTACCCCCGGCCGATCGCGCGTGAGGAGGATGTTGCTCGGTTTTAGGTC
>CAZVMD010000053.1:0-31101 GCA_964628555.1 uncultured Myxococcales bacterium | reverse complement strand
CAGTAGACGCGCAGCGCGTCAAAGGTTGGAAACGACGGCGGCGACAGCTCCATGCGGAATGCGGCGAGGAGCTCGGAAAACGGCGTTATTGGCAGGTCGAAGCGCTCGATGGTGTCGCGCAGCGCGACAAAGATCGGATGACTGGCCTCGCCATGGAACGTGCGAAATAGCTCATGCTCCCAGCGCTCGAGTGCGAAATGACGCTGACCGGCGTAGGGCGCCTCATCGGCGAAGTCATCCGCGGCGCGCTCGAAGGCGTAGATGGAAAAAAGATGCGGCTGCACCGCCCGCGGCAGACGGCTCTGGGCCAGCGGTAGATCGTAAGAGTCCGAGCGCGCTCGCAACAGGCGCTCGCAGTAGGCCTGGGCCTCGCGCAGGCTGTAGTGGCGAGGCTCGACATCGAGGACGGGAAGGGGGGGCGCAGCGGCGGCCTGCCAGCTGCTGGTGGAGGTCGAAGCGGCCCCTGGCTGGGCGCCACTTGGCGACGGCGCGCTGACCTCGCGCGGACGGGGCAGCTGCAGCTTCGACAGCGCGAACAGGACCGGCACAACGGCAGCGGAAGAGTCCTTGCCAGCGACGGAACGAGTAAATAGTGCACGACTGTGAATCACGGTACGGCTCCCGGCTATCGCGCGCTTGCGGCTTCGCACACCGCGAGCCTCAAAACGCGCGTCTGCGGCGGATCTAGGCAAGCGCCGTGCCGAGCGCGTTTTTTCCGGCCGGCCATTTCATCGGCCCCCAAGATGTGGCACACAGTTTGCCCGCACAGGCGCCGTACCCATGCAAAGCCCACAACATCCTGCCCCTCTCTCCGCTCCTCCTTCGGAACAGCGCGCACTGATCAGCCAGCGCAAGTCCGACCACATCAACCTCTGCGCCTCCGGCGAGGTCGAGTTTCGTGGCAAGGGCACGCTGCTCGATGACCTGCAGCTGATCCATGACGCGCTGCCCGACCGCCATCTGGACGAGGTCGATCTGCGCACGCCGCTCCTGGGCAAAGTGCTGTCGGCGCCGATCGTGATCAGTGCGATGACCGGCGGCACCGACGAGGCCCAAGACATCAATCGCGATCTGGCGCGCATCGCGCAAGAGCTGGGGCTGGGCTTTGGCCTGGGCTCGCAGCGGGCGATGCTGGTGCGGCCCGAGACGGTGCGCACGTTTGTGGTGCGCGATGTCGCACCGAGCGCGCTCCTGCTCGGCAACATCGGGCTGGTACAGGCGCGCGACCTGACCACGGCGCAGGTCCGCTCGCTGGTCGATGGCGTCGGCGCTGATGCCCTGTGTGTGCACCTGAATCCGGCCATGGAGCTGATCCAGCCGGGTGGCGATCGCGACTTTCGCGGCGGGCTGGAGACCCTGCGCCGACTGCACGCCGAGCTGGGCGTTCCCGTGGTGGTGAAAGAGACCGGCTGCGGCCTGTCGCGGCGGGTCGGGCAGGCGGTGCGCGGCTTGGGCATTTCTGCAGTCGACGTCAGTGGGGCCGGCGGCACGTCCTGGGTCGGGGTCGAGACGCGACGCGCGCAAGACGATGAGCGAGCACTTGGCGAGGAGCTGTGGGACTGGGGCATCCCGACCGGCGCCTCGGTCGCGCTGCTCGCCGACCTGGGCCTAGAGATCGTCGCGACCGGCGGCCTGCGCACCGGAACCGATGTGGCGCATGCGCTGGCGCTGGGAGCCACAGCTGGCGGCCTGGCGGCCCCGGTGCTGCGGGCCTACAAGGCGGGCGGCTATGCCGGCACGCTGCGCTACCTGCAGCAGGTCATTGCGACGGTACGAGCGATCACGTTTCTCGCCGGCTGCCAGCGCCCGAGCGAGCTTCAGTCGGCGCCGCGGGTCCTCGGCTCGCGTCTGCGGGCCTGGATCGAAGCCGAGCACGGCAGTGGACCGCGGCCATGAGCGCCGACCCGATCGTCTCAGCCACGGCCTGCGGCAAGGTCATCCTGCTGGGCGAGCACGCCGTCGTCTATGGCGTGCCGGCGCTGTGTGGGGCGCTCTTGCGCGGCGCTCAGGTCGATGTGGTGCCCGGGAGCGGCTGCCTGCGTGTGCCAGCCTGGGACATCACGACCGAGCCAGCCTCCGCACTGCTGCAGGAGGCTAGCGCGGCAAGCTCTCTGGCCCAGGCCTATGCGGCGGTGCTGCGCACGCTACCTCTTCCGTCGCGCGAGGTCGGCGACTACGACTTCGTCGCCCACTTCTCGCTACCGACCGGAGCTGGCTTGGGCAGCTCGGCGGCGTTCGCAGTAGCGCTGGCGCGGGCCCTGTCGCGCCTGGGGCAAGCTCGCCTCGGCCGTGCGCTCTCGCCCGAGGAGATCGACGCCGCGGCGCTGGCCGCTGAGCAGGTCTTTCATGGTCAGCCCTCGGGGCTCGATCACACCGTGGCGCAGCAGGGGGGCTTTGGCCTGTTTCGCCGCGGGGCTGGCCTGAGCCGGCTGCCCCTGCCGGCTGACTCGGCAGCGACCGGGCTTGCGCTGTGCATCGGCCACACCGGTCGGGCTCGCGACACCAAGGGGCGCGTGGCGCGAGTCGCCGAGCTTTATCAGCAGGACACAGCAGCCGTGCGCCAGCGCTTTGACCGCATCGCCGAGCTTGTCGAGCGGGCGGTGGCGGCGCTGGCCCGCGGCGATCTGTCCGGTCTAGGCACGGCGATGAACGAAAACCAAGCCCAGCTGGCTTGTCTGGATGTCTCTTGCCCCGAGATCGAGGCAATGTGTGATCTGGCGCGACGCGCTGGGGCCTTGGGCTGCAAGCTCACCGGTGGCGGCGGCGGCGGCTGTGTGGTGGCCTTGGCACCGGGGCGGGAAGCTGCGGTGCGCGAGGCCTGGCAGCAGGCGGGCTTTGCGTCCTTTCAAGTGGAGGTCGGACAGTGACGGCGAAGGCGGTGGCAGAAGCCAACACCAACATTGCTCTAGTGAAGTACTGGGGCAAAAACGACGAAGAGTTCAACCTGCCCGCGGTGCCGAGCCTATCGCTGACGCTAGCTGGCCTGCGCACGCGCACCGAGGTCAGCCTGACTCCGTCTCTCGATGCCGACCGCCTAACTCTCAACGAGGCTGAGATCGCCGGTGAGCCGCTGGCCAAGGTCAGCCGTCACCTCGATCGCGTGGCACGCTACCTCGGCTTGGCCGAGCGACCACGGGCGCTGGTTCGCAGCGACAACAACTTTCCCACGGCAGCCGGGCTGGCTTCGTCGGCCTCGGCCTTTGCGGCGCTGTCGCTGGCGGCGGCGTCTGCGCTGCAACCCGGCTTCATCCTCGACGACCGCAGCCGAGCCAGCCTGGCAGTCCTGGCGCGGCAGGGATCGGGATCGGCGGCGCGATCGCTGTATGGCGGGCTGGTGGTCCTGGGCACCGGCACGCCGGGGCAGTGTGACTCGGCGCAAGCCACGCCGGTCCTCTCGGCGACTGAGTGGCCCGAGCTGCGACTCGTGATCGGCGTAGCCTCCGAGGCGGCGAAGGACACAGGCTCGACGGATGGGATGCGCCATACGGCCAAGAGCTCGCCCTATTTCGCGCCGTTTGTCGCAGCCGCGCCGAACGATCTGCGTCTGGCCATGCTGGCGCTGCGGGACCGCGACCTCGCCGCCCTGGGCACGGTTGTGGAACGCAGTGCGCTGCGCATGCACGCCTCGGCGCTGGCGGCCGATCCCGCGGTCGTGTACCTGCGTGGCGCAACGATTGAAGGCTTGCATGCCCTGCGGGCCCTGCGGGCGCGTGGGGTCGCGGCCTATTTCACCTGCGATGCCGGGCCGCATCCCAAGGCGCTGACCACCGCGCGCGATGCTGATGCCGTCGCTGCGACGCTGGCCGCGGTGCCTGGGGTGCTGCGGACAATCGTCGCTGCACCAGGACCCGGGGCTCGCCTGATCGAGGCCAGCGCCGGATGAGCGCAGCGCTTCCCAACCCGCCCGCCTCCAGCGAGCCGTGGCTGCGTGTCCCCGGCAAGGCCATGCTGATCGGCGAGTACGCTGTTCTTGACGGGGGTGAGGCGGTGGTCGCCGCCATCGACAGCTATGCCTTGGCCTCCCCAAAGCGGCTAGACGGCCCGCTATCGCCTTTTGTGCAGGCCGCCCAGCGGGAAGCGACCTTGGCCCTGACTCAGCTTGGGCGGTCGCTGCCGACCGACCGTCCAGCGCAGGTCGAGATTGATACCTCGGCCTTTAGCCAGCGCGGCCAGAAGCTGGGCCTGGGCTCCAGCGCGGCGGTGACGGTGGCCACGGTGGGGGGCTGTTTTGCCCTGGCTGGGCTGTCGCTGGAAGCAAGCGCCGTGCGAGCGCTGATCGCCAAGACCGCGCAGCGCGCTCACGACAGCGCGCAGGGCGTGCGGGGCAGCGGGGCGGACATCCTAGCTTCGACCTGGGGGGGGCTGCGTCGCCTGGGCGGGCTGGCTTCGCAGCTCGGGGATGAGCCGCCGTGCCTGGAGCTGCCGGCCGGCTTGGTCCTGCGCTTGGTCGGCACGAGCCACAGCGCCAGTACGGCACAGCTGGTATCTCGCTATCGTGCAGCCTCCTCGGCGGTGGCGCCCGCCCGAGCACAGCTGGCTGCCGCCGCGACGGAGTTTATCTTGGCCTGCCAGTCCGACGACGCCCGGCGTGTTCTGGCAGCCGTCAGCCAGGCTGCGCAGGGCTATCGCCAGCTCGGCGAGATTCTGGGCTTTCCCCTGCTGACGGATGAACATGCCGCGGTCGCCAAGCTAGCCGCTCGGCTCGGCGGGGCGGCCAAGCCCTCCGGCGCGGGAGGCGGCGATCTGGCGGTGGCCTTCCTCCCTGGCGAGGATGCGGCCCAGCGCCTGGCCGACGAGCTGCCGCCCGAGCTCTGGATTTTGCCGCTGCGGATCAGCAAAAGCGGCATCCAGCTGATCGCCGAGTCCTCGGCGAGTGACCGCGCAGCGACGCCCGCCCGCCCGCAGGTCGCCGCCGACTAGCCACCGCCGCAAGCGTGGAGCGAAGAGCACAGTGATGCAGGAGACCATGGAACCGATGAGCGCGACCGAGCCGCTGCGACCGAACTCGCGGGTGCCCGGCTTCTATCGACTTTCCCTCGATGAACGACATCGCGAGCTAGTGCAGCGCCTGGGCCTAGATGAGGCCGAGCGCGAGCTGCTGCTAGGCGGCGGCCTGCGCGCCGAGGCGGCCGATCACATCGTCGAGAACGTCATCGGCACCTACGCCCTGCCGCTTGGACTGGGGCTGAACTTTCAGATCAACGGCCGCGACTATCTGGTCCCGATGTGTGTCGAGGAGCCCTCGGTCATCGCGGCGGCGTCGAATGCGGCGCGGATGGTGCGCGAAGGGGGAGGCTTTATCGCCGAAGCCGACGAAGCGCTGATGATCGCACAGGTGCAGCTATACGATGTGCCGGACAACGCAGCGGCCGAGCGGGCCATCCTCGCGCGCAGGGAGCAGCTACTGGCCGCCTGCAACGCTGCCCAGCCCGGGCTGGTGCGACGCGGTGGCGGGGCTCGCGAGCTGCAAGTCCGTCAGCTGTTGCCGAGTGGACCGCGGCAGCTGGGCATGCTGGTGGTGCACATCCTGGCCGACTGCTGCGATGCCATGGGAGCGAACCTCGTCAACACCATGGCCGAAGCGATCGCGGCGACGCTGGCTGAGCTCTCCGGCGGCCAGTTCGGCCTGCGCATCCTGTCCAACTTGGCCGACCGGCGAGT
Source organism: uncultured Myxococcales bacterium (assembly GCA_964628555.1). Lineage (GTDB taxonomy): Bacteria > Myxococcota_A > Polyangia > Palsa-1104 > JAEUJZ01 > JAEUJZ01. The sequence continues at coordinate 25,440 of CAZVMD010000053.1, read as the reverse complement.
AGTGCATGTGCGCTGTCGGGTACCGGTTGCGGTGCTGGCTAGCGATGGCTTTACCGGTAGTGAAGTGGCGGAAGGAATCGTCCTCGCCAGCCAGTTTGCCGAGCTCGATCCCTACCGCGCGGCCACGCACAACAAAGGCATCATGAACGGCATCGATCCAGTGGTCATCGCGACCGGCAACGACTGGCGCGGGATCGAGGCTGGTGCGCACGCCTATGCCGCCCGCAGCGGAACCTATGGCCCACTCGCCACCTGGCAGCGCGAGTCCGATGAATTTCTGCACGGCCAGATCGCGCTGCCGATGGCCGTGGCCACCGTTGGCGGAACACTGCGCGTGCACCCCGGGGCGCGGCTCAGCCTGCGGATCCTCGCGGTTCAGAGTGCGCGCGAGCTAGGCATGGTCATCGCCGCGGCAGGCTTGGCTTCCAACCTCGCTGCCCTGCGAGCGCTGGCTGCCGAGGGCATTCAGCACGGCCACATGGCGCTGCATGCCCGCTCGGTGGCGGTGGCCGCCGGCGCGACCGGCGACCTGGTCGATGCCGTCGCAGCTGAGCTCTCGCGAACCGGCCAGATCAACATCGCTCATGGCAGCGCGATTCTGGCGCGCCTGCGAGCGCAGTAGCCGTTCGCGCTCTGCCGACGCTGGCCTGGGCTTGCCGAGCGGCGCTAGCCGGGGCCGATGCGGCAGGTGGTGCCGGGCAAGAACGCCAAGTCGTTGTCGTTTTTGCACTGGGTCTGCGGTCGCCCGCTCTTGCCGTCGTCGTTGACGCGCAGCCACATGTCGACCGAGCCGCTGGGAGGGGGGCTCATCCACTCGCAGCTGACGTTGGCACAGCGCCCTGGCGCGATCGGCGACTTGGTGTAGGCGGTGCACAGCGCCGTCGTCGCATCGACCCGGGGGTCCTTGCCGTAAAACGTCGCTGGCATCATCGCCGCGATGTCTGCCGCGCCGCGGTTGCAGACCTGGGCCATCAGCTTCCACTGCTTGCTGCAGTCGGTCTGGTCCATTGGCGGAGCGCCACGGCCAGTGGCATCGCTCTGCGCCACCGGGATGACGATCTTGCCCTGAACGTTCTGCCGGTAGTTGTTGTAGCGCGTCCAGTTTGGCGGCTCGCTGGCCGGGATGGTGCCGTCATCTTTGACGTTGGTGATGTGATAAGTGTGCTCGTTCCACAGCGGCCGCGACGGCATCCAGCGATTCATCGGGTCCTTCAGGACGAAGATGCCCTGGGTCACACCGCCGTGCGGTAGGCCGGTCTGGTGCTCGGGGTTCTGATCCGCGCAGTAGCCATCGCCCTGAATTGAGTCGCTGGGCACTACCACATCGGCGCGCCCATCGTTGTCTACGTCGGCAACGATCGGCATTTCTAACGCTGTGCCGCTCGTAATCGGACGCGCGAAGACGGTCTTGCCGTCGGGGCCGTTGTAGACCCGCAGCCAGCACTCGTCACGATAGATCACCTCGGCGCGGCCATCGCCGTTGAAGTCGAACACCGATGAAGCGGTGCCACCGGACGACACGTCCTTGATCTCCGAGGCCCAGAGCACACCGGGCAGCGAGCCACGGCACTTGGCGGGCTTGGGACTGCGCAGGCAGTCGAGCGAGAACACATAGTAGTAGCGCGGCGCGGCAGTACCGAAGTCGGGCGTGCCATCGCCATCGAAGTCAGCAACGGTCGGCGAGCCGCCCCAGCCGCCCGGGATGGCGAGCGGATCCATGAGGAACTTGTTGTTCTTCACGTCAATGACGGCAACCTTTTGATCGCCGTTGGTCGACTGCACGAAGACCAGATCGGGGAACGAGTCTTTGTTGAAGTCGCCAACCGCGCCGTAACCACCGACCCCCAGGCCGCTCATGATCGAGGGCGTCTTGTCGGCTCCTGTCACGCCGTCATAGATGCGGTTGCCGGAGCAGACTTCAAGCGTGCCGTCGCCATCAAAGTCGTTGATCAGCGTCGCTGTGCCCCAGGTCGCTCCGGCGGCGGTATGGTTCCAGGCGATGTTGACCTTGCCAGCCACCTTGTCCCAGCGCGCGACCATGGCCCCAACGGCGATCTCCGGCTTGCCGTCACCATCGATATCAGCGATGGCTGGGGCGGAGCAGTCAAAGCTGGCGCCGCTCATCAGGAAGGTGTCGGTGCTCTGGGCCAGCTTGCGACCGGTCATGCCTTCGAAGATCGCCACCTGGTGGCCGCTACCGGTGGTGCCATTGGCTAGCAGGCCAACAATCTCGGGACGCTTATCGCCGTCGAGATCGGCAGCCGCGAGCTGTGAGAAGCCCTGGATGCCCGCCGCCACGTCGTAGATCTGGCCACAGTCCTTGCCGCGAATAGCGACCAGGCGCGAGGGCCCGATTCCCATCTGCGGCGCAAAGACGATCTCTGGCTCACCGTCGAGGTCGAGATCGATTACCAGCGGGGTCATGACCACGTCGCGGGCGACCGGTGTCATGCCTGGACCTGGCCACTTGCAGCGGTCGGCCGGCGGCTTGAAGTCGGTGGCCGAGAAGCCATCGCCGATGCACTTGGCATCGCTCTCTCCATCGCCCCAGTCGTAGCAGCGTCCGCACATGCCGCCTGTGGTCTGGGTGGTGCAGCGCGTGTCGCCTTGGCACTGGTTGTCGTTACAGCATGCGCCGCGATCGACGACGCAGATGTCCTTCACGCAGACCTTGCCGTCTGGACAGGCCTTGCCAGCGCTGCAGCTCTGCGGCGGACGGCTCGCCATATCGGTGCTGCTGGGATCGCTCGGCGAGCTGGCGTCGGGCTGATCCGGCGAGTCCTCCTCGAAGACGGAGAGCTGGCTGGGACCACACGTAAACATGGCGCCAAGCAGAAGACCGCTGCTCAGAACACTGAAGATCCGGGTTGGAAGCGAGCGCGGCATGGCCACTCCTGTGGGCCCACCTATGTAAGCGGGAGGGTAAAGCGAGGGTTTGCGACCGGGTTTAGCGTCGGCACGGAGCCGACGCTAAGCGCTGAATAGCTTTTCTAGCTCGCGCTCGACCTTGGTCTCGGTGGTGCCTTTGGCCACGGAGAGCTCTTTGACGATGAGGCTGCGCGCCGTATCCAGCATGCGTCGCTCACCGAAGGAGAGGGTCTTGGTGTTTTTGAGGCGATAGAGGTCGCGGAACACCTCAGCCACTTCAAAGAGGCTGCCGGTCTTGATCTTCTCCATGAAGCCGCGGTAGCGCCGGTTCCACGTCTGCTTGTCGATGTGGACCTCTTTCTCGCGGAGGATGTCATAGACCTCTTGGATCTGGTCTTCTTGGACCACCTCGCGCAGGCCAACCTGATCGGCTTTGTCGACTGGCACCAAGATGCGCATGTCCGTGTCGAGGATGCGCAAGCAGTAGAAGCGCTGAATCTTGCCGGAGATCTCTTTTTGTTCGATACCGACGATCTCAGCCACGCCCTGCGCTGGATAGACTGCCTTATCACCGACTTGGAACCGGAGCATGTCTTCCTCCTGAAGTGGTACAGCCGGGCTACGACCTAAGCGGGAAACGACTAGGGCTATTGAGCGACCTGGGTAGGGCGCTGGGCCCCGATGGAGGACACTCTAGGGGGCGACGCCACAGCGGCATACAGCCACGCCCGATCGGCGGTGATGAAACCACAGTCAATTTGGGATTACAAGGCCTTTATTGGGAAGATTTCTTTACATTCTGCAAATCTGGGTTATAGAGAGCATCCGCCGCGCCTTCGGCTGGCTTTTTCCGACGGACAGCTGGATCAGGGGGGCAATGCCAAGCGCGGGGCTGGGGCGGGCTGAAGACCTAGCGAGCGGGGCTTTCCGATGACGAAGCTAGTTCATGTCGCGGATGCGCCAGCCGTCTTTGTCGCGGACCAGCTCGATAAAGAAGCGCGGGTCGTACTGCAGGCGGGCCCGATCGCCGACCAGCTCTAGATGTGGCAGCTGGAGAGGTGATGGCGAGGGAGAGGTCGTAGGGGCTGAGGGCGTTGGGCTGCCCGGGGGGCTTGGGTGAGTGAGGCGGCCAGCGAGGGCTGCGCGCAGCCGCTCGGCTCGTTCGTTGAGTTCGTCTTCCACGGCCTGCCTAGTTGCTGGACGAAGAAGACGGAGCAGTAGCGCTAAGCTGCGGCGGTCGAGTGCCTCAAGCAGGCCATGCAGCGCAGCTTCTGGCGTCGCTGTGGCGGTGGGCGACAGCTCCGGCGTGGTGATGCGCCAAGCTCCACTTGGGTCGGCTGCCAGCTGCAGCTCACTGCGGACCAATCCCTCGCCGCTGATGTTCACGCGCAGCAGTCTGGTCAGCTTGGCTGCTGCCAGCTCCGGCCGATCAGGCTGGCTACCAAGTGCTGCCAGCTGGGCTCGCTGGTCGGCCCGCTCACCCTGGGTACTGCCCCACAAAGTAGTAAAGACATCGCGGGGTAGCGCCGTTTGCAGGTCGGGCGTCAGCAGCTCGTAGGCCAGCTGCGGGTTGTTTTGGGCGATGGATCGCTGGTAGGAGGTGAGAAGCTGGCGTGGATCGGCGGGGCGCACCCGGTGCTGCGTCTGGCATCCCCCCGTCGGCAGCAAGGCAAGCAGGAGGGCAGGGGCCAAGTGCCAACACGGAGTGCACACGCCGCCACGGCCTAGTCTTGGCGCCGAGGGACGAAGCGATTGGTTAGACCAGAACTGACGCACCTGCGAGAGCATGCAGCAGCCAATAATCGTTAACGGCGGAGTTGTAAACAAGCGTTCACGCGCGGGGGCGTTGGCCGGCTGGGAGGGCAAGTCTCCAGAGGCTGAGCGCGCCACATATTTTCATAGCAATGCGGCACGCGGCTTGTAGGATGGGAGAGAACAGTCGATCCTGACCGTGCCTGGAGGGTTTCTTATGGCTCGGAAGTTTTTCTCCACCATCGTTCGTGCTCGTATGGCGCTGTTCGCAGTGCCCGCTCTCTGTGCCCTGCTGGGAGGCTTGTCGGGATGCGACAAGTCCACGGAGGAAGCGGAGCGTCGCTACTGCGATCAGACCGGCTGCTATGCATGCCGCGGTGATCGCTGCTATCCCGTCGCTGGGGACCCGGTGAAGCCGCTGCCTCCCGAAGTTAGTAGCTGCGACAATGATGCGGCCTGCGGTACCGACCGCGTCTGCAACCTTGGCAAGTGCGAGGCGGCCTGCAAGGACAGCACGGTCTGCAAGAGTGGGCTGAGCTGCATCTCGGGCCGGTGCCGCCCTAGCGACGCAGCGAGCTGTGGCATTGCCCGCGCTCTGTGCACAGACGACACGCAGTGCGGGACTAACCAGAAGTGCGTGAACCGGACCTGTGCACTGTCCTGTAGCACTGGCAAGTGTCCGACCGGCCAGATCTGTGACAGCGGATCGTGCATCGATGATCCCGCACCCAAGTCGCCGGAGTGCAACTTCGACGCCGACTGTGGCGGCGGCAAGGGGGGCTTCCGCTGCATCAACGCCTACTGCCTCGCGACCTGCACCGCCGCTACCGACTGCACCGCCGGCGCAAGCTGCTTCAAGGGCGTCTGCCGCGGCGGCCGCTAGCCCCTCCGGCTGTCACTCTCTACTCGCCTTCTCCCTCGTCGCTGCGCCCTGACCAAGATCGCGACTGCCGCCGCGAATCAATCTAATAATTCCGTCCGGAGACCTTGCTGCTCAGCAGTACACTGAGTCGCAGGAGGCTTCTATGGAGCGGCGCGCAAGGTCTGTTTCCCGTCGAGATTTCCTCGGTCTATCGCTGGTCGATCGCGGCTCAGTGATTGGCAGCATCGCAGTGGATGCGTACCTGATGGGGCTCCCCGAGGACTGGCCGGCCCGCTATGCCGCCAGCTTGGCGACGGCGATGGATGCGATGCAGCGACTGGAGGCCGGAGCCATCGCCAACGGGGACGAAGGGCGGATGGTGGGTCACTACTGGCTGCGCGAGCCTGGGCTTGCGCCGAGCCAGGAGATTGCCGCGGCGATCTCGCAGACACTCGAGAGAATTCGTTCCTTTACCGAAGCGGTACACAGCGGGCTGCTGGTTGGCGGGCGGCGGACGGCATTTTCGAACCAGCTAATCGTCGGCATTGGTGGCTCGGCGCTGGGGCCGCAGCTGGCATCGGCGGCCTTGACGAGCCCGAGCGATCGCCTGCGCACCTTCTTCTTCGATAACACCGATCCCGACGGCTTCGATCGCACGCTGGCTGCGATCGAGAAGACTCCGGGTGGACTGGCCGAAACGCTGGTGCTGGTTGTGTCCAAGTCTGGCGGCACGAAGGAGACGCGCAACGGCCTGCTGTATGCCGAAGCTGCTTATGCCCGAGCCGGCCTGTCGTTTGCGCAGCATGCAGTCGCGGTAACTGGCGAAGGAAGTGAGCTCGATCGGACGGCGGCAGACTGGATTGCTCGCTTCCCAATGTGGGACTTCGTCGGGGGACGCACCTCGCAGCTCTCGGCGGTTGGGCTGCTGCCGGCCGCGCTGCAGGGAGTGGACACCGAACAGCTTCTGGCCGGGGCACGGGCGATGGATGCGCTGACCCGCAACCCAGTCATTGAACGCAACCCGGCGGCGCTGCTCGCGGTCTGCTGGCATCACGCGACGGGTGGTCGGGGGCAGCGGGATATGGTGGTCTTGCCCTATCGCGATCGCTTGGAGCTCTTCTCGCGCTACCTACAGCAGCTGGTGATGGAGTCGCTGGGGAAGGAGCTCGATCGCAGCGGTCGCGTCGTCAATCAAGGCATTGCCGTCTATGGCAACAAGGGCTCAACAGACCAGCATGCCTATGTGCAGCAGCTGCGCGATGGGGTGGACAACTTCTTTGTCACCTTCATTGAGGCTCTGGCTGACCACCAGTCCCATGTCACGACGCCCGAGGTCTTCGTCGAGGAAGAGGTCACCAGCGGGGACTATCTCCTTGGCTTTCTGCTTGGCACGCAGCAGGCGCTGCATGAGAAGGGCCGCTGCAGCCTGACCATCACAGTGCGTGACTGCTCGGCGGTGTCGCTGGGCGCACTGATCGCACTTTATGAGCGGGCGGTGGGGCTGTACGCCGAGCTCGTGGGCATCAACGCCTATCATCAGCCCGGCGTCGAGGCGGGTAAGAAAGCCGCAGCGGCCGTTCTTCGCCTGCAGGGCAAGGTCCTGGCGGCCCTGACAGAGGACTGGCAGACCGCCGGCGATCTGGCTTTTGCGACCGGAACTACCGACGAGCGAGAAGTGTTTTCGGCGTGGAAGATCCTCGAACATCTGGCGGCCAATGGCCGTGTAGATCGCGAGCTAGAAACCGACGCTTCACCACTGGCCGCCCGCTATCGTCGTGCGTAGCGATGGGAGCGGATCAGTCGTCGAGCAGAGCCTCGATGCACTGCTGCACTTCGTTGCTGTGCCAGAGCTCGCGGTCGCTGATGATGTAGTACCGGATCATCCCGTCGGGATCGATGATGAAGGTCTCGGGGAACTTTTCGGTGCCGTAGCGGGGCGGCTGCGACTTGTCTTTATCGAGGAGCACGGTCATCGACGAGCCCTCAGGGAAGAAGTTGCGCACCAGGTCCCAGTTTTCGTCGACGCTGACCCCAAGCATGGTGAAGGGCTTGCCCTGCATGCGCTTCGCCAGCTTTTCCAGCGACGGCATCTCGACGACGCAGGTGTTGCACCAAGTGGCCCAGAAGTTCAGCAGCACCACTCGCCCGCGCAGGCTGGATAGCGAGATCAGCTGCCCATCGTGATTCGGCAGCTGAAAGTCCGGCGCCCGGGCTGGCAGCTTGCCGAAGATCGGATTCCACGGCGCCGGCTTGAGCACCTGGCAGGGCGCCTCGCGCGTTCGCCGCACGCCCTCACGGCCCCGCTCGATCGCGTCGGGCAGGCTGACCGCAAAGTGTATCGATAGCGCCAAAGTCACCAGTGCGGCGATGCCATAGGCGACATTCTTCGACGGAGTAGATAGGGCGACGGGCATGGTCATAGGCTCAGTGCGCCCAGCGTGGCGCGGACGTGATCGGCGGAAAAGACGAGCTCAGCGACCTCGCGACCATTGATGCGCAGGACCGGTACCCGATGCGTGTAGTACAGGTGTAGCGACGGGTCGCTATCGACGTCGAGGACCTCATACAAGAAGGGGCGCTCCGCCTGAAGCTGCCGCAGCAGCTTCTCCGCTTCTTCGCAGAGGTGACAGCGCTGGCGCGAGATGAGCTCAATGCGAGGCGCAGCCATGAGCTCACGATATCACGCAGGGCCGCGCCTTTTCACTCAGTGCAGGATGCGTTCGACAAAGCGGGTGTCGAGGCGGGCGCGCAGGAAGTCTTCGTGCTCGCAGATCCGGCGGTGGAAGTCGATGTTGGTCTTGATGCCTTCGACGACGCACTCGTAAAGCGCGCGGCGCAGGCGGGCAACGGCCGTGGTGCGATCCTCGCCATGGACGATGAGCTTGGCCAGCAGCGAGTCGTAGTTGGCCGGCACGACATAGCCCTGATAGATGTGGGTATCGAGGCGCACGCCGAGCCCGCCGGGCAGGTGCAGGGCGGTGATGCGGCCGGGACTGGGCGCAAAGGTGACCGGATCTTCGGCGTTGATACGGACCTCGATGGCGTGTCCCTGTGGCTGGCTGCGGGCGCGCAGATAGTCGACAGGCAGCGGCTCGCCCTGGGCCAAGAGGATCTGCTGCCGCACCAAGTCGACGCCAGAGACCATCTCGGTCACGGTGTGCTCGACCTGGATGCGCGGGTTCATCTCCATGAAGTAGAAGCGCGGTGTGCCATCGGCCTGACGCTCGAAGAGGAACTCACAGGTGCCCACGCTGCGATAGGACACCGACGAGATCGCCCGCGAGACTAGGTCCAGCAAGGCGCTGCGCTCGTCGGCTGTGAGGGCCGGCGAAGGCGCTTCTTCGACTAGCTTTTGATGACGGCGCTGGATGGAACACTCGCGCTCGCCCAGCGCCACCACCGTGCCCTTGCCATCCCCGATGACCTGAACTTCGATGTGGCGAGGAGCATCGACGTAGCGCTCAAGAAACACGCCATCGTTGCCAAAGCCGGCCAAGGCTTCGGCCCGCGCGGTGTGTAGCTGTGAGAGCAGGCGGTCGCGCTGATGCACGATCTTCATGCCGCGGCCGCCGCCGCCGGCCGTCGCCTTGATGATGACTGGCAGGCCGATCTGATCGACGGCTTCAAGCGCTTCTTCATCGCTGCGCAGGATGCCAGTGCCGGGCAGCACGGGCAGGCCATAGGCGGCCATGGTGGTGCGCGCTTCGACCTTGTCGCCCATCAGGCGCATATGCTCGGGGCGTGGGCCGATGAAGACCAGGCCGGCACGCTCGCAGACCTCAGCGAAGCCGGCATTTTCGGAGAGCAGGCCGTAGCCGGGATGGATAGCGTCTGCCCCCGTGATCTCGGCGGCGCTGATGATCGCCGGGATGTGCAGATACGACTGCTTAGCGGCAGCCGGTCCGATGCACACGCTCTCGTCGGCAAACTTGACGTGCAGCGCTGATTCATCGGCGGTCGAGTGGACGGCTACGGTGCGCAGGCCAAGCTCGCGAGCCGCCCGGATGACGCGGAGCGCGATCTCGCCGCGATTGGCGATCAGGATCTTCTTGAAACGCTGCATGCTCGACGTCGACTCGGCGGCCCGAAGGCTAGCCCTTTTGGATGTGGAACAGGGGCTGACCAAACTCGACCGGACGCCCGTTGTCGGCGAGGACAGCGACGACAACTCCATCCACTTCGCACTCGAGCTCGTTCATCAGCTTCATCGCTTCGATGATGCACAGCGTCTGTCCCTTGCGAACGCGCTGGCCGACTTCGGTGAAGAACGGCGCATCGGGACTGGGCGAGCGATAGAACGTACCGACGAGCGGGGCCGTGATGACGTGTACATTGGCCGGCGGCGCGCTGGCGGTGGGCGCGCTGGGTGCCGCAGCGGCTGCAGGCACGGCGACGGCTGGCGTGGTCGGCGCTGCTAGCGGAGCGACAGGCGCAAGGCCAGCCCGGGCGAGGCGCACGCTCTCGCCGGAGGCTCGCACTAGCTCGAGCTCACCGAGAGAAAAGTCCTGCATCAGCTGGGCGAGGGCACGGAGCTCATCCAGCGCAAACGCGGCGCCAGACTCAGATTCAGCACGCGACATGGCAACACCAGGGCTGGGATCGACTTTTCCCGGAGCAATTTCCGGGGTTTGGGCGGGCTGCTCAGACTTCATAGGAGGGGCACTGTGCCATGCATTCGGCGGGCGAATCAAGCCGGGCTACGCCTCGCGGAATGTGCATTAAGATGTCGGGCCATGCGCGCCATTCGTCAGCACCTGCTCACCGGACCTTCGGGCCTGCAGCTCGATACCTTGTTGCCAGAGCCAATCCCTGGCTCAGATGAGCTACTCGTCGAGGTACAGGCCGCAGCGGTCAACTTCCCCGATGTCCTTTTGTCGCATGGCAAGTATCAGTTTCGTCCCCCCGTCCCCTTCATTCCGGGCGGCGAGCTGGCCGGCATTGTGCGCGCCGTTGGCCCGGGAGGAGGTCCGTTCGCCGTCGGGGATCGCGTCGCATCGTGGATGATTCATGGGGCCTTTGCTGAGCAAGTCGTCGTCCCCATCGCGGGGACCGTGGCTCTGCCCGAGTCGATCTCGTTCGTAATTGGCGCGGCGACGCTGGTCACCTACGCGACGACGATGCACGCCCTGGTCGATCGAGCGGTCCTCAGGCGGGGGGAGACGCTCTTGGTCCTCGGCGCGGCTGGCGGAGTCGGGCTGGCTGCCGTGCAGCTGGGCAAGGCGCTCGGGGCTCGCGTCATTGCCGCTGCGTCAACGGATGAAAAAGTCGCGCTCTGCCGACAGTACGGCGCCGATGCGGGCATTGTCTACGGCCGCGAGGATCTCAAGGCGCGCATGAAAGAGCTGACGGCCGGCGAGGGCGCCAATGTCATCTACGACCCGGTGGGCGGCGCCTACAGCGAGCCCGCGCTGCGCTCGATCGCCTGGGAGGGGCGCTATCTGGTAGTTGGCTTCGCCGACGGCGAGATCCCCAAGATCCCGCTCAACCTGACGCTGCTCAAAGGCTGCCAGATCGTGGGGGTCTTCTGGGGGGCCTTTGCCATGCGGAACCCGGCAGCCAACCGCGCCCATGCCCGCCGCATCTTCGAGCTGATCAGCGCTGGCAGCCTGCAGCCCCACATCGATGTCGTGCTGCCGCTCGAGCGGGCCACCGAAGCCCTCCAGCGACTGGAGAGTCGACAAGCCAAGGGCAAGGTCGTTCTTCTGCCCAAGCCAGCCAGCTAGCCCCGCGTCGGCCTGGACCTAGGTGCTGGGGCACATCGCGCGCGGCTGCAGGCAGATATCAGACTGATCGCGCACCACAACCGTCCAGAACAAGGTCTTGCCGGATCGGCTGACACTGTTTTGCAGCATGCCGGTGATGGTGACCTCTTGGCCGGCCTGCATCGCTGGGTCGAAACCACCGACGCCCTTGCCGGGAAACTGGACGTTAAAGCGGATCGGCGGAATGTACATCGTCGAGTTGACGCCGCCGCAGCCGTTTACGCTATCGGCCTTGCCATCACCGGTCTGGTTGATGACGACGGTGTTGTAGCGATTCCAGTTGTCGGCTCGGGTGTCATCGAGGCTGGCTTCGCAGACGATGCCGGTGATGCGCACCGGTGCGGCAATGTGGCGGGTCAGCCAGCGATTCTCGGTGGCCGTCGGGTCCTGGGCTGGTCGGCGGTCGGGCGAGAGCTCGATCGGTGGCGGTACAAGCGTCGGATCGATGCGCTCGCTTGGGGCCATCGTCGGGTTGGCCACCTGGGTCATGCCGTTGAACTTGGCGATGGCACCGGCCAGGCGGTTGAGCACGCGCCCTTTGACAATCGATGTCGGCGGCCGACCAAAGGTGAAGACGTAAATGCTGTTGTAGTCCGTGGCGCTGGTGTCGCTGACGGCTAGGCCACTCTGGAACACCGACGAGACAATCAGCGATCCGTTCTGGCTGCTGGCCTGATCGAACACCACCTGCCGGTTGAGGAAGGGCTGACAGTACGACGCGTTCTGCGCGCTCGGGTCGAGCGGCTTCATGATCTGCGGAATCGTCGGGTTGGGGAAGAAGATGGGCGGCGTCGCCCCTTCGGCCAGGCTCTGGGGCTCCTCGATGTTCAGCGTGACGCGGCCAAAGATGGCAGGCGTCGTCAGCGGCAGGGTCACGACCGGCGCATGCCCGCCGACCAGCGAAAACTGCGTCAGCAGCCAGTCGGGCGTCTCGCTGGCATTGCCGACCAGCGCACAGGGATTGCGCAGCGGCAAGCGGCTGCCCCCGGCAACAAAGAACGCTTGCACCGTGCGATCGACAGGCATGAGCGCTCCCTGCTCATCGAGTGCATCGACCGAGAAGCGCATGACCTGCGGCCGGACGCGATTGGTTGGCGTGCCCAGCTCGTTTTCCATCGGCCCAAGCAGGCCCAGGCGCAGGCTGGTCAGGCGACTCTCCCCGTCAATTTGGAACTGGCAGGCGGGCTGTGCGCTCGCCATCGACAGCGAAAGACAGAGGCCAAGGCGCAGGGGAAAGGCTCGTCGGGCGCTCATGGGCCGCATTCTACCCGACTCGTTGCCAGCAGCTTGGGTGTTTTGCGAGGAAGCGGTGGGACGGGGACTGGCGGGAACGCGGGGCGGCGGGGGCGGCGCGCTAGACGTTGAACGACGAGCCGCAGCCGCAGGTCGACTTGACGTTGGGGTTGTTGAACTTGAAGCCGGCGCCCTGCAGACCCTCGACGTAGTCGACCTCGGTGCCACGCAGGTACTGCAGGCTCATCTGATCGACGACCAGCTGCACCCCAAACGAGGCATATTCCTTGTCCAGCTGTGTCTTCTGATCGAAGTACAAGTCATAGGTGAAGCCCGAGCAGCCGCCACCGACGACGCGCAGGCGCAGGCCATAGGTATCCTCGATGTTCTCCGAAGCGCGGATCTCTTTGACCTTCTCGGCCGCGCGCTCGGTCAGGTTGACGGGGTTTCCGGCCGCAGGGCGAGGCGCGGGGGCAGCGGCGTCTGGCTTGCGGATGTTGGCAGTGATGGTCGACATCGTCTTCTCCCTAACGTGCTTGGTAAGAAACTCATCTCGCCGGACCTTGTCAAGCTGGCCGGCGCAGGATCAGCGATTGGACTCTTCGCCCTCTTGGTACGAGTAGCGCTCCTCGGCGAACGGCTCACCGCGGTTGTGATAGCCGCGCTCCTCCCAGTAGCCACGCTTGTCCTGGGTCAGGAACTCGACGCCGCCGACCCACTTGGCGCTCTTCCAGGCGTACAGCTTGGGCACCACCAGCCGCAGCGGACCGCCGTGCTCCTCGGTCAGCGGCTTGCCATCGTGGCTCCAGGCGAACAGCACATCGTCTTGCATCAGCCACGACAGCGGCACGTTGGTGTAGTAGCCGTCGAAGCTGTGCAGCATGGCGTGGCGGGCCTGAGGGCGGACGCGAGCCCGCTCTGCCACCGTCGAGAAGAGCACCCCTTCCCAGGTGTTGTCGAGGCGGCTCCAGGTCGTGACACAGTGAAAATCACTGGTCCGGCGGACGCTCGGCAGGCTGCGAAACTCCTGCCAGTTCAGCACAAAGAGGTTGTCCGCCTCGCCGAAGATGCGGAACTGCCACTTGCTCATGTCCGTGAAGATCGGCACACCGCTGTAGTGCAGCACCGGCCACTTTGGGGTCAGCGTCTGACCCGGCGGCACGCGGTGGCGCAGCTCTTTGGGGATACGATTTTCGTCGGTGTGGCTCATCTCGGCACTATGTCATGCGCGGTCCCGCGGACCCGATGAATCAGCGAAACTGACGCATGGTCAGATTTATACGCTCCGTCGCGGCGGCATGCAATACGCGGCTTCTCTGGGCGGATCTTTAGACCGCTGCCCGAGCGCAAGACTGACGCCCAGAAGGGGACCAGAATCCGGACCAAAGCTGGCGTGACCTCCACAGTGAGGTCGGCGCGCAGGCTAGGCTCCGTGGCCTGCGCCCGAGTGGCCTTCGCGTGTAACCTGGTGCCGCGACCCAGCGTGCAGCGTAAGATGGGCCGCGAAACCGAGATCAGAACGATGCCGAACTTCCAAAGCTATCTCAAAGAGATCAAGTCCCGAATCACCGAAACCACCGTCGAAGCAATCCGGCACCAGCCGCCGGCCATGCTGATCGACGTGCGCGAGGGCGAAGAGCACCAGGAGGGCTACATTCCGGGGGCGCAGTGGATCCCGCGCGGCAAGCTCGAACAGCGCATCGAAGATGCGGCCCCGGATCGCGAGACCGACATCGTTCTTTACTGCGCTGGCGGCAATCGCAGCGCGCTGGCTGCGCGGACCCTGGCCGAGCTAGGCTACACCCGCGTGCGCTCGCTGGCTGGCGGCTTTGGCGCCTGGAAGAAGGCCGGCCTCAGCATCGACAAGCCGTTCATCTTTACCGACGCGCAGAAGGCGCGCTACGCCCGTCACACCATGCTGCCGGAAGTCGGCGAGGCTGGTCAGGCCAAGCTGCTCCGGGCGCGCGTCCTCCTGGTCGGGGCTGGCGGGCTCGGCTCGCCCTCGGGGCTGTATCTCGGGGCGGCAGGAATTGGCACCATCGGCATTGTCGATGACGACGTTGTCGATGCCTCCAACCTGCAGCGGCAGGTCCTTCACAACATGGCGCGCATCGGCGTGCCCAAGGTCGATTCCGCCAAGCAGACGCTCACGGATCTCAACCCCGATGTGCAGGTTGTGCCGCATCGCGCCCGCCTGACCTCGGAAAACGTACTCGACATCCTCAATGGCTACGATCTCGTCGTCGATGGCGCCGATAACTTCCAGACGCGCTATCTGCTCAACGACGCCGCGCTGATGCTCAAGAAGCCGGTGATTCACGCCTCTATCTTCCGCTTCGAAGGGCAGCTCACGACATTCCTCCCCTTCGACGGTCCCTGCTACCGCTGCCTGTACCCCGAGCCGCCGCCAGCCGGCATGGCTCCCTCGTGCAACGAAGCCGGCGTGCTAGGCGTGCTGCCTGGCGTGATTGGCGTGCTGCAGGCCACCGAGGCGGTCAAGGTCATCCTCGGGATCGGCCAGTCTCTGTCCGGTCGTCTGCTGATCTATGACGCGCTCGCCGCCAAGTTCCGCGAGCTTAAGCTGCGTCGCGATCCGCAGTGCGTCGTCTGCTCCGACCCCAAGAAGCCCATCCAGCTCATCGACTACGAAGCCTTCTGCAACGTCTAGCGGCTAAGCCGGCCGCGATCGGCGCTATCGTAGAGGGATGCTCACCCTGCGACCTGCTCTGCCTGCCGTCGGTCTGCTTGGCTGGATGTCGCTCTGCGCCCCTGCTGCGCTGGCGCAAGATATGCCGCCGGCCAGCCCCTATCCGCCGCCTGCCCCGACTGCCGAGCCGACCGCTGCTGCCCCCTATGCAAGCCCGGCCCCCCCTCCCGGCTATGCCCCTCCGCCGCCTGCTGCGCCTGCGCTGCCGGCGGCCACGGTCAGTCGCTTCCGCAGCGGCCGCGTCCTGTACGGCGTCGGCACTGCAGTCGGGCTGATCGGCAGTGGGCTCACTGTCGCCAGCATCGTCCTCACCAGCGTCTATGGCATCGGCCCGGGGCCCGGACAGTATGGCCCGGCTCTGGCCTACGCTGGCTCGGGCGCGTCGGGGGTAGCGGTCCTGTTTGCGGCCACGGGCCTTGGCCTGCAGCACAGCGCGCTCGCCAGCGTCGGCGCCGATACCGGTCGCGGCCTGTTTGCCACCGGCACTCTGTTTGGCATCCTGGGTCTGGCGGGCGTCGGCAGCAGCTACTACTTCGGCCTGGCCAAGCCCGTGGACAACTCGGACACCATCGCCTTTGGCATCTCGATCGCCGCCACCGTCTTGCTCTCGGTCGGGGGCATTCTCTACTTCGCCGATGAGAGCCGCATGGTGCGCATCTACCGTCGGCTGACCACCTTCTAGCCACCCGCCTCGCAGCAGCTACAGCGGATAGTGCAGCGTCTGCCCCAAGCCCCAGGTCAGCAGCAGCACCAGCGGCAGCAGCACCAGAAACACCATCACCGTAAAGCCCATCACCTGCCGGGCCCGCAGTCCCAGGATGGCCAGCGTCGGCAGCATCCAGAAGGGCTGCAGCAGGTTGGCCAGCGCCTCGCCCAGGTCATAGACCGCCACCATCCAGCCCAGATGGACGTGCAGGCGATGGGCAGCGGCCAGCACATATGGCGCCTCGATCAGCCACTTGCTGCCTCCCGACGGCACAAAGATCCCCAGCAGCGCCGAATAGACCGCGATGAGCGGCGGCAGAGTGCTCTGACTGGCCAGGCGCACAAAGACATCCGCGATCCGCTCGTTTAGCTGCGTCGCCGACAGCAGGCCAGCGATGCCGCCATAGAATGGGAACTGCAGGATCACGCCCCACACCGACGGCGTCGCGGCCGCAAAAGCGCGCTGCAAGCGGGCCGGCGTGCGATGCAGGGCGGTACCGATCAGCAGCAGCGCCAAGATCACTGTGTGCAGCGTGATGGCCTCTAGCACCCGCGCAGCCGATGCCAAGTAGACGCCCAGATAGCCCACCCCCAGCGCCACCACGACGAGGCTGAGCCAGGGCCGATGCTCCAGGATCTCGCCCGGCCGCGGGATGATCGTCGGCTCGCGGCTTGGCTCCTCGGTGGGCTCGGTCAGCGCGATCCCTAGCGAGGCGGCCGAGCGGGCAGCCGGGCCGCGCGGCAACAGCCAGGTCATCAGCAGGGTCACCACCCCCGTCTCGACCACCACCGACACCAGCGACTGCCAGAGAAAGATCGTGTGCGACAGCGGCAGCAGGGCCAGGCCGGCACTGCTACGGCCCGCTAGATCCGCTCCTGGGCAGCTTGCGTGGCCGCAGCGCACGATGTTGGCCAGCGCCTCGGGCACCGCACCTGGCGTCGCCATCTGCAGCGCCGCCGAGCCCGAGAGGCCCTGGGCCCAGATGCTGCCCAGCCCGAGAAAGCTCGCCGCCGCTAGCGCGCGGTAGTCCACCGTCTCGCCGCGTTCGGCAAAGCGCGCCGCCACCGCTCGCGCCAGCAGGGCCGAGAAGACCAGCGAGAACCCCCAGTTCAGCCACGACGACAGCAGCGCCAGCAGGGTGACGAAGGCCACCGCAGCGCGCGGCGAGCGCGGCAGGCTGCTCAGTCGATGCAGCAGGCGGGCCACGGCGGGTGCGCTGGCCACGACGTGGCCCGTGATGATCACCAGCGCCATCTGCAGGGTGAAGGCCAGCAGCGACCAGAAGCCCTTGCCCCAGGCCAGGAGCAGCGGCGACAGCGCGCCGCCGGTGCTAAACAGTCCGGCCACAAAGACGATCACCGTGGCTAGCAGCGCGAAGACAAAGGCGTCGGGCAGGTAGTGCTCTAGCAGCTCGATCGGCCGCAGGGCAAAGTGGCCCGGCGACGGTGAGTCTGAAGTCGGCGAGCCAGCAGGCTCGGGTGTTGGGGCAGGGTTGGGCGGGGTCACATCCATAACAGGCAAAATTCGCACAGCTTTACCATCGAAGACAAATTCCCTATGTAGAAAATTAAGTGGTTCCCCTTTGTTTTTTGGATTGGGTCTGGTAATTGGCTGGTAAAACCGGATCATTTTTTGAGACATAACGAGAATATTAAGTATATTTTCGCTGCCGCATACGCCCTCTCGCCTCTCTAAGTACTGCACTGTTAAATACCATATTTGCAGATCTGTAGCAACAGAAATTCATAGTTCTAAGAAAACACATAGAAGGAGCTTAAATGGAACGATCTTCCGTCGGAGACGGCCGTTCTTTGGGACCCCATAGACAGTGAAATAAGATTTCGACAGAAACGGTCCAGTCCGCTTGAGAAAAATTTAATCTCCCTATTGGCACACTGAATCCGGCGTGTTAGGAGTTGCCCCCAGGTTTAGCCATGCAGAACCAGACCTTGTCGCCAATGGATGTGTTGCCCGCCGCAATCCGGCTAATTACGCAGGAGCTGCGGCCCTGGGCAGGTCCCAAGAAACAGGCTGTCTATGACGAGATCGCGCGCGTGCTGTCGCAGGCCCAGCGCCAGATCGAGCGTCGCTACAAGCGACGCGGCACGCTGCCAGCCATGAATATGGGCATCACGCCGCCCACCGATGCCGAGAGCCTGCGCGAGTGGGGTGCGCGGCTGCGCACCCGGCGGGAGGCCGGTGGTCTGACCCGGGATCAGCTGGCCCGCCTGGCCGGTGTCGCGGATAGCACCATCCGCAACCTTGAGACCGGCCGCCACCGCCCAACGCGGCAGATCTTGATGCGGCTGCAGTCGGTTCCCGACCTCGGCATTCCCTCGCCGGTGGCCGATCCTTCAGCGGCTCTCGCTACCTCGCCGAGCGAAGAGGACGGGCTCGATAGCTTCGCCTGCAACTGCTGGTTCGCGCCGGAGTACGACTCGATTCAGATGGCGCAGGACATGGTGCAGTCGCTAAACGGTCGCGGCGGCCACGTCGAGCAGACGCACCTTTACATCGATCCGGCCAGCGCGGCCGCCTGGTGTGCCGTGACGGCTCAGGAGGCCTGGCAGGGCGGGCCAGGCTACGTCGCGATGACCGAGTGCGTCCGCTACGTCAAGGATCAGCTCGACGGGACGGCGCTCGATATCATCAGCCTGGGGCCTGGCGAGGCGCGCGACGAAGTGCGCCTGGTGCAGACGCTGTCGCAGGAGGGCATAAGCCGCATCCGCCTCTTCCTGCTCGACATCAGCCAGCCGCTGCTGAGCAACGGCTATCGTCACGCGGCGCAGGTGCTGGGTGACCTGGGCGGCGTCGCTGTGTACGCCATCCAGGGCAACTTCCACAACCTGCCCAGCTACACCGGCCTGCTGCACGCGGCCGGGCGCCAGCGCCTGGTGTCGATGTTCGGCTATACCTTCTCGAACCTCAGCCACGAGCAGACCTTCCTGCGCAACACGCTGAGCGTGCTCTCCGAAGGGGACATGCTGCTGCTGAACCTGCCGGCCGTCTTTACCACCTCAAGCGACCCGCAGGAGATCCTCGACAAGGATCGCGCCTTCAACCGCGTTGCGGCCGACGGGACCCGCTCGCCGGCCCCGCGCATGGCCGAGTTTCTGACCGGCATCTTCAAGCGCCACGTGCGCGGCCTGCGCGCCGTCCGCGTCGAGAACCACCTCGACTTCGAGAGCTGTCACATTCCCGGCAGCTATGCCGTCGATTGTCGGGCCCGCGTTCGGCTGATTCGCAGCGGGGAGCGCGACTTTTCGATCTACTACAGCCGCCGCTACGAGCCCGACGCGCTAAACGCCTATATGGCCAAGAACGGCTGGCAGCCGGTTCGCACCTATCGCTACGCCGTCGATACCTACCCGATGCTGCTGTGCCTGTATCGCAAGGGGAAGGCTGGATCTGCGACGGAAAATCCCTGACCCGGGCGGCGGTGGGGGGCCGCTTTGGCGAGCGCGTTGGACTTGACAAGGCGTGCGGTTCGGGCGATAGCCGCCGAGTCGATAACTACCCAAAGGGAAGGGGTGTGGCCATGGCCTGCAGTGGTTCGATGTCTCTGCCAAACCGTCCTCGCTCCATCGTCGCACTGCTTACCGCGCTGGGCCTGACCGGCCTTGCGGCCTGTGCACCGGCTCCGCCGCTCAGTGATGTCGAGGCGAAGGTGTTTGCACGCGGCTGCGTGTTTAGCTCCTGCCATGCCGCGAACGGCTCGCCGGCCGGTGGGCTGAGCCTTTCCGGCAGCACCTTCGACAAGCTCGTGAACGTCAAGTCGACCCTGGCGCCGCAGAAGCCGCGGGTCGTCCCGTTCGACCCCGAGCAGTCCTTCCTGTTCGAAAAGATCGCCCAGGACAAGCCCAGCGCCGGCATGCGCATGCCCCCCGGCCAGCCCCTGGCCGAAGATGAAATCGCCATGATCCGCGCCTGGATCGTCGCTGGCGCTGAGAACAAATAACCTCGTCGAACCTCGTCCTTAGGAGTTCCCTCATGCGAAAGCTCTTGCTTGCAGTCGCAGTTGCCGCTGGGTGCGGTGGTGCCGAGTCGATGACCATGGAGCCTGTGCGCGACCTGCGCCTGGCCATCCCCGCCGCGGACCCGAAGTACATCGACTTCGTCGGGCTCGACGGCGTCATCATGCCGGGCGAAGACAAGATGCTGTGCCTGCATATGCGCTACGACGGCGAGACCACCGCCTTCAACTATGTCGATGCGCAGCAGAGCAAGTTTGGGCATCACTTTGTGTTGATTGCTAGTAAAGAGCCCAAGCCGCCCGGTACAATGGAAGACTGCAGCAAACCCGAGGATATGGCGAAGTTTGATCCATTTGCTATTCCCAGCGATATCCTCCCAACTGGCTTTGGCTTTGCTCTAAAGCAAGGTCAGCCTCTAGTGGCACAGTCACACTACATAAATAGCAGCAAACAGCCGATCCTGATTCGCGACATTATCCGTCTGACGCGGATGGACCCGAAAACTGTCACGACGTGGACCGCGCCGTTCACCACGATTGCGCTGGACTTAAACGTTCCGGCCCAAGGAACTGCTCAGAGCACGTTCGACTGTGTGGTTCCAGAAGATTTGCAATTAATGTTTGTAGTCGGCCATATGCATGAATGGGGGAGTCGGTTCGAGCTGAAGATAGGTGCTGACGCTCGCAATCTTACATCATTATACAAGGTCGATAACTGGGTCGCTGATTTCCGCGATAATCCGCCCGCCTCTGCGTTCTTCAAGAATCCCTTGGCTCTGCCCAAGGGCTCGGTCGTGCAGACTCACTGCCAGTGGAAGAGTGATCAGGATCATGCGCTGATCTTCCCGCACGAGATGTGTGTTGCGGCCGGAGTGGTCGCCGGCCGCAAGGATCCGTGGGTCTGCAAGCATGGCGAGGGGGCCAACCCATGAAGCGCTGGCTCCTGGGCTGTGGGGCCCTCCTCGCTGTGGCCTGTGGCCCGCAGGCGGATCCCCCGATCGAGTCAGGCACGCTGAAGCTGCAGTTCCAGATCGAGCAGCGCGTGCGCGCCGACATCGATCCCAAGATCAAGCTCGCCGGCACGATCTACGGCGATCTGTACCTGGCGGAGGATGTCACCGTCGTCGGGCCGATCGACGATGCCATGGCCTATGCCTCGATCGCCCTGCCCGCCGATCTGACGATGGACGGGGTGGCGGCGGCTAGCTGGACCAGCGCTGAGCTGGGGGCGCAGCGCTATGCCTTCCTTGGCTTCTTTGACGTCGGTGACAAGAGCACGCCGGCCAAGCGTCGGCCGCAGGCGGGCGATCCGGTGACGCTGGCCTTCACCAACCGCTTCGATGTCGAAGCCGGCAAGCCCAGCCAGGGCGTCGTTCGCTTCGATCTCCTGTACAACTAGTCTCGTGAGTCAGTCCGCGCTCGCCAAAGTCCCCGTCGCCGTGGTGTCGCGGCCAGGGCTTGGCTATGGCGATGCCCGTGGCGGGACTGCCCCTGGCCGACCGGCCTCGGAGCTTGCCGAGGGGACGGTCTACGACGCGGTGGAAGCCGTCTTTCGCCAGCTTGGCTTTGACCTGGCGCGGGCCGGCACGCCCGACTGGAATCCGCTCTCGGAATTAATCCAGCCCGGCGATCGCGTCGTCATCAAGCCGAACTTCGTCACCAACAAGAACTTCCACGAGCGCCTGAGCGGCGACTACCTGGCCTGTTCGTCGACGCCGGCTGCGGTGCTGCGGCCGATCATCGACTACGCGCTGCGCGCCGCCGGGCCGCGGGGCAGGGTGCTCGTCGTCGATACTCCCGTCGAGGGCTGCAATCTTGAAGAGGTGCTGCGGGCCCTGGGGGTGCGCGATCTGCTGGCCGAGTATCGGGCCCGTGGCTGTGATGTCGCATTCTATGACCTGCGACACTTCTGCATCGTGCCGCGCATGCTGCTCGACAATGTGCAAGCCGGGGGGCGATCGCTCAACCTCGGGCTGCTCTTGCGGCAGGCCCTGCCCGGCGATCCGCTGGGCTATGCCGTCGTCGATCTGGGCGAGCGCTCGCACTTTGCCGCGGTGCCGCAGCGCAGCCCGCGCCTGGCGTTTCATCGCGCCCATCTGCACACGCCGGTGCCGCATCACAGCGCGGGTCGCCACGAGTACTCGCTGCCGCGCACCGTGCTGCAGGCCGACGCTGTCATCACCGTCGCCAAGCTAAAGACGCACAAGAAGTCCGGGGTGACGCTGTCGCTAAAGTCGGCGATCGGCCTGTGCAACGAGAAGTACTGGCTGCCGCACTACACGCTGGGCACGGTGGCGGAAGGGGGGGACGAGTTCCCGATTCGGCCGCCGCTCGCCGCTCGCCTGCGCAACCAGCTGCAGCGCGTCTCGCTGCCGCCGCCTCTGGCTGAGCACTCGCTGGTGGCACGGGCGCCGCGTCGGCAGGGGGCGAAGAACGGCAGCCTCGACGGCTACATCGTCGAAGGCTCATGGGAAGGCAACGACACGATCTGGCGCACGACGCTGGATCTATGTCAGCTCGTGCACTACGTCGATCGCGAGGGACGGCTGCGCGATCAGCCCCAGCGACGGCATCTGGCGCTGATCGACGGCATCCTGGGCGGCGAGGGGGAGGGACCGCTGGCCGCGACGCCCAAGCCGGCCGGGCTGCTGATCGCGGGGACCGATCCGGCGCTGGTCGATCACGTCGCCGCCCAGGCCATGGGCTATGACCCGGAGCGCATTCCGACCCTAAGGCAGGCGCTGCGCCAGCCGCTGTTGCCGACGTCCGAGCTGCGGCGGCTAGAGCTGCGCTGGGATGGACCGCGCCAGGCGCTGCACTTCGCTCCGCCCAGCACCTGGCCGTCGCTGCGACGCTAGCCCCCGGCCATCAGGATGAGCTTCTGGGCCAGGCTCGCAAGCTCGCCGGCGAAGCGGCTGGGCGCGCTTACCCCTACTTACGCGGCGACGCGGCCGGAGCGCGGAGGGCAGCGTCAAGCTGCGACCCATAGACGCTGCGCAGGGCGGCGCACTGGCGGGCGCGCTCGCTGCTCTGGCGCAGGATGCGTGGACCGCCGGTAAACTGCGTCGAGCGCCCGCTGAAGAACTGCTCGCCGGCCTGCACCTTTTCGGCGTCGCAGAAGCCGGCAATGACCCGCGACAAGCCCGCGCCGCCGTCGCGCGGCAGGCGAGCGATCAGCGCATCAAAGTTCTTCTGCACGAAGGCATAGGCCAGCTCGCGCGTCTCGGGAAAGAGCGCAAGCCGCGACAGAATTGGCAGCGTCTCGCGAATCGCAAAGTCCGGGCTGAGCAGCAGCCCCAGGCTCTTTTCCGCCAGCCCCGGATCGCGGAACTGTCCTAGAGCGGTGAACAGCAGGCCGCGCCGCACGCGATCGGTCTCGCGCCGCGTCGCCGTCAGCATCGCCTGCCACAGCGGCTCGCCGGCCCGCTGCGGTGCGCTCAGCGCCAAGCTGTGTGCGGTCTCGGCGTCGAGCGCGTGGCGATCGCCCAGCCAGGTGGTCAGCAGCGCCTCGGCCTGGGCCTGCAGCGCTGCGCTGGTCGCGGACCTGGGGCTATCGCCCAGTGACAGCGACAGCAGCTGGGCGCGCAGGATGCGGGTGTTGTCGTCATCGGCGGCCCCGGTGCGCAGGCCCAGCTGACGCAGCCGATCGGCAAACGGCGTGACCAGCTGACTCTGGTAGGCGGCGCGCTGCCCCTCGCTGACGTAGTCGCGCAGGGTCGCGGTCATGCCCAGGCCGAGGCTGACCAGGTGCCGGCTGGGATCGGCAGCCAGAGCCGGCAGCAGCGGCAGGATCTGACCCAGCGCGACATCGCCGCGGCGCAGGCCGGCCTCTAGGTTGCGCAGGAAGCCGAGCCTGGCCACCGTCGGCAGCGGTGGCGCCAGCGTGATCTCGCGGCTGCTTGGCTGAGCCGGGAAGACACGCCGCAGCAGCTGATCGAGCAGCCCCCCCTCATAGCGCAGGCGGTAGTAGCCGCTGCTCTTCGGATCGGCCAAGAGCGTCTGCGGGCAGCGATCGCCCAGCCCGATCTCGCCGCGATCCGCTGCCAGGACCTCGCAGCGCTGCGCCGCGCCATCGACGCTGAAGCACAGCGGCGTGCGGTAGTGCAGCGGCTCGCTGGTCGCCGGCTTTGGCCCACCGCCCGACAGCGGAAAGTAGCGCTCCTGGGTGTAGCTGAGCCGCGCCGTGCCACCCCCGCAGTCAAGCCGCAGCGCGACCAGCGGCACCCCGGGCTGATCGAGAAAGCTCGCCGCCACCCCCGGCAGGGCCAGCGCCTCGGCCTGCTTGCCGGCCTGCTCGGCCTCGCTCTGCAGCGCCTGCAGGAAGTCGGCGGCCACCGCTGTGCCGTGCGCATGGCGACGCAGATAGCGCGTCAGCCCACGCTGAAACACCGTCGGTCCCAGCCAGTCTTCCAGCATGCCCAGCACCGCCTTGCCTTTGGCGTAGGTGATGGGATCGAAGGCGTTGACGATGTCGTCGTTGCTCTGGATCGGCTGGCGGATGCGACGGGCGCTGTGCAGGCTGTCGTTGTCCATGGCTGCCGCCCGGCTGCCGACCCGCTCCAGCGGCTCTTCCCAGGCGGGCTGGAACTGCTCGGTGATCTTCGAGTCCAGGAAGCTGGCAAACGACTCGTTCAGCCACAGATCGTCCCAGAACTTCAGCGTCACCAGGTCGCCCGTCCAGTGGTGCGCAAGCTCGTGGGCGCAGACCTGGGCAAAGCGCCGCCGCACCCCGACCGTCTCTTCCTCCGGCCGCCACTGGATAAGCCGTATGCCGTAGGTGATGAGTCCGGGATTTTCCATAGCATGGCTCTGATTCGGCACCGCCACCTGGTCGAGCTTGTCATACGGGAAAGGCACACCCGTATAGCGCTCCAGTAAGTCGATCAGCGGAGCCGTCACCTGCGCGGCATAGCGCCCTTCAGCCTCGCGGCCGCGCAGCGTCAGGATGCGCAGCGGCACTCCCCGGCTGCCGCCCTTGCCGGCCGGCACCACGCCAAACGGTCCGACGGCCAGCGCCCACAGATAGGTCGGCAGCGGCGGCGTCGGCCGAAAGACCACCCGCTTGTGGCCGGGGTTGTCGCGCAGCGCGGTCTCGCTCTCGACCGGGGCATTGGCCGTCGCCAGGTGGGCCGCCGGGACATCGACGCTCAGCCGCAGCGGCACCTTGTACTCCGGCTCGTCGAAGCAGGGGAAGGCCCGCCGGGCATCGATCGCCTCTAGGTCGGAAAAGATGTAGTCGTCGTCGCCGTCACGCTCGGTGAACAGCCCCACCCCTTCGTTCTTGAGCAGCTTGGCGTGATAGTCCATGCGCAGCCGCCACTCGCCGGGGCTCAGCGTCGCCGCGGGGCGCAGCCCAACAAAGTCCCGCCCGCCGCGCTCTTGGCCGGTGACCGCCAGCCGGGCCGCACCGGGCTTAGCCGGCAGGAACTCCGCCCGATCGATCACCACCTCGGGGGCCGCGTTTAGCCACAGCAGCGGCAGCGGCGCCGCAACCGACAGCGCGATCTCGACCGTGCCGCTGAACTGATCGGCGCCCGGCTGCAGCCGCAGGTGGATCTGATAGCCGCTGGGCCGCGC
>CAZVMD010000052.1:0-31137 GCA_964628555.1 uncultured Myxococcales bacterium | reverse complement strand
TCGCGAAGTCGATCATGATGTCGGGCTTGATGCGCTGCGTGGCGTAGCAGAGAGCGTCGGCCAGGGTCAGGCGGCCCTCGGCGTCGGTGTTGTTGATCTCGACGGTCTTGCCATTCATCGAGCGCAGCACATCGCCGAGCTTGTAGGCGGTGCCGCTCGGCATGTTCTCGGTCGCGGCGCACAGGACGTGCACTTCATCCGGGCAGCCCAGCTGGCTCAGCGCCGACATCGCGCCCAGCACCGCACCGCCGCCGCCCATGTCCATCTTCATGTCCAGCATGCCGTCGCTGGTCTTGATCGACAGGCCACCTGAGTCAAAGGTCACCGACTTGCCGATCAGCACGACCTTGCGACGCGGCGGGCCGCTCGGGCGATAGGTCAGGTGGATGAAGCGCGGCTCTTCATTGGAGCCCTGCGCGACGGCCAGATACAGGCGCATGCCGAGCTCGCGGCACTCGCTGGGGCCCAGCACCGTAAGCTCCAGGCCGCGCTCCTTGGCCAGGCCGGCGGCGACCTCGGCGAGGTGGCGCGGCGTCATCTCGTTGGCGCCTTCATTGACCAGGTCGCGGGCCAAGATCGTGCCCTGCGCGACTGCCTGGCCGCGGGCGACACCCCGCTGTAGCGCGGCCCGCAGCGCAGGATCCGCGAAGGGTGAAGGGCTGGCTTCCCCGGTTGGGGCGCCTGGGATGGCCGGCAGCACCACTATCTCGTTGAGAACGACTGGCTTCTTACGTTCCCCGGTCCAGTACTTATCAAACTGGTAGCTGGCCAGGACTGCCCCTTCCGTTATCAGCTGGGCAACGCGCTCGGCCTGCTGTGGCTCAAGCGTGGGAAGCACAATTCCAATGCTGCGAGTGCGGCTGGCATTGGCCATTCGCACTGCACGAGCAGTAAGCAAGCGCACATCATTAAGCTGGAAATCCTTGCGCTTGCCAGCCCCCACCAACAGCACACGACCCGCCCCAACCTTGCCGTGTGTATGTAATGTAAATGACTGACTTTTCTTCGCTGTGAACTGCTCGTCTTCCAGCACGCCGGGCAGCAGTCCTGGCACGCTGCCGGAGAGCGCCTGATCTAACGCTCTCAGTACCGGGTTATCGCCCTGTTCTCCTTCAAAGAGAAACAGCGCACAGGCGTCCACTCGTAGCGTTGCAAGCTCTTGAGTCTCTGTCGGAAATGTGAACTGCATTTCCTTGTTCTCCTAAACCGTATCAGCCGCCAAGTTGGAAGGCGATCTTACACCGAATTTTTCTATGAGATAGTTTTTGTAATCTAGAACCAGCAAAAACTCCTAAGGCTTTTGCTGCCCGTCGCTGGCATCGCGGCGGCGCCTCCGTGTCCGTCGACACTGTGCATCTACCATGCCTGCCTGACGTTGACAGGCTGGGGCACCCACGATAGCGTGCGGCGATATTCATGCCGCAGGCCCGGCCCACTCTATTTGACCGCCGCTTGCTGGTGATCGCCGGCAAGGGGGGCGTTGGCCGGACGACTGTCGCCTGCGCCCTGGCTCTGGCGGCTGCGCGACGGGGCAAGCGGGTCCTCCTGGCTCAGACCAAGTCCAAAGAGCGCCTGCCGCGCCTGTTCGGCATCAACCAGAGCTTCGTCGAGGTGCAGCCGGTCGACAGCAACCTGTGGGCGGTCAATATGACCCCCGAGGTCGCGCTGCGCGAGTACGGCAACATGGTGCTGCGCTCGTCGTTCCTGTCGCGTCAGGTCTTGGAGCGCGATGTCGTGCGGGCTTTTCTGCGCGCCATTCCCGGGCTGTACGACTACTCGATGCTGGGCAAGGTGTGGTTCCACACCACCGAGCAGGTGGCGGGGCGGCCGCGCTTCGACCTGGTGGTGCTAGATGGGCCGGCGACCGGCCACGCCCTGACGCTGTTGGCCATCCCCAAGGTCATCTGCGACACCGTGCCAGAGGGGCCGCTGACCGGCCCAGCCCGCGAGTGCTTGGCTCTGCTCACCGACGAGGCGCGCTGCCAGGTGGTGCTGGTCACGCTGGCCGAGGATCTGCCGGTCTCGGAGAGCATCCAGCTGTCGGCGGGTCTGCGTCAGCTGGGCCTGCACCTCGGGCCGATCGTCGTCAATCGCCTGTATCCACCGCGCTTTCGCAGCGGCGTCAATGCCCTGGCGCTCGAAGAGATCCTGGCCGCGGCGCAGCCCAGCCCAGCCGAAGCTCAGGCCGCACCCGATGAGGTGCTGTCCGCGGTGCTCAAGGCGGCCCACCTGCAGCGCCAGCGCTCGAACCTAAACGAGCACTATCTAAAGACGCTGCAAGCGGCCCTGCCGCTTTTGCAGCTTCATGCACCCTATCTATTTACGGCGCAGTTTGCCCGCCCGGCGATCGAGACCTTGGCCGACCGCTTGGCCGAGCAAGTCGATGCGCAGGCGCAGTCTCTAGGCTAGCTCGGCCCGCGGGCTGTCGTGCCGCTGCCGGTCTTGCGCACCGGCGGTGACGGTTCGACCAGCACCCCGGGAAATCCGGCTGCGCAGCCGTTCCCAAGCCCGGGCGCCTTCTG
Organism: uncultured Myxococcales bacterium; assembly: GCA_964628555.1. Lineage (GTDB taxonomy): Bacteria > Myxococcota_A > Polyangia > Palsa-1104 > JAEUJZ01 > JAEUJZ01. The sequence goes on along the minus strand of CAZVMD010000052.1, from coordinate 28,615 downwards.
CTAGGGTGCGCGCATGCTGGTGGCCAGTGTGCGTCCGCTTTACGCCGACACCGATCAGATGGGGGTCGTCAATCACGCCGTTGCGCTGCGCTGGTTCGAGCTGGCGCGCGCCGAGTGGCTGCGTCGTCTCGACTACACGTATCGCGAGTTTGAAGAGACGGGGCATATGCTGCCCGTCTACGAGGTCGGCATCCGCTATCACCGGCCGGCTCGCTACGATCAGCTGCTTTCGCTAGAGGCCGAGCTGCAGATCTCAAGTCCGGTGCGCGTGATCTTCAACTATCGCGTGCGGGATCAGCAGACCGGCACGCTGCTCTTGGAAGGCACGACCAAGCACGCGGTGACCACCAAGGGCGGCCGACCCAAGGCGCTGTCCGACGAGCTGCGCGCCATCATGCAGCGCGGACTGCGCGAGCAGCAGACGCAGGCCACGGCCGCCGCGGCTGGCTGACTCGGGCGGCTCGGCGCGGCAATTTCTCTTACGACCGAACTAGAGGAGAGCTCACTTATGGATCGCAACCTGGCATTAGAGATGGTGCGCATTACCGAAGCAGCGGCGATTACCTCGGCACGTCTGATGGGACGCGGCGATCGCAAGGCCGCGGACCAGGCGGCCGTCGACGCCATGCGGCGAGCCTTTGACTCGGTGCCGATTCGCGGCACGGTGGTCATCGGCGAGGGCGAGCGCGACGAGGCGCCGATGCTGTACATCGGTGAGAAGGTCGGCGCCGGCTGGACCGCGGTGGCGGGGGTTGAGCTGATGCCGCGCGTCGATATCGCCGTCGATCCGCTGGAGGGCACCAACCTCTGCGCCACCGGGCAGCCCGACTCGATTGCGGTCATCGCGCTGGCCGAAGACGGCAAGTTTCTCAACGCGCCCGACACCTATATGAACAAGCTGGTAGTGGGCCCGGATGCTCGGGGCGCGATCGACATCACCCGACCGCCGACCTGGAACCTGCACGCGGTAGCCGATGCCAAGCGCTGCCGCGTCGAAGACCTGACGGTGGTCATCCTCGACCGCGATCGCCACACCGCACTGATCGCTGAGGTGCGGCGAGCCGGAGCCCGCATCCGCCTGATCTCGGATGGCGATGTCGCGCCGGCCGTGGCCTGTACCCAGCCGGATAGCGGCGTCGATCTGGTGATGGGCATCGGCGGTGCGCCCGAGGGCGTGCTGGCGGCGGCTGCGGTGCGCTGCATGGGCGGCGATATGCAGGGTCAGCTGGCCTTCCGCTCGTCGGAAGAGCAGGCCCGCGCCTTCCGGATGGGCATCAAAGATCCCGATCGCGTCTACAAGCTAGAAGATCTGGCGCAGGGCCAGGTGATGTTCGCGGCCAGCGGAGTTACCGACGGCAGCTTGCTGCGCGGCGTGCGCTTTTACGGCGGTGGCGCCAGCACGCACTCGGTGGTCATGCGCTCGAAGTCCGGCACGGTCCGCTTCATCGAAGCTCGCCACGACTTTCAGCGCAAGCCTGCCTCCTCGGGCCTGCGCTCGGCGCAGTAGGCAGCGTCGGGCGGGGGCGGCGAGCGCCCAGCCCGTGCACGTCGGTGGGGTGGGAGGAGTGGTCGGCGAGGCCGGTGGGCGGGACTTTACTTGGCCCACTCGGAGTGGAAGGAGCCGGGCTTGTCGGTGCGCTCGTAGGTGTGGGCGCCGAACAGGTCGCGCTGCGACTGGATGAGGTTGGCCGGCAGGCGGTCGCGACGAATCATGTCGTAGTACGATAGCGCGCCCGCCGTCGCCAACAGCGGCACGCCGGCGGCCGCACCAAGTGCCACGACCCGGCGCCAGGCGGCGTTGCGCGCGCCGATCTCTTCGACAAAGCCGGGGTCGAGCAGCAGGTTCGGTAGGCTGCCATCGCGATCGAAGGCCGCCTTGATGCGACCCAAGAACTGCGCGCGGATGATGCAGCCGCCGCGCCAGATCTTGGCGATCTCGCCAAGCGGCAGGTTCCAGCCGCGGGTGCGCGAGGCGACCGACAGAAGCTGCATGCCCTGGGCATAGCTGCAGGCCTTGGCGCAGTACAGCGTCTGCCGCACATCGTCGACAAGCTGCTGCTTCTGCGCCGCATCGAGCTTCTGCGGCGCCGGACCCGGCAGGATCTGGCTATTGCGCACGCGCCCCGCTTTGTCGCTGGAGATGACGCGGGCGTCGACGGAGCTGGCGATGGTCGGCACCGGTACCGACAGGTCGATGGCGTCCTGCACCGTCCACTTGCCGGTGCCCTTCATGCCCGAGCTATCGAGCACCTTGTCGACCAGGAAGCTGACGCCGCTGCCGTCTTCGGGATCGCGGGTGCGGAAGATGCGGGCCGAGATCTCGATCAGGAACGACTGCAGCTCACCCTCGTTCCAGCGGCTAAACACCTCGGCCAGCTCCTCGTTGCTGAGGCCGCCGACGCTGCGCAGGAGGTCGTAGGCCTCGGCGATGAGCTGCATATCGCCGTACTCGATGCCGTTGTGGACCATCTTGACGTAGTGGCCAGCCCCGCCGGGGCCGATGTACGTCACGCAGGGGCCGGGATCGGTCACACCCGCACCCTCGACCTGCGCGGCGATCTTTTTGACCACCGGCTCCAGCCGCTCGTAGGCGGCGCGCGGCCCGCCCGGCATCAGCGAGGGACCATTGCGCGCGCCATCTTCCCCGCCCGACACGCCCATGCCCAGGTAGTGCAGCCCGTCGGCCTGGATCGAGGCGGCACGCCGCTCGGTGACCGTGAAGTGCTCGTTGCCACCATCGACCAGCAGGTCGCCAGGAGCGAGCAGCGGGCGCAGCTTGGCGATCGTGTCATCGACGGGAGCGCCGGCCTTGACCATCATGATGATGCGGCGTGGCTGCTCCAGCGAAGCGACAAACTCCTCGGGTGAGTGGGCGCCAAAGACGCTGCCCGCACCCGCTCCGAGCTCAGCGCTCGCTCGCTTGCAGAAGCTGTCTACTTTGTCGGTCGAGCGGTTGTACACCGCGATGGAAAACCCCTTCTCGGCGATGTTCAGCGCCAGGTTTTCGCCCATCACGGCCAGCCCGACGACACCGACTGCCTGCGTGCCGACTGGATGCGTGCCCCTCTCGCTGCTCTGCTGCGTGCTCATGCGGCCTACTCCCCGTCTGTTTCCGTCTGTTTAGTGGCCTTCAGCTTATCGCAAAAGGTGTCGTCGCCGGGGCCTGAAATGGCTCTCCCCGCAGGCCAGGATTAGGCACCAGCGCAACATGAAGAAAACATTACGAAAATTTCATCAGATTGAGCAAGATACCGCTCATGCAAGCTGAGCATATGCAGTCGCGCCCAGCCCGGGGGCACGACGGGGCTTCACGGGGCACGGCCGGCCGGCAGGGGGCGGGGCCGGGCGCTGCGGCCGAGCGAGGGACACAGGCTGGGCGGGTCTTGCGCGGCTTTGATCAAGGCGAATATATCGCTAGCTGGCGCCGCGACGTACGGACCGCGCTGCGCTTCTTCGTCGACAGCTGGCTGCAGGTGCACCGTGGCGGCAGCCTACCGGCCGATCTTCTGGCCGGCTTGACGGTGGCGGCGGTGGCTCTGCCACTTAACGTGGCCCTGGCTGTGGCCTGCGGCCTGCCGCCGAGCGCGGGTCTTTTGGCCGGCGCGATTGGGGGCGCGATCGCTGCGATCTTTGGCGGCGCACCGCTGCAGGTCACGGGTCCCGCTGCCGCGCTGCAGGTGATGGTCGCTGCCGTGACCGCTGACTTCGGGGCCGAGGGCGTCGCCACCGTGGCGCTGATGATCGGCGTGATACAGCTCGTGTTGGCGCTGGCCTTGGCTGGTCGCTACGGTCGCCTGGTGCCCGAGTCGGTGCTGGCCGGCTTCACCAGCGGCGTCGGGCTCAAGCTGCTCGATACCCAGCTTCCTGAGCTGCTGGGCTTTGACTACAAGGTCTCGGAGCTAGCGCAGATGATGCATCAGCCGCTGTGGCTGCATCACGTGGTCTGGCTGGCCGTTGTCTGCGGCATGATGGTTGCGCTGTTTGTCGTCGGCATGTCGCGCTTCAAGCGCTTCCCGGCGGCGCTGGTGGGGATCATCATCGCCACCTTTGTCGCCGTCTATCTTGGCTGGAATATCGAGCGAGTGGGCGCGCTGCCCTCCACCATTCCCCCGCCCAAGCTGCCGGTCGAGCCGGACGAGAAGTGGATCGATCTATTTGTTCGCGCTCTCCCCTTGGCGCTGCTCGCCGCGGTGGAGTCGCTGCTGTCGGCCAATGCCATCGATCGCATGCGGGGTGGCGAGGCGCGGCACAACCCCAACCTGGAGCTGTTCGGGCAGGGGCTGGCCAACCTGGGCGCCGGCTTGTTTTCCGGCATGCCGGTCACCGGCGTCATCGTGCGCTCGGGCGTCAACGTGCAGTCAGGGGGGCGCAGCCGCATCTCTAGCTTGGTGCACGCGGTGGCGCTCTTGGCCGCCATGCTCTACGGCAGCAAGTACATCGCGCAGATCCCGCTGGCCGCGCTGGCCGGCCTGCTGTGCGTCGTCGGCATGCGCCTGGTCGAAGTCACCACCTTGGTGCGGCTGTATCACGAGAGCAAGCTAGAGGCGCTAGCCTTCCTGGCCGCCCTGGTGGGCACGGTGAGCGGGCACCTGATGTGGGGGCTCCTCGGTGGCATCGCGGTGCACGCCGTGTTTGCCTATCTGCACCGCGGGGTGCAGGCCGAGCGCGATCAGATCGAAAAGCAGCGAGCCGGCGGCGTGCGCGCCACGCTGGCCCGCAGCGAGCATGGCGGGGCACGACAGGTCGGTCACTACGAGGCCCCCCCCGAGCGACAGAAGTGGCTGTCGAACATCCGCGGCCGGGCCCAGATCGCGCGCTCGGCCTACGTCCATCATCAGGCAGCGGTGATCGGCCGCGTGCTCTTGGGCGATCATGTGCACATCGCGGCCGGGAGCTCGGTGCGCGCCGATGAGGGCTCGCCGTTTTTCATTGGCGACAACACCAACATCCAAGACGGCGTGGTGTTGCACGCACTGAAAGACAAGTACGTCCACATCGGCGGCGAGCGCTGGGCGATCTTCATCGGTCGCAACGTCTCGATCGCACACGATGCGCTGGTGCATGGACCCTGCTACATCGGCGACGAGACCTTCGTCGGCTTCAAGGCCGTGGTGCACGACGCGGTGGTCGGCAGCCGCTGCTTCGTCGGCATCGGCGCGGTGGTGGTCGGCGTCGAGATCCCCGAGGGACGCTTCGTGCCGCACGGCCGCATCGTCGATTCCAAGGAGGCCGCCGAGAGCCTGCCTTTGGTGAGCGAGAAGCAGATGGAATTTAACGAAGACGTGGTCGAGGTAAACCGTGGGCTGGCTGCGGCCTATCGCGCCCACGTCTATCGCGGCGAGCGGGTTGCCGAGGCTGGGCTGGCTGTGCGCCGCACCAGCCCCGTGGCCAAGCCCTACGCCCTGCGCTTTTAGAGGGAGAGATCGTGCTGAGCAACGCCTACTTCATCTGGGGCCTGTTTTCCGGCCTGGCCGGGCTTTCGGCGGTGTTGATCTATCGCTGCTTCTTCCACGTGCCCGAGGGGCATGTGGCCGTGCTGGTGAGCTTTGGGCGGGCGCTGGCGCTGGGCTCCGACCCGCGCGCGCTGCGCACCTTTGGGCCGGGCCTTAACACCAAGGCACCGTGGCAGACCGTGCATGTCGTGCCAGTGATGGAGCAGAACCTGGATCTATCGGGGGACCACCGCGGCCTGACCGCGATGACCGAGGATGGGACGCTGCTGCGCTTCGACTCGATCCTGCGCTTCTCGCCGCGGCCGGAGCGTCTGTACGACTATCTGTTCGAGCTGCGCGCGCCGATTGAGCACATCACCGGCCTTTTCGCCTGCCTGCTGCGCAACGAGATCGCCAACTTCCGCCCCGAGAGTCCGCGCAGCAACAGTGAGGTCGGCTCGTATGCGCTGCTGCGCCGTGAGCGGCAGCGCCTGCATGCCCGCATCGAGCGCTTTGTCCACGATCGGATCGGCGAACACTATGGCGTTCGCTTCCATGCCGTCGATCTCACCGACATCCTGCCGCCCGATGAGCTGGTCGATGCGCTAAACGCCGTCATCAATGCCCAGGCCGAGTCGAATGCGCTCTACGCTCGCGCCGAGGCCGACAATCAGCAGAAGCTCCTGGCTGCTGAGCGCGGCGTGGCCATCGCCAAGCGGCAAGCGCAGGCCGCGGCCGAAGAAGCGCGGGTCCTGGCCGCTCACCTTCGTGAGCTGCATGCGGCGGGCGTGCTCTCGTCGTACATCGCGCGTCGTCGCGCCGAGGTCTATGGCGAAGCGCGCTCGCTGTTTCTGCATGAGCCGGATGCGCTAGAGCCCAAGTCGAGCCGTAGCACCAGCAGCAAGGAGGCCGCATGAGCCCGGCGATTCAGTTCATCTTGGGCCTGGCCTGCGCGCTGGGCAGCGCGCTGTGTCTGTGGCGCATCCTGCGCATGATGGGCGTGGTGGTTCACGATGAAGAGGTCGTGCTGATCACCCGCTTTGGCAAGCTGTCGCGGGTGCTCAAGGAGCCGGGGCTGCACATCCTGCCCGACATGCTGTTGCCGTGGATGGCGCTGCGCCGCGTATCGCAGCAGGTCGACTTTCGCGAGATCGACAACATTCAGATCAACGACGCCACCGGCGCGACGATCATCGTCGACCTGTGGCTTGAGTTCCGCATCGAAGATGCCGAGCGCGCTGCCTTCGCGGTGCAGGACTGGGATCGCAGCCTGCGCAACGTCGCCTCGCATGCCGCCTGCGCCAGCCTGTCGAACCGTGAGTTTGGCAGCATCCTCACCGACCGCACAGATCTCGGCGAGCGCTTAAAGCAGGATCTGCACGATGAGTGTCAGCGCTGGGGCCTGTCCATCCACAATGCATTTATTCGCAACGTGCGCCTGCTGCCCGAGGTCGCCCGCCTGATGTTCGAGACCGTCGCCGCGCGCAAAGAGCGAGCCAAGGCGCGGATCGACGAAGAGGGTCGCTTGGCCGTGGCCATGCTCGATGCCGAGACGGCCGAGAAGGTGGCGCAGCTAGTGGCCGAGGCCAAGTCGCAGTATCCGCTGGCCATGGGCCAGGTATTCGCCGAGCTGAAGAGCAACCCGGCAGTGTTCGCCGCCTACAACACGCTGTATGAGCTGTCACAGCTGCGGCCGCATCGCACCGTGGCCTTCGTCGGCTTCGACGGCCTGCGTGCCGCCGATGCGGCGATGATGGCCCCCTCGCCCGAGACCTTGGCGCTGACCGAGCGCACCGCTGCGCTGGGCCCCGCCGAGGGGGAGTAGCCGCCAGCGGCTGTTCGCCAAGAGGTTGCGACCGGGGTCGAGCTGCGTCTGGTTTTGGTTCGGGGAGTGACTCTGCGCGGGGAGGGGGGCGCCTGGGCGCCGGCCGCAGAGTCGAGGCGAGCGCGCTTAGTCGTGCCAGATGACCAGCTTGCGCGTGCCGTACCAGCGGTCGATAAAGTCCGTGTACGCCTTCTCAACGACGTCGCGCTTGAGCTTCATCGTCGGGGTGAGGAAGCCGTTTTCGATCGCCCACTCATCCTTGACGATGACTGCGCACTGCAGCTGTTCCCACTCCTCGATCTCGCGATTGACGCGGCCGACCAGATCGTTGATGGCGCTCTCGATCTCGCTGCGCAGGCTGCCGCCCGGCGCATCCTTGAGCTGCTTGCGCAGCGTCTCGGACAGCATAATCAGCACGAAGGGCTGCGGCTGACCCGAGCCCATGACGCAGGACATCTCGATGTGGGTGTGGGCGTTGATCAGGTTTTCGATCGGCACCGGCGCGACGTACTTGCCCTTGCTGGTCTTGAACAGCTCTTTGACCCGGCCGGTGATCTTCAGGCGGCCTTCGCTGTCGATCTCGCCGCGATCGCCGGTCTTGAGGAAGCCGTCCTCGGTAAAGGCGGCCTTGGTGAGCTCTGGCTCCTTGTGATAGCCGGTCATGTTGCCGGGGCTCTTGATCAGCACCTCGCCCTCGGGGCTGATCTTGCACTCGACGCCGGGCATGGCGTTGCCGACGTAGCCGACCCGCGCCTTGCCGGGCATCGAGACGTGCGAGTAGGCGAAGTTTTCGCTCATCGCATAGCCTTCGAGCAGCTCCAGACCGAGGTCGCGATACCACTGGATCAGCTCGGGGGCGATCGGCGCTGAGCCCGACACCGCGAGGCGGCACTGCTCAAGCCCGAGGCCGGTCAGGATCTTCTTTTTGATCACGCCGGACAGGATGGGAATCCGCAAGAGCGTGTTCAGCTTCTTCTGCGGCATCTTCTTCAGCACGCCCTGCTGAAACTTCAGCCACAGCCGCGGCACCGAGTGGAACACCGTCGGTCGGGCCCGCTGCACGTCCTGCACGAAGGTGTCCAGCGACTCGGCAAAGAAGATGCGGAAGCCGAGGTACAGCGACATCGACTCGACCACCAGCCGCTCAAAGACGTGGGCCAGTGGCAGGTAGGAAAGGACGCGATCGCTCTGCTGCAGATGCAGCGCCTGCTGCCCGCCCTTGACCGACGAGGTGATGGTGCGGAAGGTGTGCACCACGCCCTTGGGCTGGCCGGTGCTGCCCGAGGTATAGAGCATCAGCGCCACGTCATCGACCGGGCGGACCGGGTTGCCCTCGATCGGCTCGGTCTTGGCGATGAGGTCGTCCCACATCGGGAAGTCGGTCTTGGGCGACAGCGGATAGGCGATGCAGGGCAGGCCCTCGGGCACGCCAGCCTTAAGCTCCTGATCCCAGGTGTCAAGCTTGCCGACGAACAGCAGCTTGGCTTCGCTGTGCTCCAGGATGTAGCGGATGGTCTTGGTATTGACCGTCGGATAGATCGCCACCGAGACATAGCCCGCCATCCAGATCGCCAGCTCGCTGAGGATGAAGTGGGCGCAGTTCTTCGAGACGATGGCGATGGTGGAGCCCTTGGGAAAGCCCAGCGACTGCAGATGCCGCGCCATACGCCGGGCTTCATCGACGGTGCGCGACCAGGTGTAGTCGCGCACGGCGCCGCCGCCCATCGGCTGCGTCATGTACACCGCGCTTCCGCGCTCGCTTCCCCAGCGATAGACCCGCTGGAGGATCAGATCGTTCGCATCGAGTTGCATGGTCTTCTCCCTGGCCCCTATCGTCCCCGATGGCGCCGTCCACAGGCAAGCATCATTACAGGATTGTCATTTTCCAGCCGCGCGGCCCGGCCTGCAAAGGGTTTTGCCCGCGCTGCGTCGGTTCGGATATAAGCAAGACGTGACGCAAGCAGCGACAGGGCAGGGGGGGCCGCACCTGGCCAGCGGTCGAGTCCTAGATGGCAAGGCGATCGCCGCCCGGGTCCGGGCCGAGGTGGCTGAGGAGGTGGCGCGGCTACGGCAGGCCGGAGTGGTGCCGGGTCTCGCCGTGGTGCTGGTTGGGGACGATCCCGCCTCGCAGGTCTACGTCCGCAACAAGGGCCGGGCCTGCGACGAGGTTGGCGTCGTGCACTTCGATCATCGCCTGCCGGCCACGACGACCCAGGCCGAGCTAAGCCAGCTTATCGCGGCGCTCAACGCCGATCCGCGCGTGCACGGCATCCTGGTTCAGCTACCGCTGCCGGCCGGGCTGGACAGCGCGGCGCTGCTGGCCCAGATCGATCCGCGCAAAGATGTCGATGGCCTGCTGGCCGAAAATATCGGCCGGCTGTGGAGTGGCGAGCCGCGCTTCGTCCCCTGCACCCCGCTTGGGGTCATGCGCCTGCTGCGCGAGGCTGGCACGCCGCTCGCCGGGGCGCAGGCGGTGGTGGTCGGTCGCTCGAGCCTGGTGGGCAAGCCGGTCGCCGCGCTGCTCCTCTCGGCGAATGCGACGGTGACGCTGTGTCACTCGCACACCCGCGAGCTGCAGGCCCAGGTCGAGCGCGCCGATATCCTCATCGCGGCGGTGGGCAAGCCGGGCCTGATCGCCGGCGACTGGATCAAGCCGGGCGCCACCGTCATCGACGTCGGCATCAATCGCCTGCCCGATGGCCGCCTGGTCGGCGACGTCGAATTCGAGCGCGCCCAGCGCCGCGCCGCGGCCATCACCCCGGTGCCGGGCGGCGTCGGTCCGCTGACCATCGCCATGCTGCTGCAGAACACGCTGCGGGCGGCCTCGGCGAAGGCCCGCTAGGTAGTTGTCGCGGAGCCGGCAGCCCGGCCGCGAATCCTACCTAGGTCGCAGCTTCGCTCGTCGCTGCTCGGCGTCGGCCGCGCGGCATAAACACCAGATAAAGCCCGCTGAGCGAGGCAGCCACCAAGAGCAGGCCGGCCGCCAGCAACACCAGGTAGCTGTAATGGGGGCCCGGGCCGAGGCTGAAGCGCCAGACGTGCAGGCCGAAGTAGGCGAGACGGCTGAACCAGGCGATGCGCTCGGCGCGGATAATCACCTCGCCGGTGCGCGGCGACACATAGATATCGCTGCCGTCGCTGATGGCGACGCGGTAGGCGGGGAGCTCGAAGTCGGCCAGGTAGACCAGGCTGGGCTCGGTCTGAAACGTCACCGACTGCGCCTGGCTGCCCAGCGGCGCGGCAGCGTCGGCGATGCGCAGCGCTTCGTCGCGCTCGATGCCGGGGATGAGCTGGCCGCTGTCGCCATCGACCAGTACAGCGGTCGGCGGGCTGGCATAGCGCAGGATGTAGCGCGGGGCACCGACGGTGTGCGTCCACTCCAGGCGGCGCGGCTCACCGCGGCCCTGGGCGGCCAGCGTCGCGAGCACCTGCGGCAGGCTAGCGCGGAACGGCTGCTCGACGGGCGGCGGCTTGCGGGCGGGGGGCTGGCGGCTGTCGCGGGCCCAGTTCTTCCACGCCAGAAACGATCCCGACAGACCCCACAGCAGGCAAGGCAGACAGACAGCGAGCGCGAGGAGCTTGTGCAGCTTGCGGGGGGCCATGGCGTGCCTCTTAGGCGAAGTATTCGTCGAGTGAGAAGTAGCGCTCGCCGGTGTCGCAGAGCACGGTGACCACCACGCTGTCTGGGCCTAGCTCGCCGGCCACCTGCAGCGCGACGTGCACCGCTGCTCCGGCCGAGATGCCGACCAGCAGGCCCTCCTCGCGGGCCAGCCGCCGCTTCTGCTGATAGGCGACGGCATCGTCGATCACCCGCACCTCGCTGATCAGGCCGCGGTCGAGGATGCCGGGGACAAAGCCGGCGCCGATGCCCTGGATGCGATGCGGGCCGGCGCAGCCCCCCGACAGCACGGCCGAGCCGCGTGGCTCGACGGCGATCAGGCGCACGCCGGGGAAGCGCTGGCGCAGCACCTGGCCGACGCCGGTCAGCGTACCGCCGGTGCCGACGCCGGCCACGAAGGCATCGATGCGGGCGGGCAGCGGTGGGCTCTCGGGCTCGCCGGGGCGGGGGCTCGCCGGGCTCGGCTGGGCCGCCAGCCAGTCCAGCTGGGTCAGGATCTCGGGCCCGGTGGTGCGGCGGTGGGCCTCGGGGTTGTTGGGGTTGCGAAACTGCTGCGGCATGAAGTAACGGCTGTCGCTGCGCTGCAGCCCCTCGGCGCGCTCGACGGCCCCGGCCATGTCCAGGCGCTCGGGGGTCAGCACCAGATCGGCACCGTAGGCCGACAGCAGGCTGCGGCGCTCCAGGCTCATCGACTCGGGCATGGTCAGCACCAGCTTGTAGCCCTTGACGGCACAGACGATGGCCAGGCCAATGCCGGTGTTGCCCGAGGTCGGCTCGACGATGATTGACTCACCGGGGCGGATCAGCCCGTCGCGCTCGGCGGCCTCGATCATCGACAGGGCAATGCGATCCTTGATGCTGCCACCGGGGTTTTGCTGCTCGCACTTGCACAGCACCGCGCCGCTGCCCGGCGGCGGCAGGCGACGCAGGCGCAGCAGCGGAGTTCCACCGATGAGAGAAAGCAGGTTAGGGACGGCGCAGATCGGCTGTGGCACGTCCCTGTTCTACCGCGAAATGTGTCGCCACAGGGGTCGCCAAAGTAAGCGGCGGCCGCTTCGCCTGGCTCAGCGCGTCTGGGCGTGACACAGGGCCAGGGCCAGAGCGTCGCTGGCGTCGAGCGGCGGCGGCTGCGACAGACCACAGCGATACGAGACCAGGCGCTGCACCTCGGTCTTGTGGGCCCGCCCATTGCCGGCCACCTGGCGCTTGACGGTGGCTGGGGGGTACTCGGCGAGCGGCAGCCCGGCCTCGCTGACCACCAGCATGATGACGCCGCGGGCATGGCCCAGGCGCAGCGCCGACTGCGCGTTTACGCCGTGGTACAGCGACTCTAGCGACACCTCGTGCGGCTGCAGCTCACGCAGGATCTCGCGCAGGTCAGCGGCCAAGGCCACCAAGCGATCGGCCAGCGGGTGACGAGGATTCAGCTCGATGACGCCGCACTCGATGTAGCGCGGGCGCATAAAGGCGCCGCGCTGGCTGACTTCGATGACGCCGTAGCCGCAGTGGATGGTGCCGGGATCGATGCCCAGGATGCGCCGCGGGCTGGTGGTGCGGCTGGCGTCTCGACGGAGCTGCGGCGGATCGGGCTGGGCTCTGCTCATCGTCCGCGGGCTGGGCTGGCGGCGGCCTTGGCCGGCGCTGGGGCGGGAGCCGAGGCGGGCACGACCGGTAGGGCCGTGGTGGCGCCGAGCGCGGTGCAGGCCAGCGCGCCGAGGTGACAGGCATGGCTGGCGGCGCTCTTGATCTGGGCCGCGCTCAGGCTGGCCAGGCGCTTGCGCAGATCGTCGCTGGCGCTCGGATCTTCGGGATCGCGGACCCGCACTTCGGCGAAAAGCCGCGCGACCAGGCCGGCGCAGAAGGCATCGCCGGCTCCCGTCGGATCGATGAGGCGGGTTGACTCGGCGGCAAAGTGGGTCGCACCGGCCGGGCTGTCGATGTAGCAGCCGCTGTCACCTAGCGTCACCGCGACCACAGTCGCACCGGCTCGGCGGGCCCGCGCGGCCGCTTCTTCGACGTCTTCGGTGCCGAACAAGAGCGGCAGCTCCTCGGGCACCAGCTTGACGATGTCGCAGTCGGCGAGCAGCTTGCGCAAGAGCGGCGGGGCGTCTTTGAGCTCGGGCCACAGATGGGGTCGCAGGTTGACGTCGCAGGAGACGAGCGACTGCGGGCGCCGCCCGCCCCCGACCGCGAGCTCCAGGGCGCGCAGGGTGGCCGCCCGGCTCGGCTCGCGCGACAGGGTCGACGAGCCAAAGTGAAACAGGTGGCCGCGGCGGAGATGACCGGCCCGCTCGTCGAGCTGGCCGGGGGCGATCAGCATGTCGGCCGAGGGGTGGCGATAAAACAGGAACGAGCGACCGGCGGCCCCGGCTCCTGAAAGCGAGACGAAGGTCACGCCGGTGCGGGCGCTGCCATGGCAAAGCACCGCATCGCCAGCGATGCCCTCGGCGGCGAGCTGGTTCTGCACAAAGCGGCCAAAGGCATCGCTGCCCACCTGGGTGACTAGCGCTGTGGGGATCCCCTGGCGAGCCAGCCCGACGGCAAAGTTGGCGGGAGCGCCGCCGAGGTAGCGGCGAAAGCCGACGACTTCTTCGAGGGGTTTGTGGATCTCGTCGAGGTTGGGGAAGAAGTCGAGCAGGGCTTCGCCGAAGACGACGGCGTCGACGGGCAGCGGCGGGGCGACTGGGCCTTGGGGGTGAGGGGGGCGATTGCGTGGGGGGGGGGCGGTGGCTGCCACTCTGTCAACGTAGCGCAGGGGGAGGGTTTGACTTAGAAAAACGTTTGCGAGAGGGAAACCTGGCGGTTGTCCCTCTCGCGCACTCCTTTCCCTTTTGCCTGCCTTTGCGCCCAACTTTGCGCCCTTCTCCCCCCAGCCCCCTCTTCCGCGTCCGGAAGAGGGGGGTTCAGTAGCGCAACTATTCGTTGCAGGGCTTGCGCCGGAATGGGGGGATTTTGTGGCGCAGCTGTGCGGTGCAGGGCTTTCGTGGGGAATTGGGGGGGGTTAGTCGCGGGCTTTTAGGAAGGTGAGGAGTTTGTCCCAGGCGGTGGGGGTGACGCCGATTTCTAGGTGGCCGAGGGGCATGGCTTCTTGCTTGGCGCTGCTGGCGCGCTTGCTGGCGCTCCAGCCTTGGGTCAGCTGGGTGAGGGCGGCGATGCTCTCTTTGAACAGGACGCCGTCGCTGTTGGCGGTGCAGCTGGGGCAGGACAGGCCGTCGGTCTCGTAGGCGGTGCCGGGCGCGCCGAGCGCGCTGCCGTAAAGGACGTAGAGCGCCCCTAGCCGGGTGTCGAGCCCACGGGCCGCCAGGCGGGCGATGAAGTGGCCGCCCATCTCTTCTGCGACGGCGATGCCGAGGCCAGACATGAGCTGATACTTGCTGTATAGGCCGCCGCCGGGCTCGGCGTTGCGCGCCGTGTAGTAGGTATGCCAGGCGATGCACGGCGAGGCCGAGGGCAGAAAGGCGGTCTTGCGGCAGGCCGTGCGATCGGGATCGTCGAGATAGCCGCCGCCGAGGAAGCTGAGCTTGGGGCGCAGCCAGGGATAGTAGCGATTCTCGTCGGGGTCGAGGTCCTTCCAGTCGCTGCTGTCGCGGCGCGGCACGGGGTAGCTGGGGCGCAGGTCATAGGCCGCCTGTAGCTGGCCGAGGTAGGCGGTGATGAAGCTGCCCCGTTCGTCGAGGCTGCCGAACAGGCTGAGGTTGTACTCGTCGAATTCGAAGCGGCTGGCGCTGACCCCTTCGGCGACGTTGAGGCGCTTGAGCGTCTCTGGGGCCACCGGCTTGCCGCTGCTATCGAGGCCGGTGAGGTTCGACAGATAGATGCGGGTGAAGAAGTCGGGCCAGGTGCCGCCGCGGCCCTCGCAGACCGACTTGGCATAGGGGTTATCGAACCACGGCGAGTCGGGGCCCCAGGTGACGCACTGCAGAGCCGAAAACCAGGTCCAGGGCATGGGACCGCGGCCGATCGGCGCGTTGTTCGAGGTGCTGGCGATGGTCAGGGTGTGGATGGGGTGGCGGAAGTTGAGGTCGAGGCCCTTGTGCGGGCCGGACAGCGCGGTGTAGACGCGGACGTCGTCGCGATAGGCCGGGACCTCGGCGCTCTGCGCGGCGGCGAGGCGGTCGAAGTAGCGGCTGGAGGCGGCCGGCCAGCTTGGGGCATTGGCCAGATAGGCATCGACCGCCAGCACGCCCTTGCTCCAGGCGGTGACGTCGACCTTGGGCAGGCTGCCGTCGCTGCGCTTGTGCAGGCCGCGGATGCGAGCGATGGCGTTGGCAACGCCGATCGCCTGGCTGTAGTTGTCGCCGTGGAAGTTGCCGAAGGTGACGGCGTAGACGCAGCGGCCGGCGGCCTCTAGGTGCTGCACCAGCCCGGTCTTCTGCGTCGTGCCAGGGAAGGCGGCGCCGCTGCCGTCGTTGCCACCGGGGAACAGCCAGACGTTGCCGTCCTGCATGGCGCCGTGGACCAAGAGCATCGGAGCAAGCTCGCTGCGGCAGCTCCGGGCGGCGGTCTTTGGACCCTTGTGCAGCAGCACAAAGCGAGCCTCGGGCCGCGTCGGACCGGCGGCGCTCGTCGGGCAGGCGGCCGGACCGCGACCACAGGCGTGGCTGTAGTGCAGGTTGAAGCCATCGACGATCTGCTGATTTAGCGCGCCGAAGTAGGTCCGCAGCGGGTACTTGTCCGACTGAAAGGTGTCGCGCTCGCGCAGCTTCTCGGTGCGGCGGTTGTAGCCCTCGCTGCGCACGCGCTGGCTGCCTTCGAGGAGCTCGATCTCGCCCCACGACCAGCTGGGTGGCGTCAGGCGGCCGACGACGCGATAGCTATCGCTGGGCCGCGGGTTGGCATCGAAGGCCGGCTCCAGATCAGCGGGCAGGGTCGGCAGCAAGGCCGCTGTCGCCGGCGAGCGGCTGCTGCGAAGCGCTTGGCTCGGGCTGGCGAGTGGGGACGCTGGCTCGGGCGGGACGGGCTCGCCGCCACAAGCAAGCAGCAGGCCGGCCAGGCTGGCCGCGAGTCCGCTCAGAGGTCCGCTCCGCCGGAAGCTCGTCGCATGGCGCCGGCTGCAGGGAGACATGGCCGCCGTAGCGGTGTGGCCGCTTTCGGCCGGGACGCCGTCGAGATCGGGCGGCGACTGAGGGGAGACAGGCATGGGATCCTCCGCGAGTGAGCCGAGCCGGCTGAGCACGTGGCGCAGCGCGGTTCGGTGGGGCTGAAGTGAGCGTCACAGGCATACCCGCTGAACCTGCCGAAGACAATTCGCAATGTGTTGGCGGGCATATTCCTCTCGCCGAGGGTGGCGGCGGCGCGATAAGATCGAGCGGCCGGCCTCAGACGGTGCCGGCCTAGACCGAACCCTTACGAGGCAGCATGCAGCGCATTACCGCAGACACTTTCGCCCCCGCTCGCCGCCCCCGCTCTGCACCCGTGGAGCTTGCCCCGAACACGCCCTGGGCCCTGGCGCGGCTCGTCATTATCCTGGGCCTGCTGCAGGCGGGAGCTTCGGGCTGCGGTGGCGGCGGCGGACCGACGGTGGTCGTGGACGTCAGCGGCAGTCCAAGCGGGGCTCTGGCGCTGCGCTTTTCGGCGACGCTGGCTGGGCAGGCAGTCCGCAAGGCAGAAGACCTGCCGGCCGATGTGCGGCAGGCTCAGTATCCGCTGCCGGTCGGGGCCAGCGGTACCTTCGCGGTGGATGTGCGGGCGATTGGGGCCGATGGCTGCGCGGCGGCTAGCGGACGCGGCGAGGTAGCGGTGAGCGGCAGTGGTCGCTTGACGGTCAGCGTCAGCCTACAGAACAACAACCCCTCGCTGTGCAGCGTCGAGGTGGCGACCCAGGGCGATGGGGTCATCGCGTCAAATCCGACTGGCCTGTCCTGCGGCGCGCAGTGTCGGCTGGATGCCCCCTCGGGCAGCCGCATCACGCTGAGCGTGACCCCCGGCGCGCGGTCCTCGTTTGCCGGCTGGAGCGGCGCCTGCGCTGGGGTCGGCCTCTGCGATCTGACGGTGACTCGGCCGCTGTCCGCCCAGGCCCGCTTCGTGCCGCAGCTCTGCACCGGCAAGGTCTGCTGGGAAAATCCGCTGCCCTTCGACGTCAACCTCAACGCCATCTGGGGCTTCAGCAGCGACAACCTGTGGGCGGTCGGCGACAGCGGCCAGATCTTGCACTGGGACGGCACGGTCTGGGCGCTGACCAGCTCGGGCACCAGCCGCAACCTGAGCTCGGTCTGGGGCGCCAGCCCGACCGATGTCTGGGCGGTGGGCGACGCCGGCACGCTCTTGCACTTCGATGGCACTAGCTGGACGACCACACCGACCCCAGGTGGCAGCACCGCCAACCTCAGCGTGGTCCGCGGCAGCAGCGCCAGCGACGTCTGGGTGGTCGGCATGATGGGCACGATCTTCCGCTACAACGGCTCGACGTGGATGACGCAGCCGGGCGGGCCGGTGGGGCAGCTGATCGGGCTCTTTGTCGCCCCGGACGGCACCGCCTTTGTCAGCAACGCCGCGGGCCAGTTTCAGCGCTACAGCGGCGGCACCTTTAGCGCCATCGCGACCAGCGGCGGCGCGATCTACGGCATGAGCGGCCTGTCGGCGAGCAGCGTGCTCCTGGGCGGCGATGTCAACGTCGTTGGAACCTATGACGGGCAGCTGTATCGCGCACTGCCGGCCTATCCGGCGGCGGGTCAGCTCCACGGCGCCTATCTTCGCGCGGTGCGCGACGGCTGGCTGGTCGGTATCGATGGCGCGGTGCTGCACTACGACGGCACTACTCTGGTGCGTCACCCGGTGCCATCGACGCTGTTTTTAAACGGGGTCCACGCGGTCAGCGAAAACGACGTCTGGGTGGTCGGAGCCCGTGGCACGATCCTGCACTTCGACGGCAGCAGCTGGCAGGCCTATGGCCGCGCCGCCGAGCCGGGCGCAGGAGTCCTAAACGCCATCTCGGGCACCGGTCCCAAGGATCTCTGGGCGGTCGGCAGCGTGAACACGGTGCTGCACTACACCGGTCAGGCCTGGCTGCCCGTCGCAACTGGGCAGCCGGCGACCGCTGAATACCGCGCTGTCTATGCTGCCAGCGCCAGCGAGGTCTGGGTGGCTGGCTACAACACCGCGACCGGTCTGCCGGTTGTGCTGCGCTGGAATGGCACCAGCTTTGGCTCTGAGAGCGTGCCAGTCGCTGCCGTGCTCAACGCGGTGGCTGGGGCCGGTCCCGGCTCGGTGTACATGGTCGGCAACAGCAGCGCCTTTCTGCGCTGGACGGGCTCGGCCCTAGTTGGCGTCGGTGTGCCCGTCAGCTCCAACCTCTTGTCGGTCAGCGTGGCTGGCAACGGCGAGGTCTGGGCCGGTGGCTCGCCGATCCCTGATCCGATGAACGCCACCGTCACCATCGCCTGCGTGCTGCGGCAGACCGGCACCGGCGCCGCCACGGTCCTGCGCGGGGTCCCGAACTCGACCCTGTACGCCGCCTCGGCCGCCGGCATGGAGGTGCTGTTCGCTGGCTCGGACTCGCTGGGACGCAGCGTGATTCAGCGGATCAACAACGGCACCTATGACCGCGCCATCGACCTGTCGCCAAACCCGCTGCCGCGCGGCCTGGCCAACCTGGGCGGCGGCGATGTCTGGCTGGTCGGCAACGCCGGGCTGCTGCTGCACGCAACCGATGGTGCGACGTTTGGGTCCTTGGGGGGACAGACTGTGCAGAGCCTGCTGGGTGTGGTGGCCTTCCCCAGTCAGGCGGTGGCAGTGGGGGCCGGTCGCGCTATCCTGCGAGCATCGCCCTAGGAGGCGAGTTGCGGCATGGCCTTCAACGAACTTGATGAGCTCCTGCGGGCCGGCGCCCCCCCGGCCAGCAAACCCAGTGGCAGCGAGAAGCCGCGGGAAGAGCAGCCCAAGGTGGTCATCGTCGATGATGATCGCGACATCCTGCGCGGCCTGTCCGGCCTGCTGGGCCGTCGCTACAGCGTGCATCTATGCCAGAACGGCCCCGATGCACTGGCCGCGCTGTCGGAGGAGACCTGCGCCGTGATCTTGGACGTGCGCATGGCCGGCATGGATGGCTTCGCGGTCTGCGAGAAGATCCGCGAGAACCATCCCAACCTGCCGGTGATCTTCTACTCCGCCTACCAGGACAGCAAAGACCCCTACCGCATCATCAATGACTTCCGGCCCTTCGCCTACATCACCAAGGGCGACAGCATCCAGAAGCTCGTGCAGGCCGTCGATCTCGCGGTCCGCTTGCAGTGGTCGATCCTCACCAACCAGCGCCTCGTCTCCCGCCTCAAGAGCAAGTCGCGTCCGCCACAGAACGAATAGCGGCCCCGGCCGCTGCCGCCCTTCCGCCTTGTCTTCGCGCCCCGCGTCAGTCGTCCGCTTAGCCGCCGCTGGCGCGGCCTGCGCATCCGCCCCCGCGTCCCGGTCCGCGTCCGCCGCGGTACTGCACGGACGATCCGTAATGGGAATTCACATACCCCAACCGTCCGGCGATCGATCGCTGCAAAATAGTGAGGTCGGTGACTCGCTCGCGCCGAGTTCCCGGCTAGCCCTCACAAGGAGACGGTGCCATGTCAACCAACCCAAGCGGCCCAGATAGCTCAGGCGATCATCGGCTGCAAATCTCTGCCGAGCAGGTCGGCTCGACGAGCGATGACGCCTGGTATCGCACCTCCTACATGCAGATCGTGCTGGCCGTGGTGCTTGGGGTGGTGCTGGGCACTTGGTTTCCTCAGTATGCGCAGCTGCTCAAGCCGCTCGGCGATGGCTTCACGAAGCTGGTCAAGCTGATGATCGCGCCCATCGTCTTTTGCACCATCGCGCACGGCATCGCCTCGATGGGCGATCTCAAGCGGCTGGGGCGTACCGGGCTGCGCGCGCTGCTTTATTTCGAGTTCGTCTCGACCCTGGCGCTGATCATTGGCCTCCTGGTGGTGAACCTAGTCAAGCCGGGGGTGGGCCTGAACCTCGATGTGCGCAGCCTCGACGCCAGCCTGAGCAAGAGCTACCTCACCAAGGCCCACGCCAACGGCCAGGTCGACTTTCTGCTCAACATCATTCCCACCTCATTTGTCGGCGCCTTTGCCTCCGGCAACATGGTGCAGGTGCTGTTCTGCTCGACGCTGACTGCCTTTGCCATCAGCCTCTTGCCGGGCGGTGGCCAGAACGTCCTGCGGGTCATCGAAGAGGGCTCGCGCGTCTGCTTTTCGATGATGAGCATCATCGTCAAGCTCGCTCCGCTCGGCGTGCTCGGCGCGATGGGCTACACCGTGGGCAGCTTTGGTCTGCACTCGCTGCATCGCCTGCTCAGCCTGATGGTGAGCTTCTATCTGACGGCCGGGCTGTTTGTCTGCCTGGTCTTGGGCTTCATCATGCGGCTGTGCGGCGTCTCGCTGTGGCGCTATCTCATCTACATCAAGCACGAGATCTTCTTGGTCCTGGGCACTAGCTCGTCCGAGACCGCGCTGCCTGGCCTGATGCGCAAGCTCGAAGGCCTCGGCTGCTCGCACGCCACGGTGGGCCTGGTCGTTCCGACCGGCTACAGCTTCAACCTGGATGGCACCAACATCTACATGACCATGGCCGCGGTCTTCCTGGCGCAGGCCACCAACACGCCGCTCGATCTGAAGCATCAGCTGGCGCTGCTCTTGGTGGCGATGATCACCTCGAAGGGCGCCAGCGGCGTCGCCGGCGCCGGCTTCGTCACGCTGGCCGCGACCTTAGAGTCGGTGCCGGGCATTCCGCTGGAGTCGCTGGCCCTGCTGGTCGGCGTCGATCGCTTCATGAGCGAGTGCCGCGCCCTGACCAACTTCATCGGCAACGGCGTCGCGACCCTGGCCATCAGTCGCTGGGAAGGCGAGGTCAGCGCCAACAGCCTGGCGCAGCGGCTGCAGTAGTCGCTGGCTCTGGCCTGCGCCGGCTTGCTGCGGCTAGCGCGCGTCCGCCTTGACCAGCACCCAGGCGTTGCCGGTCGGCTTGTGAAAGTACAGCGTGACCGTCACCTGCCGCGGCGGCGAGAAGCTGAACACATAGGGGAACACAGCGTGCAGCTCGCCCCGGCGGATCCCTTCGCGGAAGCGGCCGGCGAACTCTTGCACGTTGGTGCAGGGAGCGACCTCGGTAAAGAAGTTCTTGCCGATGACACGCGCGCTATCTAGCCCCGACAGCCGCGACTCGAAGCGGTTGTAGCCCAGGATGACGCCTTCGCCGTTGAGGCGAATGGCGCCAAACGGCAGCTCATCGAACCCCTGACTATCCATCATCACCAGCGGGCTCAGCTCACCGGCGCTCGCCGCCGGATCAAAGACAGAGACGGGGTTAAGCATGTGCGATTGTCCTAGCCGAAAAAGAGCCAACCGCGATTATCGCCCGCCGTGGAAGCTGCGCACAGAGCTTTCCTCGCCCGTCGCTGCCGGCCCAGCGTAGCGGGCGAGCTAGGGCGACAGCGCCTGCGACAGGAAGCGCAGCACAGCCGCGCGCTCCAGCTGCTCGCCAGTCCCGCCGGCGCGATGGTCGAAGCCGTGCTCGGCCATCGGGATGAACAGCGTCTGCGGCGCATAGCCAGCCTGGCGCAGCGCCGCAGCGAGCTGCTGGCTCTGCTCGGGGCGGACCAGCGTATCGCCCAGGCCGTGGATCAGCAGCGTCGGCGGCAAGGCGGCGCGGGGCAGCTCGGCCAGCTGGGCATAAAACAGCGGGCTGGCGTGCGCATAGGGACCTGGTAGCTGCTCGGGCGTGCCGCCCAGATACCCCAGCAGCTTGTCGCGCGTATCCAGAGCATCGGGGCTGGGCGGGTGCTCGTAGGCCGCCTTGAGATCGGTCCAGGGATAGATGCCAACCACCGCCCGCGGCGCCACATCGATGACCGCGCAGCCGGCCCGCAGCGAAGGCAGCGCGGATCGTCCTTTGGGCGTGACGGCCTGCGCCGAAGCGGCATAGGCCGCGGCCAGCGCCAGCGTACCTCCAGCCGAGCGACCCAAGAGCGCGATCCGCTGGCCATCGACGGAAAAGCGAGCCTGCGCCGTCGGCTCGGCCAGGCGCCCGACAGCGCACAGCACGTCCTGCACGGCGGCCGGGAAGGGATGCTGCGGCGCCAGGCGATAGCGCAGATCAAAGACCGCAAAGCCCGCTGCGGCCAGCGCCCGCGAGACCTGCGGTGCGTCTCCCTTGTCGCCGTAGTGGAAGCTGCCGCCATGAATCACCACCACGCCGGGGGACAGCCGCGGCCCGGGCAGCGCCGGGCGATAGACATCGACCAACAGCTCCGGTCGATCGCTGGCGATGGCCACATCGTGCTCTTCCCGGATGCCCTGCGGACTGCCTACACCAAATACGTACTCGCGAGGCGAGAAGCGCAGGCCCGGCTGCGCAAAGCTCGAAAGCGGGGCGACAAACGGCAGCGCGCCGAAGCCCAGGAGCAGCAGCGCCAGCGTGACCCCCACGGCGCGTCCACCTCGGCTCGGCAGCGCGCGGAAAAGCAGGATCGCCGCCGCAAGACCAAGCAGCGCTGTCAGCAGCGAGAGCTCACGGCCGACGAGCCGCCCCAGCCACAGCGGGAAGCTGAGCGGTGGCGTGTACGCCAGGCCAAAGAGGATCGCCGAACAGAGCAGGCAGACGATCCCGGCGCTGCGCTGCCGCCGTAGCTTTCCCCCGGGCCGCGGCGTGGCTTGGCTGCCGGCCATGGCTTAGTGACCTGCGAGGAAGGCTTCTGCTTGCAGCGCCGCCATGCAGCCCGTGCCGGCCGCGGTGATCGCCTGCCGCCAGCGCTTGTCCTGCACATCGCCGCAGGCAAAGACGCCAGCGATCGAGGTCTGCGTCGTGCCCGGCTGCGTGATCAGATAGCCCGTCTCATCGACCGCCAGCTGACCGCCCAGGAAGGCGGTGTTGGGCACGTGGCCGATGGCGTAAAACAGGCCGCGGCAGGCGACTTCCTGCGTGGCTCCGCTGCGCACATCGCGCAGCCGCACCGCTTGAAGCTCGCCCTCGCCGAGCGCCGCGATGACCTCGTGGTGCCACAGCGGCTTGACCTTGTCGTTTTCGAACAGCCGCTTCTGCATGGCCTTGGAGGCGCGAAGCTCGCCGCGGCGATGCACCAGCACCACCTGGCTGCCGAACTTGGTCAGGTGCGTCGCCTCTTCGACGGCCGTATCGCCGCCGCCGACCACCACCAGCACCTGATTGCGGAACAGCGGCAGCGCGCCATCGCAGACCGCGCAGGCGCTGATGCCGCGGTTCCACAGCGTCTCTTCCCCCGGTACCGCGAGCCGCTTGGCCGTCGCCCCAGTGGCGATGATCACCGTCTGCGCCCAGACCTCGGTGCTGTCGCTCTTGATGTGGAAGGGGCGGCGCGAAAGATCGATGTGCTCAACGGTCTCGGTGAGGATGCGCGTGCCGTGGTGCTCGGACTGCGCACGCATGCGCTCCATCAGCTTGGGACCCGAGATGCCCTCGGGAAAACCGGGAAAGTTTTCGACTTCGGTGGTGGTGGTCAGCTGACCACCGGCGGCCACGCCCCCGGCCATAAAGCCCTCGAACATGAGCGGCGACAGGTTGGCGCGGGCCGCGTAGATGGCGGCGGTGTGCCCGGCCGGTCCCGATCCGATGATCACCACCTGCTCCCGCTGGCCAGACGAGCCGACGGGTGGACTTGCTGCGTGCGAGGTCGAAGTAGACATGGCGCGATACTACTGCAAAGACACACACGATTGGGGTGGTGGGTGACAGCGGGGAGCGAACCGCGATACAAAATCCAGATGAAGACCCAACGTTTCCGCGCCGGTCTGCTAAAGGGGGAGGACGCCAAGCTCACAGCCGGAGGGGGCGGCTCGGGTCACTCCGCGTCAGCGTCGCGTCAGCGTCGGCTATCGCTGTGGCTGGGGGCGCTGTCGCTCCTGTCCTGCGATGTCGATCTGGGGCAGCGCAGCGCGCCGGCTGCGCGGACGTTTGGCGAGATCGTCTACACCGAAGCCTGCAACCGCGTCGCCTACAGCGGTGAGCTCGCCGAGGTGCAGGCCGGCAAGCGTCCGACCCTCGATGCCTCTGGGGTTGGCTATCGCGGCATGTGTCGCTTTGGCGGCGCGGTGCCGGCCGGTGCACCGCCGGTCATGAACGCCATGCAGGCCGCGCGCAAGACCCTCATCGACGACGTCAACGTCACCGCTCCCGAGTCGCTGCTTGAGCCGCTCAATCAGACCCTGCGCGCCTCGCTGCCGGCCTTCGATGGGCCAGAGGCGCGGCAGGCAGCGCTGGGCAGCGGCACGGTGCTGCTCGGCCTGGCTGGGGATGCGGCCGCCGTCTCGGCGCTCGGCCGGCTGAGCTATCGCGTCGGCTATCGTCCGCCTGGCACCGAGGGGACTGCGGCCCGTGGCCTGCTCGATGTGAAGGATCTGTACACCTCGCTCAACCGCCTGCTGCCGCTGCTTTATCCCGATGCCAGCGCGGCGCTTGAGGCGAGCGCGGTGCCGCGACGCCAGCTCTACCCGGCGCTGTTCCGCGAGCTAGCCGCGACGACCGCCGTGCCGGATGTCTTCGCTGCTGACCGCACGCTGCGCATCGGCCTGAACTTCCTCCTGTCGCAGTACACCGAGCTGCGCACGCTGCCGGCCGGGCAGAACATCTATGGCCTGCTGCGCGATGCCCGCGGCCTGCCCGACATCAACAAGAGCGGTCCCGGCGGCACGCTGCCGGTGCCCTATCGCGATACCGACCGCGACGGCCGCGCCGATATCGATGCCAGCGGCCACTTCCTGTCGGCAAGCGGCAGCCCGCTGCCTGATGTCTCGCCCTTCCCGCAGCTCGACAAGAGCAAGCGCGATAACGCCGCCGCCCGCGACGCCGATGGCCGCGCGCTACTTAGCGGCACCACCCTGCTGTATCGCTACCAGAACCTCGACGACACCATCCTGGCAGCGCTGCTGCGCGAGACCCCGGGCCTGCTCGATCCGGGGCGCGACATTCCCCTGCGCTTGGCCTCCGGCCTGCGGCAGCTCCTCGGGAACCGGGTCACAGCTCAGCGCGACTATGGCCCGCAGAACGGCGGCCCGCTGAGCTACAGCGGCTTTGACATCAGCAGCAGCAAGGACGCCCCACTTATCGATTTGATCCACGCATTTGTGCAACTTCTTGGGTTTTCCAACACTGGCACCGATGCCTCGCACCTGTTGCGCACGGTGTTTCTGCTGCTGCGCGATCAAGAGTCGCTGCTTGCTCGCAACCTCAACGCCGTGGCCAAGGCCTTCGACGAGGCCAAAAAGCCGGCCTACGACAGCGCCACCCTGGCCGAGGACTCGACGCTGTTTGACGACCTCGCGCCGATCCTGGTGCGCCTCGTACGGCAGCCAGCCCTGATGCAGGATGTGGTGGCGGCGATGGCTGACCCGGCGGTGGCCGATCTGGGGCCGCTGACCGCGACCTTGATGACCGACGCCGACTATTTCTTTATGAGCCAGACCCAGCTCGACGCGACGATGCCAGGCGCGGTGAGCGGCAGCTTGGGCAAGGCGGTGAATCGCAGCCTGCCGGACAGCGATGTCGATCAGAACAACGGCAACGCGCAGAACAATCGATCGATCATGCAGCGCGTCGTGCATCTGGTGCACGACGCCAACAACGCCAAGTTCTGCAACAAAAACGGCGCTCAGATCACCTCGCCGCTGCCGCTGCCTGGCACCTACGCGCCCTGCGAGCTGATGCAGATCGACGATCTGGCCTTCTTCTATCTGATCTCGATTGCCGACTCATCGGTCAAAGACAACATCCCGGAAGCTGACTTCATCAACGCCATCCGGAACGACACGCTGCGCAGCGGCCTAACCTGTCTGCTGTTCGGATCGCTGATTGGCCTGCCTGGCTTTAGCTGCACCGCGCGCACCACCAGCACCTTCCCGTTCTTCAAGCTGGTGGTCTATCCCCGGCCCGAGGCGGCGGCGCGGCTCTTGTTCCAGAGCAACAGCCTGCGCAGCGCCTTCCAGAAGGACGCCATGGACTTCGGGGCCTGCGAGCCGAAGCGCGAAGGCACGCTGTGCTGCAACCAGAATCACTCGTGGCAGCAGCACCACAACGGCGCGCTGTTTGCCCTTGAAGCGGTCAAGGCGCCGAGCGGTCGCACGTTTTACGACGCGCTGCGGCCGCTGGTGAATGCCTTTGGCAAGTACAGCGAGTGCGTGCAGCGCTCGTCGAGCGGCGCCTGCACCAAGTCGCAGAACGCGGCCAAGATCCTCATCGATCTGCTGTCCGTCCTGCACCGCCACTGGCCGACCCTGCAGTCGCGCTTCCATGGCTTTGACTATGAGGCGCAGTCGAAAAAAGACGGCCTGGCTCGCTACGAGCCGCTCATCGCCGCGCTGCTCGGCCAGGGCGATCTGCTGCCTTCGTCCCTGGCCCTGTCGCCGGCCCTGCTGAATACCCGCACCGACGACGGCAGCAACCAGCAGGCGATCAGCGTCCTGACCAAGCTGGGGCAGTGGCTGCTCGATCCCGAGGCGGCTCGCCTGGGCGGCTCGCTGAGCTTCCGCGATGGCCGCGGCACGGCGGTGCGCAACGATGGTCAGCCGACGTTTAAGCCCACCGGCGATACCGTGATCGTCGATGTGCTGAGCGCCGCGGGCCAGGGCAAGGTCACGCCCTACGATCTGCTCGCCGAGGCCTTCCGCAACAAGCGGGCTCGCCTGCACGCCGCACCCACCATCGAGGCCGGCTGGAAGGACGCTATGAGCCAGCTTGGCGATCTGTATCTGCTGTCGCGCAGCGTCGGGCCGGGCCAGTACAAGTTCCAGAACCCGCGCATCCGCTCGCTGCAGCTTGGCGGGGTGGATCTGCTGCGCCAGCGCGTCCTGGCCCACAGCGCCAAGGGCGATCTGCGGTCCTGGGTGCAGACCGACTTGGTCAAAGACGCCAGCGACATGCTGACCGGCCCGATCGGCGCCGCCAGCCTGGATCTGGTCGACTCAATCAACAGCGGCAGCCCCGAGGCGCGGCAAGCGCTGTTCCAGATCCTCGCCGCCTACACCGCTGATCCCGGACCAAGCTCACCGGATGCGCCGCGCTTCCGCGCCCTGCTCTCGCTTAGCGCCGACCTGCTGCAGCTAATGCTGGATGACGGCGATCTGGTGCCGATCGTCCGCAAGCTGGCGCCGCTGTTCGATCCGCAGAACGGTGCCATCGAGGGCGCCGGCTGGGTCGCGCTGCGCAGCCTGCCCGCCGATCCCAATCAGGTGCTCTTGCAGCTCGGCAAGAACCTGCTCAAGGCCGACCTCAACAGCCTGTATCCCGCCTATCGCATCGGCGAGATCCTCAACGAGCTCCACCGCGCCAAGGCCGGCGAGCCCGGCGTCTATGGCAGCGATCTAAGCGAAGCCGACATGCAGGCCATCACCGCTGGCCTCGGCCAGTTCTTGGCCGATCCGATGCGCGGCGCCGTGCGCTTGGTAGACATCGTGCAGAACCGCCACCTGCCACAGTAGTCGCCAGCTCGGGGGGGCAAGGTGACCAGCAGCAGCGACGAAAAACCAGCCAACAAAAGCGGCGACTTTACCGCCTACGACCCCGCCTACATCCGCCGCCACACCCCCTGGCTCCGCCACCTCATCCACACCTACTTCCGCGCGCGGATCGAAGGGTTCCCCTCCGTCCCTGACCAGCCGTTTTTGGGGGTGGGGACGCATAACGGGGGGATCCTGATGCCGGATATGTTGGTTTGGGTTAGTGCGTACCATACGGCGGGGCGACGGACGCCGCTGGTGACGCTGGCGCATGATCTGTTGTTTGCGCGCGAGCATGGGCTGTCGCGGGCCTTGGCCAAGCTGGGGGGGATGCGGGCTCGGCCGGAGCAGGCGCTGCGGGCGCTTTCGAGTGGCTATGCGGTGCAGGTCTATCCCGGGGGCGACTACGACAGCAGCAAGCCGTTCTGGCGCCGCCATGAGGTGTGCTTCGCGGGACGGGTGGGCTATGTGCGGCTGGCGCTGCGCGCCCAGGTGCCGATCGTGCCGGTGGTCAGCATCGGTGCGCACGAGACGCTGCTGGTGCTGTCGGATGGGCGGCGCGTCGCCGAGCTTTTGGGGCTGCGGCAGCGCTTTCGCTTGGCGGCGCTGCCGCTGTCGCTGTGCCTGCCCTGGGGGCTGGTGCTGGGCACGCCACCGGGGTATCTGCCGCTGCCGGCGCAGATCACGATTCGTGTGCTGCCGCCGCTCTGGCTGGTCGGCACCTCGCCGCGCGATGCCGACGATCCGCAGCGAGTGGCGGACATCGATGCCCAGGTGCGCGGTGCGATGCAGGCGGCGCTGACCGAGCTGGCCGGGCAGCGCATTCCGTTTTTGGGCCAGCGTCGCCACGCCGAGCCTTAAGGTCGCGCGGCGGGACGAAAAAGACGGTCCGCTGAGGGGCGGCCGGCGCAGACAGGCGAGCAAAACCAGAAGGGGGATCGGATGCACAAGAGCAACGCGTCAGCGAAGGCGGCAGGCAGCAAGGATGGCGCCGCCGCTCGGCCCAGTGCGGCGTCGGCGGAGGAAGAGCGCGTGCTGAGCAGTCGCGAGGCGCTGGCGGCTCGGCTGCAGGAGATCTACGCCGCCGATCCGGCGCTGCGGCCGGATCCCAAGATGCGCGACTATCAGCTGACCTATCCGCCCGCCATCCAGACCGAGCAGCCGGCCTATCGCAAGACGCCGAGCCCGGCCGAGTACCTGGCTCGACTCAGCGGGCCGCTCGATAGCGCCGGCTATTACTTTCACTTTGGCTACTGCGCCTATCGCTGCCGCTACTGCTTTCACT
>CAZVMD010000051.1:0-31164 GCA_964628555.1 uncultured Myxococcales bacterium | reverse complement strand
CTTAAGAGAGGGCATCGGCTTAGCTCGCCTTCTTTTGTCCGCCGGCCTTCTGCGGCTCGGCGGAGAAGACCTTGGCGAACTCGTTGAGCAGCTTGGTCATCATCTCGGTGAGCTCGTTGAAAGCCTTCTTGTTGCGACCCTTCTCGGCGATGGCTGGCAGCACATCGGGACGGGCCTCGACGAAGGCGTACAGCTCGCGCTCATAGCGCTGCACTTCCGAGACCGGCACCTTGTCGAGGAAGCCGCTGGTGCCGGCGAACAGGATGAGGATCTGCTTTTCGACGGTGAGTGGGGCGAACTGGGCCTGCTTGAGGACTTCGACCATGCGGGCGCCGCGGTTGATCTTGTCCTGCGAGGCCTTGTCGAGGTCGGAGCCGAACTGCGCGAACGCCGACAGCTCGCGATACTGCGCCATGTCGAGGCGGAGCTTGCCGGCGATGTTCTTCATGGCCGGAATCTGCGCCGAGCCACCGACGCGCGACACCGAGATACCGGCGTTCACGGCGGGGCGGATACCGGCGTAAAAGAGGTCGGTCTCAAGGTAGATCTGACCGTCGGTGATCGAGATGACGTTGGTCGGAATATAGGCCGACACGTCACCGGCCTGGGTCTCGATGATCGGCAGCGCGGTCAGTGAGCCGGCGCCCTTGTCGTCGGACAGCTTGGCGGCGCGCTCGAGCAGGCGGCTGTGCACATAGAAGACGTCGCCCGGGTAGGCTTCGCGACCAGGCGGACGGCGCAACAGCAGCGACAGCTGACGATAGGCAACGGCCTGCTTCGACAGATCGTCGTAGATGATGAGCGCGTGGCGGCCGGTGTCGCGGAAGTACTCCGCCATGGTGACGCCGGTATAGGGCGCCATAAACTGCAGCGGCGCGGCTTCGCTGGCTCCGGCCACGACGACCGTGGTCCAGGCCATGGCGCCGGTCTGGCGCAGCTTGTCGACGACGGTGGCAACCGTGGACTGCTTCTGGCCAATGGCCACATAGAAGCAGTACATGTTCTGGCCCTTCTGGTTGATGATCGTGTCGACCGCGATCGCCGTCTTGCCGGTCTGGCGGTCGCCGATGATCAGCTCGCGCTGGCCACGACCGATCGGGATCATGGCGTCGATCGGCTTGATGCCGGTCTGCATCGGCTCGTGCACCGACTTGCGATAGACGATGCCGGGGGCCTTGATCTCGACCTTGCGCAGCTCCTTGGCTTCGATGGCACCCATGCCGTCCACTGGCTGGCCGAGGGCATTGACGACGCGACCGAGCACGCCCTCACCGACCGGAACCGAGACGATCTGGCCGGTGCGCTTGACGACGTCCCCTTCGCGGATCGCCTCGTAGCTGCCGAGGAGCGCACAGCCGACGTTGTCCTCTTCGAGGTTGAGCACGATGCCGCGCACGCCGTGCGGGAACTCAAGCATCTCACCCGCCATCGCGCCAGCGAGGCCGTACACACGAGCGATACCGTCGCCGGCTACCAGCACGGTGCCGGTCTCCTGCACCGTGACCTTCTGGTCGTAGTTTTCAATCTGCTGGCGGATGATCTGAGAAATCTCTTCGGCTCTGAGTTCCATGAACAGCTCCCTCAATCTGCGGCGCGGTGCCGACTGGTTCGTCGTCGATGTTCCGTCGCCGAGAAACGTGCCTGGTGGGTGAAGTTAGTGCGACCAGCGGCCCCGCAGCGCTTGTAGCTGCGCTGCCAAGCTGCCGTCATAAACGACATCGCCAACCTGGGCCACGATGCCCGCCAGCAGCGATGGATCTTCTTTGGTTTCCAGCACCACGCTCTTGCCGGTGCTGCGTCCGAGAGCGGCGCGGATGCGGACCTCGGTGCCTTTGTCGAGCGGCTTGGCGGAGATCAGGCGGGCGCGCACCCGGCCAGCTTGATCGTCTACCAGCTCACGCAGCGCGCGGGCAATCCCCGGCAGCTCGGGCATGCGACCCCGCGTCAAGAGCAGGCGCGCCGCGTCCGTCGTGGTCTTCGACAGCACCAGCCGTGCCGTGATCCCGTCGAGAACCTTCTGCCTCTGGCTGGCGCTAAACACCGGGTTTCTGAGCACATCCTGCAGCGCGCTGCTGCGCTCGTAGACCTCGGCGAGTCGCTCGAACTCGGTGGCGATCACTTCGTCTTTTTGCTGGTCCTGGCCGATCGCGAGCAGGGCTCGGGCATATCGGCGAGCGACAGAGCCGCTGATCATACAGACTCCTTCGGATGCGAGAGGCTCTCGACCTGGCTGACGTACTGCTCGGTGAGGCGCTTGTGATCGTCTTCACGCAGGCGGCTGCGCACTAGCTTCTCGGCCAGATCGACCGCCATCAGCGCGGCTTTTTCTTCAAGCTGGCGACGGGCTGCGGCGATCGCTGCCTGCGCTTGCGCCTCAGCGTCGCGCAGCAGGCTGGCGGCTTCTTCTTCTGCCCGCCGGACGATCGCTTGGCGCTCCGCCTCGGCCTGCTTGCGATAGCTCGTCAGGAGCTCGTTCATCTCGGCTTCGAGGCCAGCGATGCGCGATTCGATCCCCTTGAGCTGATCTTCGGCTTCCTTCTGGACGTGGCGGGCGCGGTCGAGTGCATGTCGCACTTCGCCGTGTCGGCTCTCCAGGAAGGTCTTGAAGCTCTTGCCGAACAGCCGCGACAGGATGAACAGGAAGACGGCAAAGTTGATAAGAGCGAACAGGAACGGCGGGTTGTGGTGCGTCTTGCCCGGGCCGTAGTCCCAGCTCACCCAGTTTTCGATCACCGGTCCGGCTTCGCCGTGGTGTCCGCCGCCATGGGCCGCTGCGGTGCCGTGCGCAGCTTCGTGTCCGGACTCGTGGCCGGGGAAAGGCGGCAGCGGTGCGGTGGCGGTGTCGGGATGCGCTCCGCTCGGCGGTGCTGCCTGCGGCACGGGCTCATGCGCAGCGGCGGCTTCGCCATGCGCGGGTGGGGGCGGTGTCGCCCCCTCGGCCGGCGCTGGGGCCGGCATAGCCGCCGGGGCCGGCGCGGCGGGAAGCTGCGGCGGGCTGGGAGCGATCTCCGGCGTCGGTATGGCCGGCGGTGGCAGGGCTGGGGCGACCTCGGCTGCGGTTGCGCCGCTGCCGGTCCGCAGCGGTGGCAGGGCCGTTCCGCCGGTCGGGGCCGGGGCGGGCGCTTGGGCGAGTGCGGCCTGGGCCAGCAGCGTCACCGACAGCGATAGGGCAGCCATACTCAGCCGAGATAGCGTGGGCGAGCGATGGCGAGACGGACGAGAGGGCATCGGGCAGTGCGCGTCCATATCTAGACCTCGCGTCCCAAGAGCTTTTTGGTCAGAGCCATGGCCAGCGGCTCCACCTGTTTTTGCAGCTCACTCTCGGCAGCGGCAACCTGGCTGGCAATGCTGCGCTGCGTCTCCTGCACGCGAGCCTGAGCGCGGGCGCGGGCCTCTGCCAAGAGCTCGCCTTCGCGGGCCCGGGCCTCGTTCTGGATGCGCAGCCGCTCTTCTTCGGCCTTGGCGCGCGTCTTTTCCAGCCGCGTCTGATAGTCGCTGTCGAGCTCGGCGCGCTTCTTGGCCATGTCCTGTGCCTTGCGCTCGGCGCCGTCGATGCGCTCGGCCCGCTCGGCCCGCATCTTGAGGTAGGGCGCGAAGAGAAACTGGCGCAGCACAAAGTACATGACGACGAAGATGACGAACTGGATCACTACCGTCCCGTCGATGTCGATGACGGGCGGGGCTTTTTCTTCACCACCTGCGGCGGCGGCTAGCAGAGGCAGAAGCGGTGCCAGCGGGGCAAGCTGCATAGAGTCTCCAGGGGGAGGGCCGAGGGCCGATTGAGGGCCGTGCGTGTATCACTGCCGGCGCGAGCCTGTCAAGAGTCGTGCCACAGAGGCGCTGATCGGGGTCATAACCCGGGCCAGGGTCGAGGCCATAGCCTAGGCGGCGGAGCGCGAGACGGTTTCGGGGGAAAACGGAGAGGCGAGGGGCCCGTTAGGCCTGCGGATAGATGCGCTGCGCGGCGAAGCGGACGGCTTCGAAGTCGTCGGGCGACAGCTCGAGGTAGGGGCCGGCGATCGGCGGCAGGTCCGAGAGCTCGTGTTCCTCGGCCCGTCGGGCGACGCTGACATGGCCGTTACCATCGTCGAGGATCAGCACCAGCAGGCCCATCGGATCGGCGGCCACCGACAGAACGGCGCGGGTCAGGGCGATGCGGACCAGCTTCGAGCCGTCGCGGTGCTCGAGCACACTGCCCAGCACCCGCACCTGCTGGCTGCGCCGCCAGGTCTGCCGCAGCGCCAGAAACGTCGCGGTGGCGACTGCCGGTGCGCCGAGGAGGTGAAAGAACCGCCAGGGTGGCGGCATCAGCAGGCCGCAGACCACGGTGATGACCAGCACCGCCACCGCCAGGAACAGCTCGCGGACAAAGACATCGCCAGGAGGGGGGCCTCCGACGACGGAAAACCAGTCGGGATCGTGGATCAGGGGACGCTGCATGGCAAGCCTACTTAGACGTTAGGTAGGGAGAGTGTACTGCAACTGCTGCCTAGCCAACACGCGATGGTCGGCAAATGGCATCCCAACGTCACAGGGGCTGGCCGCAGCCGGGGCCAGCCGGGCGGTCTGAGGCGAGGGCAGCGGGGCCTGTGGGCCACGCCCGCGCGGGCTGCGAAAGACGACCACCAAGGCCAAGAGCCACATGCCACAGAGCAGCGTGGCCGCGACGGACAGCACCAGGGTTGCGGTCGCTGAGCCGAGGCGCTGTCCCTTGCGCAGGGCTTCGCTGCGATTCGCCAGCGCCAAGAGCAGGCCGCTTACGGCAGGGAGGACGCCGAGCGCCGCCGCGATCACACCGATGACCGAGACCGAGGGCAGGAGGGGCAAGAGTCCGAGCAGGAGTCCGATGAGCGACAGCAGGAAGGCGCTAAGGACCATCGCCGCCCTAGCCCTTGGCGGGAGCCGATGACCCGCTCGCCTCGCGGCTCTGGACGGGCGGGCTCTGGCTGGGCAGGGCAAAGGGGGGAGGCGAGTGCGCCGGCTTGACGCGGCGCTCAGGCGAGCTCGCAGGAAGCTCGCTGGCGTTCTGATAGGCTCGCGGATCGCGCGTCGCTGGCAGGTACGCCGGAGCTGTGGGCGGGGCCAGGCCAGGGACGGGAGCATTGCTGGCCACCGTCGCACTGCGGCTCTCGTTGCGGTTGTCGAGCGGTCGCTCCAGCGGTGGGAAGGCATCGGGGGTTACGAGGTAGCCTTTGGCGAAGTTGGGGCAGAAAGCCTGCTGCTCATCCGGCGTGAGCGTCAGATTGGGCAGGGGCTTAAAGCTGTAGAGATTGGCGATGATCAGCGGGTAGTTGGCCCCGCGATTGGCGTTGGCTCGCCAGTAGGCTTCGGCCTGCTGCGGCGACAGGCCACAGAACTGGCGCAGGGCCAGCGCGGAGACCATGCCGGCGTAGTGCAGGCCATTCCAGCAGTGGACCAGGACCGGGCCGCGCTCGGGCTTGCGGATGCTGTCGATGACATCCTGAAAGATGGCCGGCAGGTTGCGCATGCGGCTCGACGGGGCCGGGCGCCACTCAATCTGACGCGGGCCCTCGGCCGAGACGCACTCGCGCTGGTCGCGGCCGTGGCGCAGCATGTTGATGTTCTTCGGGCCCATGTGCGTCGTGAACTCGCCATACAGCGAATAGACGCGCTTCCAGCCCGATTCGCAGAGATAGGTCAGCGCTTCTTCGCTCGGCGTACCTGAGCGGTAGAGCACGCCGCGCAGCACGGGTCGCAGCCGCGGAAGCTGCTCTTCCGACGGAGCTCGGGCCGGACCGGCAGCCGGTGCGGCAGTCGGTGGCGTCGATACGGCGCGTCCGTGGTGCGGGTCGGAACGGCCGCTGCTTCCCCAAAACAGCAGGCCAACACTGACAACCGTGGACACTGGGCCAAGGGATCGAGTTCGCATGGCTCGGAGGAGATGTCCGCTGATTATAGGCAGAGTTTCAGGTGGTTGCCGATACAAAAAAACTGACAAATATTTGGCTGCGACGGCGGAATACCCCACTTGCCGCAGCGCGCCTGCGGTGCGGATCGCGGCAGATATTTAAGGGATATTTCTTATTGAGGCGAAGCGGGGGCGGGGGCGCTGCGCGGCTCGCGCAGGAGGACGAATTCTTCGGCAGCAGTGGGGTGCAGGGCGAGCGTCGCGTCGAACTGAGCCTTGGTGGCGCCGCAGCGGATGGCGATGGCCAGGGCCTGGATGATCTCGGGGGCGTCGGCGCCGAGCATGTGACAGCCCAGCACGCGTCCGCTCGCCCGATCGGCGATGAGCTTGATCAGCGTGCGGGTATCGCGGCCCGACAGGGTGTGCTTCATCGGCCGGAAGCGGCTGGTATAGACGTCGATCTCGGGGTAGCGGGCCCGCGCCTGTTCTTCGCTGAGGCCGACGCAGGCCAGCGGTGGGGCACCAAAGACGGCGGTCGCGACGTTTTCGTGATCGATGGCGGTGGGCTGCCCGGCGAACAGCGTGGCGGCGACGGCGCGGCCCTCGGCGATGGCGACCGGGGTCAGGTTCAGGCGGTCGGTGCAGTCGCCGATCGCATAGATGTTGTCGACGCTGGTGCGCGACTCTGGGCTGACGAGGATGGCGCCAGGCTGGCTGGGGCCGCGGCGCAGCGCGACCCCGACGTCTTCCAGCCCGAGACCCGCGGTATTGGGGCGGCGACCAGTGGCAAACAGCACCAGATCGGTGGCCAGGCGGGTACCGCTCTCCAGCACCACGTGAAGCTCGGGCGAGGACCCGGCCAGCGCGGGCTCGACGGCGACGAGGCTCTGCTTGGCGAGCAGCGTGATGCCTCGGCGCTGAAGCTCGACGGCGTAGGCGGCGCGTAGCTCCTCATCGAAGCCGCGCAGGATGTTGTCGCAGCGCAGCACCTGGCTGACCTCGACGCCGGCGCGGCTAAGGATGCCGGCAAACTCGACGCCGATATAGCCGCCGCCGACGATGACCGCGCGCTTGGGCAGGCTGGGCAGGCTCAGCGCCTCGTCGGAGGTGATGCCAAGCTCGGCCCCCAAGATGGCCGGCTTGACTGGTGAGGAGCCGGTGGCCACAAGCACATAGCGGGCGCGCAGGCGCTGGCTGCCGCCCTCGCTGGTGATCTCGACGGTGTGGGCATCGACCAGCCGGCCCCAGCCAAAGAACAGGTGCACGCCGCTGTCGGCCAAGAGCTTCAGATAGACGCCATTTAGCCGACTGACCTCGCGATCCTTGGCCGCCACCAGCTTGGACCAGTCGAGGCTGGCCTGACTGACGCTCCAGCCGAAGCCGGCGGCATCTTCCAGATCGTCGCGAAAGTGGCTGCCATAGACGAGCAGCTTTTTGGGCACGCAGCCGCGCAAGACGCAGGTGCCTCCAACCCGGCCCGCCTCGACCAGGCCGACCCGCGCTCCTAAGGCGGCGGCTCGTCGGCTGGCGGCCACTCCCCCCGAGCCGGCGCCCAGGACCAACAGATCAAAGTCGAAGTCGTGCATCGACCCAGGATACGGGCGAGGCCGGCAGAGGTGGAAGTTGCCTGCGTAGGACCAAAATGACACCGTGCCGCCCCATGCGAAATGGCTGGATAAGTGTTAGTTATTGAATGGATGAACCAATGAGCCTTTTGCCTAAACGTCCCCCACTTGTGGAGTGAGCTATGCGGTCTTCTTCTCTACCTATCGTGCCTGCCTCTTCCCACGTGCTGTCGCCTGCCATGGCCTCGACTCTGGGGGCCAGCGACCGCTCTGCCGAGCGACTGCGAGTCGCTGACCGGCCGCGACCGTCGATCGTCGAGGCCGCGCCGGCGGCCCCTGCGCTGCTGACTGAGCGAGAGGAGGCGGCGCTGCTCGCCCTGTGCCGGGCGGTGATTCCTGGCGGCCCGCTCCTGCCGGCCGCCGGTCCCGAGGTCGTGACGCGGCTGCAGGCGCTAATTGGTGAGCTCGGCTCGCCGTTTTCGCTGGGATACCGCGCGCTGCTGCACAGCCTGGGTGCGATGAGCCGGCTGCGCTACGGGCGGGGCATCGCCGACCTTAAGCCCGATCAGCTGGCCGCGCTGCTCGACGGGCTCTTGGAGGGCGGGTTTGCCCGGCGGCTGCTGCTGCGGGCGATTGCCGCTCCGATCAAGGCGCTGTACTTCGACGATCCGGCGATCTATGCCCGGCTCGGTCAGCACTACCGCGACGGTCGTCCCAGCGAGGAGGCGGCTCTACAGCGGGTCACACCCGACGATCAGCCAGGCTATGTGCGGGCCCGAACGCGGCGCGCCTGCGACATCCCCGAGGGCGAGACGCTTGAGGTGGATGCCGTGGTGATCGGCTCGGGGGCCGGCGGGGCCGTCGCGGCCTACGAGCTAGCGGCGGCCGGCCATGCCGTGCTGCTCCTCGAAGAGGGCCTGTACTACGGTCGCCAGGACTTTACCGGCAGCACGTTTCGCATGCAGCACCTGCTGTATCGCGACATGGGCATGACTAGCACGGTGGGCAATGCGGCGATCTTTGTGCCCACCGGTCGCTCGGTCGGTGGCTCGACGACGGTGAACAGCGGTACCTGCTATCGCCTGCCGGATCGCATCGCCCGCAGCTGGGAAGTGCAGCTGGGGCTTACCGGCTACGGTCCGGAGGGCCTGGCGCCGTACTTCGAGCGGGTCGAGAGCGTCCTCGGTGTGGCCTATGGCCAGCCGGCGGTGCTGGGGCCGGTGGCGGCCGCGGTGGCTCGCGGTGCCGAGGCCCTGGGGCTTAAGCACCAGGCACTGCGCCGCAATGCACCCGACTGCGATGGCCAGGGCCTGTGCTGCTTTGGCTGCCCGACCGACGCCAAGCGCTCGATGAACGTCAGCTATGTGCCGCTGGCCCTGCGCGCCGGCGCCGAGCTCTGCGTCGGGGCGCGGGCCGAGCGCCTGCTGCACGAAGGCGGCCGGGTGGTCGGTGTCGAGGTCGCGTCCGCCTATCCGCAGCATCGCGGCCAGACGCGAGCGTCGCGCTTCCGGGTGCGGGCCCGAGCCGTGGTTGTTGCCTGCGGCACGCTGGCCACCCCGGTATTTCTGCTGTCGGATCCGCTGGCGCGACGGGCGCTCGCGCGCTCGCAGGCGCTGGGCAAGCACCTGACGATCCATCCGGCGGCCGGCATCTTTGCCATCATGCCGGAGCCGATCACCACGGGCCGGTCGATCCCGCAGAGCTACGCCATCGAAGAGTTCCACGAGCAGGGCCTGCTGTTCGAGGGCGCGGCGACGCCGGTCGATCTGTCGGCGCTGCAGCTCACCATGGTCGGCCGTCGCTTCGTCGAGACCATGGAGGCCTTCCCCCACCTGGCCTGCTTTGGCTTCATGCTCGAAGACTCGGGGAGTGGCAGCGTCGCGCCGGGCCCCTATCGCCGGCCGCTGGTTCGCTATGACCTGACGCCCCACGATGTGACGCGGATCAAGCGCGGCATCGACGTCCTAAGCCGCGTGTTCTTTGCCGCGGGCGCGCAGCAGGTGCTGACGCCGGCGCATGGCTTCGAGCTCCTGAAGCATCCCGATGAGCTGTCGCGCCTGCACCAGCTAGACCTGCGGCCGAGCCAGTTCGATCTCACCGCCTATCATCCGCTGGGGACGGCCCGCATGGGGGTCTCGCCTGCGACCTCGGTGGTCAGTCCCGAGCTGGCGGCGCACGACCTGCCGGGTCTTTACATCTGCGATGGCAGCGTCATCCCGACCTCACCGGCGGTAAACCCGCAGCTTACGATCATGGCGGTGGCAAGCCGCGCCGCGCAGCGCCTGGCCGAGCGCCTGCACTAAACTTCTTGTCCCCCTTGCGTTCGTCGCCCACCTGATAGGCGGACTGCGATATCATGTGGAAGACCGGCTCTATGCGACGGTCCGCCGCCTGAGTCTCGGCCCTCAACATGACAGTCTCTGCCTATGGGTGCGATCGCGCCCGCCCGTTTAGTCCTTCTCGTCGCCGCTGTCCGCAGCTTCTGCTCTGGTCCTGCCTCGTGGCTGGGCTGTGGCTAAGCGGGGTGACGCACAGCTGGGCCCAGACCTCGCCGCCGGCCGCACCCGCCCCGGCAGCGGAGAAGAGCGCCCCCAAGCTCGACGCCAGTCTGTGCCAGATCGAGACGCGCCCGGCCGCCGAGGCCTCGCAGGACAAGGCGGCCAAGAAGAAGGCGCGGGCCCACGTCGCAGCGGCCGGCAAGGCCTACGCCAGCTACGACTTTGTGCAGGCCCTACGTGAGCTCCGCAGTGCCTACGAGCTAGATCCGCAGAATGACGTACTTTATAACATCGCGCAGGCCTGCCGCGAGGGCGGGGTCGATGTCGAGGCGCTGAAGCTCTACGAGTTCCTGGTGCGCCAGAACCCTGAGCCGGCGCTTAAGACCGACTCGGAGCGGCACATCGGCACGCTCAAGCCCAAGATTGCCAAGGGCCTCGACGAAAAAGCGCTGGAAGAGATGAAATCCGAGCGCTTCGAGCAGGCGGCGGCGCTGTGGGATCGGGCCCACAAGCTCGACGGGCAGCCGCTTTATCTGTTTCGCCAGGCCAACGCGCTGCGCCTAGCCGGGCAGGGGGCCGAGGCGCTGTTGGTCTACGAGCGCTTCGTCGCCACCGGGCCGAACGAAGACATGCTGAAGGAAGCGCGCGGCCACATGGCTCGCCTGCGGGCCAAGAGCAGCGTCGAGCGAGCCAAGAACCACACCAAAGCCGAAGAGCACACCCAGGCCATGGCGGCGTGGCAGGCGGCCTACGAGCAAGAGCCGCGCGAGCTTTACATCTTCGAGATCGCCGAGTCGGCTCGGCGGGCCGGCCTGAGCAATGAGGCGATGGCTTCCTATCAGCGCTTCCTGCGCGAGGCCTCGCCGGCCGATCACCCCGATCAGCGCCAGCAGGCCGAGCAGCAGCTTGCCGCGCTGCGCCAGCAGATGGAAAAGAAGAAGCTGGCCGAGCGGCCGTTGTACAAGCGCTGGTGGTTCTGGACGGCGATCGGCGTCGGAGTCGCCGCGGTGGTGACGGCGGGCGTGGTGGGCGTGGTCGCGTCGCAGCCGGTGAACCTGCTAGGCGATCTGCCCGCCGATCGCCAGCGCACGCTCAATCCCCCGCCTTAATTCCCGCTCACAGCCGACGCTGTGCGACGGGGAGTGCCTCTGCTTATCACCTACTGGAGGACGATATGGACAAGCAACCAGCCTTGCCGCGCTTCGTCGCACGGACGGGCCTTGCGCTGATGGGTGCGGGCCTGCTCTTGGCCTGCGGGTCTAACGCCGCGGGCATTGCCGTGACCGTTCAGAACATCGCTGGCACCACCGTCAAGCTGGAGGTCAAGCCTACGGTTGGCAGCAAGCTGTTGCCGAGCGAGTCCTTTTCCGACCTAGCGGGGGCGGATCAGGTCCAGCTGGGCTTCCAGCTCCCCAGCGCCTACGTCGGGCAGGCGGTGAAGTTTCAGATCGATGGCCTGGATACGGCCGGCTGTCGCAGACAGACCAGCAGTGTCGAGCTCAGCACCGACACCATCCGTCGCTACGATGCCAAGACCTCGCTGGCGGCCGTGATGCTGCCGCAGGTCACCTCCAACCTGTTTGCGGTCCATGGCACGGGGCCAAACGATGTCTGGGCGGTTGGGGGAACTGGGGCCGTCCTGCACTACAACGGCTGCTTTTGGGAACAACACTCGCTGGGAACGATCGCCGACATTATGGGGGTCTATGCGGCCCCTCGCCCGGGTGGCGGGCCCTCGAACGCGGTCTACGTCATCACCACCACGGCGGTCTACAAATGGGATGGCAGCAGCTGGTCGAAGGAGATGGTTGCTGGCCTGCCGACAACCGCTCAGCTCCGAGCGATTCATGGCTCTAGTGCCGGGGAGGTATGGGCCTTCGCCGCCGACTCTAGCGTAACTCCCAGCGTGATCCTGCACCGGAACAAGGACCTATGGGGTCGAGATCTGAGCAACGGCATTGCCGGCGTAGAGGCGATGCGCTTGTACTCGCTCTATGTCCCCGACGGCTCCACAGTCTTGGTCGCTGGGGGCGTGGGGGCGCCAATGGCCACGCCACAGGCGGCTAGCTGGAGGGTGGGCACGTGGAGAACCAGTCAAGTCATGACGACACCCGCGCAGACGGGGGATATGTTCGTTGTCTGGGGGGTATCGGACACGGACTACTGGGTCGGCGGCGACGCGTCAGCGCTGAATCACTATGCCGGCGGAGGGTGGAGCCAAGAAACGGCCTTCAAAGCCTTGTTTCCGTCGGGAACCGGGGCGCAGACGTTCAAAGTCACCTACATGAACGGGCAGAGTGCGAGCGACTTCTGGGTGGTGAGCTTTACCGGGCAGCCCTCGTACGCAAGCCGGGTGGCGCACTACACCGGGAGCTGGAAGATGGAGACGCAGCTCAATGCCAGCTTCCCCAAGGTGACCGCCGTATGGGCCGGGGGGCCCAATGACGTCTGGTTCGTCGGCTACGATGGCCTGCGCGTCCACTACGACGGCAGCACCTTCACGCAGTCCAAGGAATAGTGCCTCTGGCCAAGCGCGAGCCTCGCCGTAAGCCCCTGACCAACGCTCGTCGCTACGTGAGCCGGTCCAGCCTGGCCGCTTAGCGGCAGAGCCGGGTCGCTTCGCAGCTGCCGCGCGGGCTGCACTGGCCACAGAATTCGCGGGCCCGGCAGGGCGTTCCGACAGGCGCCGAGCGCGGGCTGCAAGCCAGGCTGCGACCGTCGCAGACGTCATCGACATCGCAGCTGTTGCCGGGATTTCTAGCCCGGCAGAGCGCGCCAGCCGGCAGCGGTGCGCAGGTGCCATCGAGCCCGCCGGTCTCGCTGCCGCGGCAGCTCTGGCAGTCGATGCTGCCCTCGCCGCAGGCGCTGTCGCAGCACACGCCGTCGCTGCAGAAGCCACTTTGGCAGTCGAGGGCCCCGGTCGAAGGCGCGCAGGGGCTGCCGAGCGAAAGCGGTGTGTACTCGAAGAAATAAGCGGCGCCGACGTCGGGCAAGCCGGCGATCAGCTTGCCGGGAGCGGCGACCAGCGCCGTGCGGCCGGACAGCGCGACGCTGCGGCCAAAGGCGTCGCGATCGGCTGTGTCTGAGGCCACAAGCTTGCTCTGCGGACGAAAGCGGTCGCCGCTGTGGCGGAAGGCGTAGACCGCGCCGGCGTTGCTGCGACGGGTGCCATCCGGCAGATCGAAGTCGGCATACAGCGCACCGACCAGCAGCCGACCGTCGGCGATGGCGACCGACGTGCCAAAGTAGTCATCACGGGCGCCATCTGGAGCAACCAGCTTCTCGCCGGCCAGGAACGTGTCTCCGCTTTGGCGATAGACATAGGCGGCACCGGCATTGCCGCGTGGGCTGCCAGGGGCCCGCTCGGGCAGATCGGCGAGATACGCGCCGACCACCGCGATATCGTCGGCCAGCGCGACGGCAAAGCCGAACAGATCGCGGCTCGCGGCATCGCTGGCGCTGAGCTCCTGCGTCTGCGACCAGCGGCCGCCGCGGCGCGCAAAGACGAAGGCGGCTCCCGCATCGGCAGCCAGGACATCGCCGACTTTGACATCGCGGTGCATGGCGCCGATCAGCGCCGTCTCGCCCGACAGTGCGACCGCCCGGCCGAAGAAGTCGCTGGCTGCACCCGCCCGCGCCAGGAGCTTGCTATCGACGGCAAAGCCGGCGCTGCCGCGGCTGTAGACATAGGCGGCTCCGACATCGGGAAGCGGTGTCGGGGCCGGCTGATCGACGTAGGGCGCGCCGATCAGCAGGCCATCGCGCGACAGCGAGAGGGCAAAGCCGAAGGCATCGCTGGCTGCGGCATCGACCGCGGTCAGCTTCTGTGTCGCCTGCCAGCCATCGCTGCGCTTTTCAAAGAGGTACACCGCGCCAGCATCGGTCAGCGTGGTCCCGGCCGGACCGGGCAGGTCGGCAAACAGCGCACCGACGGCGATGGTGTCGGCGCTGCAGGCGACGGCAAAGCCGAAGGCATCCCCGGCCGCTGCGTCGCTCGCCACCAGGCGCTGCACCAGCTCAAAGCGTCGGCTGCTGCGGCTGCGCTCGTAGACATAGGCGGCGCCGGCATCGACAAGCGGCATGCCGCCTGGGCCGGTCACCTCGGCGTGCCAGGCGCCGACCACGGCCAGATCGCCGCAGATCGTCGGCGTCAGGCCGAACTGATCCCCGGCCGCGGGCAGCGGTGCGCTGATCCGCTGCGTCTCGGGCCACGGGCTGGCGATGGTCAGAGGGCTCGTCGCTGCTGCCAGTGGCTCGGGCAGGGGGGGCTCGGCAGCGCAGGCCGCGCCGAGCACGACACTAAGCGCCACGGCTAGACCGCGAAGCTGCACAGCGGGCCACCCGCTGCGGCAAGAGAGCAGGGTGGCTGGGCTCATAGGGCAGGTCGGGGCTGACCGGCGACCACGGTGTTGCGCAGGATGCCGACGCCGTCGAGCTCGACCTCGACGACGTCACCGGGGCTGAGGTTGCCGACACCGGCTGGCGTGCCGGTCGAGATCACATCGCCCGGCTCCAGCGTCATGACGTACGAGATGAACGACACCAGCTTTAGCACTGAGAACACCAGCTCGTCGCCCTGCGTGTCCTGCACCTGGACGCCGTTTTTGCGCGTGCGCACGCGGAAGCGCTCGGGATCGACATCGGTGGCAATCGCCGGACCGACGGGACAGAAGCTGTCAAAGCCCTTGGCGCGGGTGAACTGGCCGTCTTTCTTCTGCAGATCGCGCACCGTCACATCGTTAAGCGCGGTATAGCCAAAGATGTGCGCTGCGACGGCCGAGGGCGGCGTGCGGTGCATGCGCTGACCGACGACGACGGCCAGCTCACCCTCGTAATCGACGCGCTCGTAGCCGGGGGGGCGGACGATGGCGCCGCCGGGGGGCAGCAGGGCCGAGGGCGGCTTCATAAACAGGATCGGCTCATCGGGAACCGGCTTGCCCATTTCCTTGGCGTGGTTGCGATAGTTCGAGCCGATGGCGACGATCTTCGAGGGCGCCACCGGACACAGCAGGGTGAC
This sequence comes from uncultured Myxococcales bacterium, assembly GCA_964628555.1. Classification (GTDB taxonomy): domain Bacteria; phylum Myxococcota_A; class Polyangia; order Palsa-1104; family JAEUJZ01; genus JAEUJZ01. The sequence continues at coordinate 16,215 of CAZVMD010000051.1, read as the reverse complement.
GGGAGCCACACCCGGCGCGGCCTGCCAGGCCTCTGGCTCGTAGGGCAGCGTCTCACCGGTCGGCTCGGCGGGACCGCGCAGCGGATCGGAAGCGAGTACCTGCAAGACCTGCGGGGCATCGCGTCGCACACGCCCAAAGCGCGGCGTCGGCTGGGAAGAGGTGACAAAGCGTACGATCAGCATGCAGAGGTCCTAGGTCGGTGGGGGTTATGCGCTTAGCCAGGAATCGGGCAGAGCAGGCTGCGCAACAGGGCCTGCGCCATCGGGTCGTAGCTGGCCCCGGCGCCGGCCGAGACGCAGATCACGTGGGCCGGCAGCGTCGCGCCAGCGCTCGGCGGCCGGACGCGAAACAGCAGCGTTCCCGACTCGTCTTCCAGCCCGCCGATGTTGAGGGCTTCGCGCAGGCGCGCGGGGCTGGGCAGGCTGGCCTGGGTCGCCGCTGGTAGCGCGGACAGCGCGACATCACAGGCCTCGCCATCCGGAGCCACCTCGCTGCTCTCGGCGCGCAGATGGAAGGGCGGCTCGCGGGCCACATCGTCATCGCCCCCGTGATCGTCGAAGCGATCGGGGCGCTCGTCTCCGTCGGGCGTGCGGCTCTGTGGGGCAAAGGCCTGCACCCGCTCGGCGCAGAAGGCAAAGCGCAGGCGGGCGGTCAGCATCGGCAGGTAGTCCTGCGGCTCGACGAGCGCCGCCAGCTCATCCGACAGTGGCGCGGCGGCGGTCAGCGCGTCGAACAGCCGGCCCAGGGATGGTGGCGACGCGCTCTCTTCGTCGGGCAGGGCAAGGCGACGCAGCAGCTCCAGGCCCTGGCTGGCCGAGCGCATGCGCTGCGCCGGATCGACGGCCAGGCAGCTCTTGAGCAGCTGCCACAGCGGCTCGGGCTGGCCGCGGCCGGCAAAGGCGATGAGGCTGCCGATCTCGCGATCGCTGACGCCGCGCGGCAGCACCGGAAAGCGGCAGCCGGTGCACAGCTCCCAGCAGCAGACGCCCGCTGCATACAGATCGCTCTGCGACGAGGGGCCGCCGCGATCCATGCCCTCGGGGGGCAGATAGGGGCGCTTGCCCGCCACCTGATGCAGGCTGGTCAGCGCCTCGTCGTTGAGCGGATCGCTGCTGGCCGCCGAGAGGTCTTCCGCCGCGATGCCGAAGTCGATGAGCTTGACCTCACCGCTCTCGGTAATCATCAGGTTTTCGAGGCTGATGTCGGCGTGAACAATCGGCCGCCCAGCGCCCCGCGGTCGGCTCTCGGCTGCTCGTTTTCCCGAGCCGCTGGGCAGGTGGGCCTGCGGATCTTCCAGGTAGAGCAGCGCGGCAAACAGCCGGCTGGCAATCTGTCGCCAGGCCGGCTGGCGCAGCCGCAGCCCGCGGCCGTTTAGGCGGTGCAGCAGGTGGTTGACCTGCAGCCCCTTGAGGAGCTCCATGGCCAGCGCGACCTCTTCACCAAGCTCGCTGCCGAGCTCGATCAGCGACAGCACGCGCGCGATGTTGGGATGGTTCAGCTGAGCGCCGATCTGCGCCTCGCGACGCAGCTGACGCTGACGCAGCGGATCGCCGCGGAAGCTGGGCAGCAGGCGCTTGAGCGCGACCTTCTGCACGCTGGGGCCTGCCGCGGGCGAGCGCGCTGGCTGGCACAGCTCGGCCTCGAAGACCTCGGCGAAACCACCGCTGCCGATGCGGCGCCCGACCAAGCAGGTGGCGCGGCTGCCCGGGCGCGATGCCCAGATCAGCGTCTCGCTCAGCGTCTCGCTTAGCTCCTCGGGAGCGCTGCGGCCAAGGTGCGGCAACGAGAGCAGCGACGAGTGGCTGGCCTCGCCCTGAGCGACAGAGCTGGACACGGGGAAGGCGGGGCTCTCGGCAGCAGCTTTCGGCATACGAACGGCGGCAGTGTAGCAGGTTCACACCTGGGCACGGCGCAGATTGCCGCTCGGCAGCGGCTTGCGGGAAAGCCTAGGGCGAGGGACGACTTGCGGTAACATAGGCCGGCAGACCGTCGTGCGCGCTACCTGCGTGTGGCTCCGGTGGGGGCAAGCCTGGGGTGGACGAGCCATCGCAGCTGGAGACCGAGGATGAAGTGGGATCTAGACTCGCTTACGCTGACTGAGATTATTCAGCTGCAGACCCAGCTTTCGCAGACGCTGCAGCGCCGCTTTGAGAAGCCCCTCGCCCTGGCCTTTACCGATGTCGCCGGTTCCACCGAGTACTTTGCTCGCTATGGCGATGAGGCGGGTCGTCGCATGGTGCAGCGGCACCTCGATATCTTGCAGCGGGCTCTGCCGGGCGTCGGCGGGCGCATCGTCGATACCGCCGGGGACGGCGCGTTTACCTGCTTTCCCTCGGCCGATGCGGCGCGCCAGGCCATGGTCGAGCTGCAGCTCGGCATCATGCGCGAAAACACCATGTACAACCGCGAGCAGCAGCTGGTGGTGCGCTGCGGCATTCACTACGGGCAGGTGCTCACCGACGGGGTCTTGGTCAGCGGCGATGCCGTGAACCTGTGCGCCCGCGTCGCTTCGTCGGCCAGCGGCGGCGAGATTCGCGTCACCCGTGCCGCCTTTCAGGAGCTGGCCCCGAGCTTTCGCATGCGCTGTCGCGACCTGAAGACCTTGGACCTCAAGGGCATCGGTCGTCCCGTCGAGGCCCTGACGCTGGAGTGGCGCGATACGGCCAACTTTCCCGCCTCGGTGTACTTGGTCGAGATGCGCGAGCTGAAGCCGCTGCCGGACCAGGACTTGATCAGCTTTGGCCGGCTGCGCGACATTAACGGCGTGCCAGCCAACGACATCGTGCTGGAGCTGCCCGATCAGCAGACGACGCTGCAGATCAGCCGCTTTCAGTTCGAGCTGCGTCGCCGGCCGGAGGGCTTTGTGCTGCGCTCGGTCTCGGACCAGATCACCGAAGTCGAAGGCGCGGCGGTGCAGAAGGGGCAGGAAGTGCCGCTGCGCTCGGGCATGAAGGTGCGCGTCGCCCGCCTGCTGACGCTGGAGTTTCGCTCGTCGGCCAGCTCGGCGCCGCCGCCGCCGCCGGAGACGCGCTACAACGCTTTCTGAGGCGCTGGGGACCGGCCGTCGGTCGCCGGGCGGGCAAAAAAAAAGCAGGATCCCCGCGTGGAGATCCTGCCTTGCATGCGCAGGCTCTTCTGCGCGAGCCTGCGACGGCGCGTTAGCCGGGAGGGGCGCCCGGAACGGCCGACGGAATCGGCTGCGCGGGGGGCGGATTGTTGGGGTTCGCCTGCGCCGGCTGCGCCTTCGGGCCACAACCCGCAACCACGTAGAGCAGCGGCAACACCAGGATTGCTTTCAGAAGCGTCTTCATCTCTTTACCTCCAAGTAGGCCAAGACGATCCATCGGCCACTAGGTGGAGAGGGCGGATAGCAGCACCGCCCAGCCGAGGGATCAGGCACCCAGCACAAGCGCGGGACACCCGAGGCCGCATCCTACGAGGCGACGGATCGCCCGTCAACCACCCAGTCGGGCCGCGGTCACCGGGGCAGCCGGCGGCGAGCGCTAGTCGTCGATCGGCTCGAAGTCAGCCTTCATGGCGCCGCACTCGGGACAGCACCAGCTCTCGGGGAGCTTCTCGAACGGGGTGCCGGGGGGGATGTTCGACAGCGGATCGCCCTCGGTGGGATCGTAAATGTGCTCACAGACGGTGCAGCGATAGCGCTTGGGTTTGTTCATCGCGGTCCTCTATGGGTTCGTCGGGCAAGTTAGCGGGTCGCGGTCTGGGACGTAGGCGAGCCCGTGGAATCGGACAGGAGGGAAAGCAGGCGGCGGCCGAACAGATAGGCATCGCCGGGCCAGCGGGCCGAGATGTAGTTGCGATCCTCGACGACAAAGGCGGCGCGATCATCGTCCATGCGGCCGCGGCTCATCAGGTGGATCGGACCGCGCAGAAAGTCGCTGGGGCTGGCCAGCGCGGCTCGCACCTCGTCCTCGACGTAGGTGGGGTAGGTGCGGTAGTAGCGGCCCAGCTTCCAGGCGGTCAGATAGTACGCGGTGCGCTCCATGTACTTGGGCAGGCAGGTGGTGCGGCGCCCGTGCAGCAGCGAGCGTCCCGTCGCCTCATCGCGGCAGCGGGCCAGCAGCACCGTGCCGTGGCAGATGGCGCCGAGCGGTCGCTTGAGCGCGCCGAAGGCCGCGACCTGGCGCTGCAGCAGCGGGCTGGCCAGGTACTGCCGCATGCCTGGCGCGTGTCCGCCGGGCAGCACCAGCGCGTCATAGTCGGCCGGGACGATCGCCGACCAGGCGATGGGCTTTTGGAAGGCTGGATCCGCCGTCAGCTCGGCATAGAAGCGCTTGGGCTCGGGATCGGCGCCAAGCTGGCCAAACAGCACGCCGGTCAGAAGCAGCGGATCGCAGGCTGGCGCCGTCCCGCCGCCCTCGGTGGCGAAGACGACCTGATGGCCGGCGGCGCGGAACAGGTGCCAGGGCACCGCCACCTCGGTGGTGTCAAAGTCGCGGTCAGGGAGCGGGATCAGGATCTGGGCCATCGCAGACGGGCAGGCTGGGAAGCTGTGGCGGGGAGCGGCGGGCGTGGTCGGCCGGCTAGAAGGACAGCGTGATGCCGAACTTCGCCGAGGGATAGCCGAAGGACAGGGTCAGGCCGAAGAGCTTGGAGAACATGAAGTTCGCACCTAGCTCGAAAAGTGGGAAGCCATAGAAGGCGACGCCGCCGCCGAAGCGGTTGCCGAGGAACCACGGCCACAGACCGAAGCCGAGGTTGACAAACGCCGACAGGCCGCCGCCCTGGAACATGTCGAGGATAAAGAAGCGCCACTGCGCCACCGGACCGACCGCGAAGCTAAACAGGAAGTCACGATAGCCGTTGACGAAGTCGGGGATGAACAGGAAGTCGGTGAAGAAGCCGAGATAGAACGCGTTGTTGATGCTCGGGATGAAGCCGTTTTGGATGACCGGGAACAGCATCTGGAAGCCCGGGCCAACTGCGTAGTCGCCATAGTAGCGACCGTAGTTATACAGACCGTCGTACCAGCCGTAGCCGTAGTAGGCGCTGCCGCGGATGTTGATCTCGATGCCGCGGCGCACGCCGGACGGCTGACCGATCACGACGCGGGCATCGGCATGGGCCAGGTTGCGGTCAAACAGGGCCGTGTCACCAGCGAGCACACCCAACATGACGAGGGACAGGACTAGCGATCGCAAGCGCATGAAGACTCCTCCGCAGGACTTAAGAGTACGCGACCCATTGGGCTTCTGAGCAAGATTTTCTTAAAGCAGCGCATCGCCGCTGACGAACAGCCGCAGGCGGCGAATTGGCGGCGCTTTGCCGAGGGAAAACAGCGGCCGCGGACCAGCGAACTCGCAGAAGCCGATGCCATGTGCCCCGGGCGTGCCATCGGCGGCGCTTAAGGCATAGCGAAAGGCCACCGTGCAGCCGCTGGCCAGCGGCGAAGACACCACCCAGCTGTAGCCGCTCGGCAAGAGCTCGCCTAGGCGCTCGATGCCGCCGCTTTGCGGGCGCTCGGCGGCAGCGGGGTTGGGAGCGCTTGGTCGGGCACTGCCCAGGGCCTCTGAGACCTCGATGCTGGCGTTGGCGGCAAACAGGCGTCGCGCGGCTGCCAGGTCACCCCGGGTCAGCGCCTCGGCCAGCCCCTGCACCGCCCGCCGCCCGTCGCCGAACACGCCCGATACCATGCCGCGCAGATAGCCCAGCACGCCCAGCAGTCCCTGGATGCGCAGCATGTGCAGCGTGATCTTGTTCATCGTCCACAGCCCACGCAGGCCGCGACCCAGCACCTGCAGCGACATCCCCAAAAGCTCCCAGTGCGCAGCCAGGCGGCCAATCCGCAGCTGACCGGCTTCCTCGATGAGCTCGTACAGCAGATAGGCGTGCACATCGACGCGCAGGCCGGTCGACAGCTGGGTATGGATGAGGACATCGCGCACCACTTCTTTGCGCTGCGGGTGCACGACATCCAAGCGGGTATCCATCGCCACTTGGTTGGGGCCGATAAACGTGTCGTAAAAGCGGCTCAGCGGATCGCTAGCCGCTCCGGCCTGCCGCTGATGCGGTGCCGATCCCACCGGATCTTCGACGATGGCTTGCTGGGCAAAGAGCGCAAGCCAGCCCGGCCGATCGTGAACCGCGACCCGCGCCGGTGACTCGCGAGCCAGAGAGAGCAGGGCATGGGCGTGATTCCGCATGCCGCCTTCTACCGCGCAGGCTGGCGTGTCGTAAAGCCGGGGAAAGCGCTGGCTGTGGCGCGCAGCGGCCTACGCTCCTCCGCCTCCCAAGATGCGGGCCACGGTGGCCAAGAGCGAGCTTACCGAGTACGGCTTGGGCAGAAACTCGAAAGCGACGGGCTGTGTGCCTTCCAGCTCGATTAGCTCATCGCTGTAGCCCGAGGCGAACAGGACCTTGGTGCGCGGGTGCCAGACCGCGACCCGGCTGTACACCTGCGGCCCGCTTAAGCCCGGCATCATCACGTCGGTAAACAAGAGATCGATCGACTCAGGACTGCTGTGTGCCAGCTCAACCGCCTGCTCGCCCGTCGTCGCGGCCAGCACGCGGTAGCCTTTGCTGCGCAGGACCTGGGTGACAAGCTCTAGGATCTCGGGCTGATCTTCCACCAAAAGGATCGTCGAGTTCTGCACCCGTATCGTCGGTGCCAGCAGCGGCGCGCGAGTCACGCCCAGCGAGGCTGAGGCGCGCGGTAGCCAGATTCGCACCCGCGTCCCCTGCCGCGGCGCAGTGGTCAGATCGATGCTGCCGCCGGCTTGCTGCACGATGCCGTAGACGGTGGCCAGGCCAAGCCCGGTGCCCAGGCCCGGCTCCTTGGTGGTGAAGAACGGCTCGAAGGCCCGCTCGGACACCGCCTTGCTCATGCCTATGCCAGAGTCGCGCACCACGAGCTCCACGCAGCTACCGGCGCGCAGCGGCGGCCGCGCCTCCGCTGCTGTGATGGTGAGCGATCGCACCGATACCGTCAGCAGGCCGCCAGCCGCCATGGCATCGCGGGCATTTAAGACCAGGTTCATCAGGACCTGATCCATGTGCGCCAGATCCGCCTCGACCGGCGTGGCCTCGGTGGCCTCGATCTGCAGCTGGATGTTGGCGGGCAGCAGCCGGCGCAGCATCGGCTCTAGGCGCCGCACCACCGCCGACAGATCCACGGTCGAGCGCGACAGCAGCTCGGGCCGGCTGAAGGTCAGCAGCTGGCGGACAAGCTCAGCGCCGCGGCGACTGGCCGAAAGGATCTGCTCCGCCTCGTGCTGCAGTCGGCTGCCTGGCTCGACCTGCTGCAGGATCGTCGAGCCGCACAGCTCGACCACGGTCAAGATGTTGTTGAAGTCATGCGCCACGCCGCCAGCCAGGCGACCCACGGCATGCAGCTTTTCCGACTCGCGCAGGTGATCTTCTAGGGCCCGTTTTTCGTTTTCGACGACTTTTCTGGCCCGCAGATCATGCAAGGTGGCGATGTACTTGCCGACCTTGGCCTCGGGTGGCAAGCGATCCAGGGCCAGGAACAGCGGCAGCTCGCTGCCATCGCGATGGCGGCCTACTAGCTCGCGGCCAGTGCCGATGACCTTGGCCTCTCCGGTCGCCTCATAGCGTGCGATGTACTCGCGGTGGCGCAGCCGATCGGCCTCGGACATCAGGATGCCGACCTCGGCCCCCAGGAGCTCGTCGAGCGAGTAGCCGAACATCTTGCAGAGCGCACGGTTGGCGGTGCGGATGCGGCTCTGATCATCGACCGTGACGATGCCATCGACGGCAGCATCGAGCAGAGCCCGCAGGCGGGCCTCGTTTTCGCGGAGCGCCTGCTCGGCCTGGCGGCGCAGCGTGACATCGCTGGTCGCGATCAGCGTGGAGCCCGGACGATCCGGGATCGGCGCGGCGATCGACGAGATCCATACGGTCGTGCCATCGCCACGAACCAGGCCAAGATCGGCCGAAGCTTGCCCGCCGGTCTGTCGGGCCTGGGCCGTGGCCAAGCGCTCCTTTGGCATCGTGGTGCCGTCGGTCTGAATGATCTGCAGCTTGCGGAATTCGCCGCGCATCATCGCCGCCACACTCAGGCCGGCGATGCGCTCCATCTCGGGGTTGGCGGTGGTGATCTGGCCGTTTGCGTCGGTGATGCAGACACCAACCGGCAGGATGGAAAACAGCGTCTGCCAGCGCTGCTCGCTCTCGCGCAGGCGGGTCTCTAGGTGCTTCAGCTCGCTGACATCGCTGACGACGACAAAGAAGCCATCGACCAGGCCGCCGTGAACAAAAGGAATGTACGAGATCAGCGCATGGCGCGGTGGGCCGCCGGCGGGATCAGCCACCACTCGCTCGAAGTCGCGACGCTCGCCGCGCAGCGCGGCTTCGATGTGCGGGAGGTTCTGCGGATACAGCGGGCCCAGCAGCTCAGCCAGCGACATGCCCAGGATGTCCTCCTGGCGCAGGCCAGACCACGCCTCGTAGGCGCGACTGGCAAAGCCGCAGATCTGGTCGCGCGTCCAGTACCCCAGCAGCACCGGCACATGGTCGGCGAGGGCCTGCAGCAGGCTGCCCTTCGTCGAAAGCGAGCGCAGGCGGCGAAGCTCGCGCTGCTGCTCGGCGCGCCCCAGGGCAGCCGCGACCCGCTGCGGCAGTAGGGCCAGATGACCGTGGTCGGGAGCGTAGGGCAGGAAGTCGACGTCGCCCGGCGAGCTCGCACGCGCCGCCAGCTCCTCGGCCGGCGAGCGGGTCAAAAAGACCATCGCCGGGGCGGGCTGGGTAGCGCCCAGCTCGACGGCGCAGCCATCCGGCAGCACCGCGCTGGCCACGATCGCATCGATGCGCGCCTCGCCAAGCCGGCCGCGGGCCTGGTCGAGGCTGCTGGCCGTCGTGACGACGTAGGGCTGCCCGGGGGGCGAGAGCGTGCGGGTCAGCAGCGCGACTTCCGCGTCATCCGCTGCGACTACCAGGATGTTGCGCTGCACTGCGAGCTCCGATGCGGGCCTCCGCATCAGCCTTCATTATTGGTTGCTCACCGTCGGAGCGCGCGAAAATCGAACGTGGACAAACTGCCCACGCAAGCGGCTACGGGCACCCCCGCGCGCAGCCCCGGCTAGGTGGCAAGCCACGACGGCCTGAGCCGCTGCCGGTCGAGCTGCCGTCGGCCGGTCCGCGGCTGAAGCGAGCGGGCCGCTCGGCGAAAGTTACGCGTAACCCCAGCGTCGGCGCAGGGTCCAGTTTAAGGCCAGCGCGGCGACCAGCAGCAGCAGGATGGCGGGATGGTGCCAGAGCTCGACATCGCGCTGCTGGTTGACGCGCACCACGTGCGGGGGATGGAAGGGCAGCCCCTTCCACGGACCACTGCTGCCGCCCTCGCTGTAGCGCTTGGCCTCGCCGCCTGTGGCGCTGCTGATCAGGCGCAGCAGGCGCTCGTTGGCCTCGGGATCGTCGAGCTCGCGGCTGCTGCCACGGATCAGGAAGACCTCGCTGTCTTCGGCCGGTCGGCCGCCCAAGATGGCGCGCGCCACCACCCGGTAGCCGCCAGGCGGCAGGCTGTCCCACTCGATGCTGGCGATGCCTTCCTCGTCGGTGCGCAGCGAGCGAGCCAGGCTGCTGGCCGGCGGGGCCGGGGCGGGCGCCGACTCGCCGCCTTCTTCGGTGATGCGGGTCAGAGACAGGTTGATGTCGGCGCGCTGCGCTGGGCGATAGTCGGGCCCGAAGGCGCGCAGCTCGGCGCGTACGGGCTGGCCGCGATTGTATTCGGAGTCGCTCGTTTCAATACGTAGGAGGCGCAGCGAGGGATCGCGCACCAGCCAGCGAATCGCCTGTGTGTAGAAACGCTGATAGGCTCCGCCGCGCCCGTGATCTTCGCCTAGCGCCGCCGCTTCCGGGCTGCTCGGCCGCCGGCTGGCCCGCGGCGAGCTGACCTCAGGACGAGGCACCGCACCAAAGCCCCAGCGCCAGGTCGAGTCGGCCTGCAGCGCGAGCGTGCGTCCCTTGCCGAATTCAGCGACGGTGAGGACCGGCATCGGGCTGCCGCTGTCATCGCGCAGCCGGGGATGCGACAGGAGCACCGTGGCCTGCGGCCTGGCCCGCGCGACGAGGTTTAGGCCCTCCAGCGGCGGCAGCGAGTCCCACAGCCCGGCGTTTTCGCGCACGTCCAGTCGCAGCGCGGTGACGACGTGGCTCTTGCCGGCCGGGGTCAGGCGCGGCTGAAACGGCTCGCTATCGATGAGCGCGCTGCTGGCCGGAGGGCTGCTGCCGCCGGCCGGCGCTGGGCCCCCGCTGTCGTCGGGCAGCAGCACAACCGGCAGGATCTGCGACAGCTCAGAGCCATAGTAGCCGCCCGAGCTAAACGACAGATCGCCGCCCAGCATGGCGACCGCGCCGCCTTCGTTGACGAAGGGCACGATGGCGGGCTGCAGGAACTGACCGCAGTACGCGCTGTAGTTGAAGTTGTGCAGGATGACTAGGTCGAAGCTGCGCAGCTGTTCTTGGAACAGCTCCTCGCAGGGAAACGGGATCAGCGAGGTCTCTTCCGAGGGCACGAACTCGATATCGCTGGGCGAGCGCAGGATGAAAAACGACACCAGGTCGATGTTGGGATCGTGCTTGAGCAGGCCGCGCAGGAAGCGCACATCCCAGGTCGGGCGACCGGCGACGTGCACGACGCGGATCTTGTCGCGCACCACGCGCAGCACGAAGGCGCGGTGATTGTTCTCGGCGATCGCCTCGCCCGGCAGGGTCGGCACCGAGATCTCATAGAGGTACTTGCCGACGCGCTCGGGGGTAAAGGGGAAGACGACGCGGTACTCGCTCTGGCCGGGCAGGACCGCCACTTCGACGGTCAGCACCGGCTGGCCATCGCGGCGCAGCGTGACCGGCAGGTGGCGACCTTCCCAGCCGGCGGCCTGTGCGCCGAGCACCACCACATGCGCCTCGACCTCGACGGCGGTACGCACGAAGGCGAACTGATCGCTGAGCACGCGACGGATCGCGACATCGCGCAGGCCGGGCTTGCCCACGGCGATGGTGTGTACTGGGGCGTCGAGCGTCTTTAGGAAGCTGATGCTGTCGGCATCGAGCTCGACCGCGCCGGGGCTGCTCTCACCGCTGCCGGCTGGGCCTGTGGTCGCGGTCGCGCCCTCTGGGCTCTTGCTGCTGCGGCTCTGCGGCGCGGCGTCGCTGGCCGCCAGGCGGCCGTTGTCGAGCCCGTCGGACAGAAGGACGATGCCGGCTAGATCGCGCCCATCGTAGCGCTGCCGGACACCGGCCAGGGCTTCGCGAATGCGGGTCGCTGGGGCGTGGCTCTGCGGGCCGGCTGGGCGCAGGACGTCGCCTTCTGACAGCGGCACCAAGCGCTCGCCAAAGCCGAAGAAGTCGATGATGTGATCTTCGCGCACCCGTCGCAGCTCACCGGCCTCTCGGGCTTTGCGCAGCACGGCGGCGATGCGAGCGGCGCGGGTCTCGGTCCCGCCATCTTCGGCCAGCTGCATCGACTGCGAGACATCGGCCACCACTGCGATGTGGTTGGGCATGCGGGTGACGTTGCGCAGCTTGATCGCTGGCTGAAACAGGATGACCAGCGCGAACAGCAGGCCGAGGGCGCGCAGCAAGAGCAGCGTCGCGCGTCGACTGCGCACATCGCTGCGCAGGGCGCGAAACGCCAACAGCAGGATCAGCACGCTGATCACGAGCGCAAAGATGCGGGTCGGCCAGCCGAACGGCGCCATCAGCACCAGGCGCCACTCGTTGTAGTCACCACCGCCGAAGGCCCGGAAGGGCTGCCAGCTCTCGATGGCGCGAAGGTAGGGGCTAAGGAATCCCATCGCCGTAGCTCGGCTTCCGTTTAGTGCTCGCTGCCGCCCGCTGCGCCGGGCGTTCCGGCCGGTGGCGGCGAGGTCGAGGGCGACGGGGCTGGGGCGGGGGACGTCGGGCCGGGGCCCGGCGAGAGATAGGAGCGGCTACTGCCCTCGAAGTTGATCTTCGGGGCCGGCGCCTGCCACATCCGTCGGCGCATGATGAACGGGACGTGCACCTGATCGGCCTTGTAGTCCAGGCAGAGGGCGTACATCGCGAGGTTCACTCCCAGCCGAAAGGCGTGCTCGCGCTGGGTCTCGCCGCCCGGAACCACCTCGTGCACCCACTGACCGAAGCGATCGCGCGCCCAGGCCCCGCCCAGATCGTTCTGCGAGTAGACGATGACGGCCCGGCCGCGGCTCTCAGAGAGGGGGGCGGTGTCGGGGCGCTCGGCGCGCTCTGGGCGATCCGCGCGCTCGACGGTCCGTGGTCCGCTGTCGCGCTTGCCTTCTCCGCTGCCCTCGCTGCTGCCCTCGGCTTTGCCCTCGCTGCTGGCTGACTTGCTGTCGCTGCGCTCGCGCTCGCCGAGCAGCACCGCTTCGATGTAGGGCTGGGCGATGATGCGGCCGGCCGGCACGCGCAAAAGATAGAAGGCGCGGAACAGCACATGATCTTCGCTCAGCCGCGACAGGGCGCGGTTGGGGAACAGCCGGCTGGTCAGCTGCCGCACCGACTGATCGAAGGCCCCACCGGCCCGCCCTTCGGCGCTGTCGATGATCAGCATGCCGCCCATGACCAGATAGCGGCGCAGGCGGGCCAGGTCTTCATCGCTGGGCATGGGAAAGGCGCGATCGCCGGCCAGATAGATCAGCGGGTGGCGATGCAGCTCACCCAGCTCGGACAGCCGGACCGTGACCGCCTCGGGGTTGACCTCGATCGCGGTGCGCTTTTCGATCTCCCACAGCAGCCGACGTAGGGCATCGGGGCGACTCTGGCTGGCCGTCCCGCCGCTGCTCTCGGGGGAGCTGGCCCCACCACTGCCGGCGGCGCCGCTGCCTGGCCACTCCAGCTGGGCAAGCTCGATGCGATCGCGTCCGCCAAAGGCCAGGGCCTTGGGCGATCCACACAGGCTCGGAAGAAGGCCCATCGCCAGGCCCATCACCAGGCCGATCACCAGCCTGCGGTGCAAAAACGGGGAAGATGGCGTTGCCGTCCGCCCTACTCTGCCCCCGATCGCTGCCCCAACCTGCGTGGCTGCGTCCATGCCAGCGCTTACGCCCGAGCCCTGCGCCCTGCCGGACGACTGCCGTATCCCAGAGAAAATTAGCAGGGTTGATTTATGCCCCAAGGTGTCCGTACGATAGCATGAACCTCGGGAGTCGAGCCGCTGTCGCACAGGGCCTTTACGAGGCCTCTTCCGCCCAACAGTCGGCCCGCTTGGCGGCATCGCAGCAAGCTCCTGGCTCGCTGCTTGGTCGACTGGGTGGAAGGTGGGGCAGAGCGATGGCCGAGGATCGAGGAGCAGGGGGGAGATCGATGGTCGATGAAGAGATCTATTGGCAGGACGTGCTGGACGATCTGCGATCGGGTCGCACGAGCGCGATGAAGTGTCCGTTCTGTCAGAAGCAGACGCTCGCGGTCTCGAAGCGCGAGCGCGTAACGCAAGTCGCCTGTCAAAACAAGGACTGCCGACACTTTATTGAGGTCGGCTTCGGCGAACAGCCGGATGACGACATGCACTACGACGCGAAGCCGATTCAGGTGGGAGGAAAGTCCTAGGATCGGATATAGTCATGCCCTGCTGTGAGGTCTGCTGCATGAGGGCGTGGGGGGCTAAGGGGTTGGAAGCCGCAGGGTGCGGTGGCGTGACAAGGGGGATGGGGGGGCCAGCGATCTCGCGGGCTCGTCCATAGACGAAGAGGAATTCATGGCGCGCAGCTTTCTTGGCAAAGGGTGGCGCTACCCGGTCATGGTCGACCGAAATGGCGGCATGGCCCAGAGCTCGCTCGACGATCTCGTCCGCGAGTCCATCCTGATCATCCTCGGTACAGCGCCGGGTGAGCGCGTGATGCGCCCATACTTCGGGTGCGACATCCACGAACTGTTATTCGCTCCGAACAACATCAACACCGCCGGCTTGGCCGCCCACTACGTCGTCGAAGCGCTGGAGAAATGGGAGCCGCGCATCGAAGACATCTCAGCGGACGCCAACCCCGATCCAGCGGAGCCGCACAAGCTCTTGATTGATATTCGCTACAAGGTCCGCGGCAGCAACGTGTCGCGCAACCTGGTCTATCCGTTCTATCTGCGCAGGAGTGATCAAGAATGATCCCGACGCCGAAGCTCGACGATCGGACGTACGCAGACATCATTGCTGAGGCCGTTCGTCTCATCCCGCGCTACTGCCCGGAGTGGACGAACCACAACCCGTCCGATCCCGGCATCACCATCCTTGAGCTCTGCTCGTGGATGACTGAGCTGATCCTCTATCGGCTCAACAAGGTACCGGACAAGAACTACCTCACCTTCCTCGACATGCTGGGGATCAAGCTGCAGCCGGCGCAGCCCGCGCGGGCCCTGCTGACCTTTGATCTCATGGAAGGGGTGGCGCGTCAGATCCTGCGCAAAGGTCTGCAGGTCTCGACGCCGCAGGCCGACGAAGAAGACGCCGTGCTGTTCGAGACGATGCGCGATCTGACCGTGGTCAGCGCCAAGCTCGATCGCTGCTTCTCGTACTTTGACGAGACCTATTCCGACAACTCGCTGTATCTGGCGGGTGAGCGGGCCGAGGGCTTTCCCGCCTTCGCTGGAGCCGAGCGCGTCGATCGCTTCCTGTACCTGGGAGACGATCGCCTGCTGACGATCAACGAATCGACCGTGCTGCGGGTGCGCATCACCGCGCCTGACCACGGCGGACGCGATCTGGCTCGCCTCTTGGAATGGGAGTACTGGAACGGTCGCCGCTGGCGCGAGCTTCGCATGGCGGCGCTGGAGGTCGAGCGCGGTGAGGTCATCTTTGCCGGCGTCTCCGATATCCATCCGACGGTCATCAGCGGCATCAACAGCGTCTGGATCCGCGGCCGCTTGGCCGAGGTGCCCAAGAACATCGCCGAGACCGAGATCGACACGGTGCGCGGCCTGATCGAAGTGGCAGGCGAGGGCATCGTGCCCGATCAGGCCTTCGCCAACCTCGACAACAACGTCTTTATCGCGCTGGACCTGGGCAAGAACATCCACCCCTTTGGCAACGAGCCGAAGGCCGACCACTGCCTGTACCTGTCCTCGCAAGAGACGCTGGGCCAGGTCGGCGTGCAGGTCGAGATCGACTTCATCCTTAGCGATCCGCAGATCGCACCGGCCCCCAAGCCCTCGGATGACCTGATCCTGTCGTGGGAGTATTTCGACGGCAAGAAGTGGCGCATCCTGGGCAAGGCGACGCCACGCGGCAAGGCCCCGCCGGGCTACGAGCAGAACGCGCTCGGCTTTATCGATGGCACCAACGCGCTGAGCAAGACCGGCACGGTGAAGTTCCTGCGGCCGCCCGATCTGTCAGCCGGTGAAGTGACCGGCGAAGCCAACTACTGGCTGCGGGTGCGCATCGAACAGGGCGACTACGGCGTGCCCGGCGCCTACATGCTCGACGGCGATAAGTGGGTCTGGCGCGATGAGAAGCCGCTGCGTCCGCCTTCGCTCAAGAGCATTGGCATTCGCTACAGCACCAACCTCGATCACCTTAAGTACTGCGTCTCGTTTAACGACTTCCGCTGGCGCGATCACTCCGAGGAAGAGAAAAACGAGTACCGGCCGTTTCAGCCTTTCCAGGCCATCGCCGACGAAGGGGCTGCGCTGTACCTCGGCTTCAACTCGCGACTGCCGAACGAGACGATCAGCCTGTACCTGCAGTTCCTTGACGCCAACACCATGGAGATGGACTACAGCCACGCCGAGCACTTGGCGCAGTACTACGCTAAGCGCGCGGCGCTGTGGGAGCCCGAGCAGCGCGTGGTCTGGGAGTACTACAACGGCAAGACCTGGGCCACCTTGGTGGTCAACGACGGCACCAAGAACTTCACCGAGTCGGGCTTCATCGACTTCGTCGGTCCCGACGAGCACGAGAAGTGTCTGAAGTTCACCGAAGATCGCTTCTGGCTGCGGGCCCGGCTAGAGATGGGCGGCTACATCAAGCCGCCGCGCGTCCGCCGCATCCTGCAGAACACCGTCGAAGCGGCCAACGTTCGCACCATCTACAACGAGATCCTCGGCTCGTCCGATGGCACGCCGCTGCAGACCTATACTCTGCTGCACGGCCCGATCCTCGATGGTCAGGTGATTGAGGTTCGCGAGATCCAAGAGCCGAACGTCGAAGAGCTGACCGACCTGGGGTCGGACTGCTGGCGTACGGCTCCCGCAGACGATCGGGACGGTGGCTACTTTGTGCGCTGGCGCGAGGTCGAGAGCTTCTTCGAGTC
>CAZVMD010000050.1:0-31456 GCA_964628555.1 uncultured Myxococcales bacterium | reverse complement strand
TCCCATCGAAGCCGTCGCCCACGCCTACGGCCTGATCGACGCGCACTAGGCCGCGCACTAGGCCGCGGGCGGCAGACCGGCGCTGAGAAAATCGTGGACCGCGTGCGCTTCCGGCCCTAGGTTGGGCGGGTGCAGAAAGTCACTCGCCAAGAGATCCTTCCCATCGCTGAGTATGAGCTGCTGCGGCCCCATTTTCGCGCTCGCGTGATTGCCGAAAAAGCGCCGCGGCGGGTGGTGGTGGGTGACTACATCTCGGTGCTGTTTGAAAACCACGACTCGGTGCTGCTGCAGATTCAAGAGATGCTGCGCACCGAGCGCATCACCAGCGAGCCGGCGATCGCGCACGAGATCGACACCTACAACGATCTGATTCCTGGCCAAGATCAGCTGAGCTTCACGCTGTTCGTCGAGATCCCTGAGCGCGAGATCCGCGAGCGCGTGCTGGTTGAGCTTGCCGGGCTGGAGACCGCGGTGGCGGTCGAGGTGGATGGCGAGCGCTTCGCGGCCACGCAGGATCTGCCCGAGGCCCACCTGCCGACGCGGACTACCGCCGTGCACTACTTCAAGGCTCAGCTCTCAGCGGCCGCGGCAGAGAAGCTGCGTCAGCGACGGGCGAAGGACGCGGCGCCGGTCCAGGTAGCGCTGCGCATCGAGCACCCTCGCTTGACGCTGCGCTGCGAGCTGCCGCCGACCACGCTGGCTGCGCTTGCGGCCGATCTGCGCAGCTAGCTCCTGCTGGGACCGATCCGCATGTCCACTCCTCTCTCTATCGTCGAGGAATACGCGCAGCAGTATCGCCTGCGCGACTGGGCCGCGGCCTATGCGCTGCTGCCGATCGCTTCAGGGCAGACGGTCTTGGATCTGGGCTGTGGGCTCGGCGATCAGGCGCGCGATCTGGCTCGGCGAGCCAGTCAGGTAATCGCCATCGATGGCAGCCCAGAGCTCTTGGCGCAGGCTCGCTCCATCGCCACGCCGAACATCACCTATCACCAGGCTGAGCTCTCAGCGCTGGCTGGCCTCGCACTGCCGCCAGCCGATGGGCTGTGGTGTTCGTTCACCGCGGCCTACTTTCCCAAGCTGGGATCGCGGCTGCGGGCCTGGAGTCGGCTGCTCAAGCCGGGGGCCTGGCTGGCCCTCGTCGAGGCAGATGACATCTTCGGCCACACGCCGATGGCCGCGACCGACCGAGCACTGATCGATCGCTACTACACCGAGGCGCGCGCCGCCGGCCTGTATGACTTCCAGCTTGGCCACAAGCTCGTCGAGCACGTGACGCAAGCGGGGCTGGAGCCGGTCTTGGCGCGCACCCTGGCGGATCGGGAATTTGGCTTCCAGGGACCGGCGTCAGCCGACGCCCTGGCGGCCTGGGAGCGTCGCCTATCCCGGCTGCGCGGACTGCAGAGCCTGTGCGGCGACGAATTCCCAGCCTTTCGCCAGCGCTTCCTGGCGACGCTATCCCACCCTGAACATCAGTCACAGGCGACAGTGCACTTTGTGCTCTGCCGCCTGCCAGCTAGCGGCTGACCTGCGGCAACGCTGCAGACTGGCTGCAGGCTGGCCGCAGGTCAGGGCCGGGCTGTGGCGTCTTAGAAGCGACGCTGACGACCGCCGCCACCCGGGCGACCGCCGCCACCAAAGCCACCGCCGCCGCCGCGATCTTCACGAGGACGGGCCTCATTGACGGCCAGGGTGCGGCCTTCGTGCTGACGGCCGTCGAGGCCGGCGATGGCGGCCTGGGCCTCCTGATCCGAGCTCATCTCGACGAAGCCGAAGCCCTTGCTGCGGCCGGTGTCACGATCCTCGATGATCTGCGCACTGCTCACCGCTCCGAACTGAGCAAACAGGTCGCTCAGATCGGCATTGCTGACTTGATATCCCAAATTACCAACGTATAGCTTCTTACCCACGTGTCTCTCCTGTACCCGCTGCGATAGCGGGTGATACCTCGACCGGGCGGCACACGCAATAGCGAGAGCCCGCTTCGGTCAAGCCTCTGCCGCTGTTTAGCGGCCTATTCGCCTGCCACGGGCTGTGGCCCGGGGACGATGCCAACCAGATCGGGATCGACGTCTTCAGTGCCGTCTTCTCCCGAGCCTGGGGATGCCTTTTCTTGTCGGCGCTGTTCTCGCCGTTCCAGCTTCTGCTGCGCTTTGTTGCGGCGCTGCCGTTCTCGTTCGCGTTTTGCCTGTACGGCCTTATCTACCCGAGGAATGGGGGCCTCTTTTCTGACTTATTCCGCCCAGCGGCGCCGGGAATACGGGCATGCGTTATTCATGAATCCGAAGTAGCGACTGGGCCGGCGCAACACAGAACCAAAGCGTTTAGGCGCAGCTAGCATACGGCAGCAATGCTGACGTAATAAGTGCGGCTTACCTGACGGCATGCAGTCAAGGGGTGGAGTCTGCGGGGATCTTCGCGGCAGGGCTAACTTCGCTGTCTACTCAGGCTACGAGCGGTTGATGGGGCGCAACCTCGAACACCGCGTGCGGCGAGCGAGATTTCTTTGTCGAGAAGGCCGTGACCGTACAGGACAACCCGCCGAATACCTAGGCTTATTTAGATATTTTTTGTGCAGCGGCGGGCCGCGGGGGGGCGAGACGGGGAGCGGCGACGGGCCGCGGGGAGGGGGACGACGAGGGCTTGGGGTCTAGAAGTCGAGCGAGTCGAGGGCCTTCTTGAAGCGGCCGGCGTGCGACTTTTCGGCCTTGGCCAGCGTCTCGAACCACTCGGCGATGTCGGCGAAGCCGTCGTCGCGGGCCTCCTTGGCCATGCCGGGGTACATCGTCTCGTACTCGTGCGTCTCGCCGGCGATCGCCGCCTTGAGGTTCTTTTCCGTCGAGCCGATCGGCAGGCCAGTCGCCGGATCGCCCGCCGCCTTCAGGTAGTCGAGGTGGCCGTGCGCGTGGCCGGTCTCGCCATCCGCGGTGTCCTTAAACAGGCCGGCCACATCCGGGCGACCTTCGACGTCGGCGATCTTTCCGAAGTACAGATAGCGACGGTTCGCCTGCGACTCGCCGGCGAAGGCGGCCTTGAGGTTGTCGTGGGTCTTGGTGCCTGCAAGCTGCTTGGTCATGGCGTGGCTCCTTGGGTTCCTGGGGTTCTTAGCGTGTGGCGGTCGTCTCGGCCGAGCCCCCGGGCTCGCGGGAGACCGCGTGTTGACTTGGCTGAACTGCGGGTCCAGATAATCGCGAAAATCGTCGCCGAATCAAGTCTCTTGCGCGGCGACGGCCTGGGGCGCAAGGCCGGGCTCGGTGGCTTGGGTGGCTGCGCTAGAGGCGGTGCGCAGGACCAGCAGGAACTCGCTATTGCCGGCCGGCCCGGCGATCGGCGAGGTGGTCACACCGACGGGGGCGCAGCCCAAGGCAGTGGCCGCGGCCAGGCAGCGCTCGATGCACTGCTGGTGCAAGGCCGGGTCGCGCACCACGCCGCCTTTGCCGACCTGTCCGCGCCCGACCTCGAACTGCGGCTTGACCAGCGTGATGATCAGGCGCCGGCCGACTCCCACCGCGGCCACCAGGCGGGGCAGGATCAGCGTCTGGGAAATAAACGACACATCGCAGACGGCAAGCTGAGGCACAAACGGCAGGCTGGAGCGATCGAGATAGCGCGCGTTGATGCGATCGAGCGCGGTGACCCGCGGGTCCGAGCGCAGCGACCAGGCCAGCTGACCATAGCCGACATCGACGGCACAGACGCGGGCCGCGCCAGCCTGCAGCAGACAGTCGGTGAAGCCGCCGGTCGAGGCGCCGACATCGAGCGCATCGCGGCCGACGATCTCGGGCCGCAGGCCGAAGCAGTCGAGCGCATGCTGGAGCTTGAGGCCGCCGCGCGAGACGTAGGGCAAGACCTCGCCGCGCAGGCGAATCTCCGCCGCCTCAGCGACGCGCAGCCCGGCCTTGCTCTGGACCTGGCCATTGACCTCGACCTGGCCAGCCATGATCAACGCCTGCGCCCGCTCGCGACTCGGGCACAGGCCCAGGCTGACCAAGCGCTGATCTAATCGCTCGCCGCTGCCGGCCATGCCTTACCAGCGATCTTCGAAGCTGTTGGTGGCTGCGTTGAGCCGTACCAGCCTGGCGTAGTCGCCGACCACCCAGCCGTCACTGGTTCCGACGGTCCAGATGGCATTGCCCTGGCCGTTTGTGTACTCGGTAGCGGTCGTGCCGTTCCAGCGAAACGCTCGATAGGGGCTGGAGGGGGCGAGCGACCAGATCTGCGTCTCGGAGACCACCCAGAGGTTGGTGACGCTGTAGTCTTTGCTCATGGTGCGAGTCGGGGTGCCCCACTTCATGCCATCCCAGGCTGAGATGGTGCCGTTGTCGTTGAGCAGCCACATCTTGCTGCCGTTGGCGCCGCGCAGCCGGGTGTACAGCGTGGTGCCGCCGCTGGGAAACTCGGTTAGGTCGGTGCCGTTCCAGCGCAGCATGAAGCCGAGGTCGCCGGCGATCCAGACGTTGTTGGCGGCAGAACCCCAGACCGTCCACAGCGAGTTGCTGGGAGTCAGCGGCACGACGCTCCAGCTTGTGCCGTTGTAGCGCAGGATGATGCCGTCGTCGCCGACGACCCACAGATCATTGGCGGCGCTGCCCCAGATGTCGTTGAGGCCGACGCCGGTGGGCACGGGCAGGTCTAGGCGGCGCCAGACTGCGCCGTTCCAGCGCAGAGCCAGCCCGTTGTCGCCGACGGCGTAGACGTTGTTGCTAGCCGTGCCCCAGACCGCCTGCAGCATGTCGCTGGTGCCGGGATTGCCGATGCGACGCCAGGCGGTGCCGTCCCAGTGCAGGGTGGCGCTGTCATTGCCGACCGCCCAGACATCGTTGGCGCTGCTGCCCCACAGGGCCCGCAGGTTGGGGCGGGCCGCGCGACGGTCAGCCCAGTCCCAGCGGCCGTCGCTGTCCATGGCTAGCGCCAGCTCGCCCTGGGTCGATGCGGTGGGGACCTCGGGCTCATCGGCATGGCCGCAGGCCGCAAGAGTACCGAGGGTCAAGGACAGCAGCGAAATCGGAAGGAATCTGCGCAACATCGGAATCGGGCCTCCTGGGAGCAGCACGTTGTCGTCGGATGCAATCGCGGGGCGGGACTTTAGGCCGACGGGCCAGCGAGCGTCAACGCGCTTGTCGTCGAGCCGGTGGCCATGGTATGTGCGCCGCTCGCCAGCCTTGTTGGCGACTCAATTGACCTGCAGGAGGAGTGTTTATGTCGTGTGAACAGTCGTGTGAACAAGTGAAGGATTGCCCGTCATTCGCAGCGCCCGCCGCCTGGACGGAGTCGGCTCGGGCCGATAGGCGCGCTTGGCGAGGACGCCTAGGGCGCGCTTTGGCAGCTAGCTGCTTCGTCGCTGCGGCGGCCTTTGGCTGCAGTGGCCAGGAGCTCTTGGGAGACTACGCGGGCCAGCACAGCATGCTCTATGAGCTGCGTGCGCCCGAGGCCGGCATGCCCAACCAGATCGTGCCGATCGAGTACATGGGAATCATCTCGGTCTATCGCCAGGGCGACAGCATGGAGATCGATCTGTCGAAGACCTGCACCCTCAAGGGCAAGCAGAACGCGCGCAACGGCATCTCGCTGGAAGACGATCCGGAGGCGCGCTGCATGATCAAGCTGCGCAACGTCCCCAGCGCCTGTCGCGCGGCCGGCAACATTCCCGATGTGCGCCTGGCCTTCAAGCCGCAGCTCCGCATCTATCTGACGAAGAACCAGGACATCACGCTCGAAGGCGACTTCGAGTTTCATCTCAGCGAGGCGGTTCCCTGTCGCCCCGACTTCGTCAAGGCCAGCTATTCGTTCAAGGGGACGGCTTCGCAGCTGTAGGTACGGGGGCCGCAGCCAGGCTGCCAGAGCCTGCTTGTCGGCGGCGCCAGCCCGCGCCGAGCGAGAGCAGTGCAGCGACGGCGACCACGGCCTGAAACGAGCCCGCAATAAACGGCACGAACAGGAGCCTTGGACTGGGCAGGGGAAAGCCCATCGGCCAGCCAAAAGCGGCGATGTGCGCCAGGTTCACCGCGTCGAGCAGGCCGAGCAAGAGCAGCAGGCCCAGCGCGAGGTCTGGCCAGCTGCGCCGTCGCAGCCGCCCCAGCGCGGTCATGGCTGCGAGTGCCAGCAGCGAAGCGACGATCACCCACTTTATGAAGTCGGCGCGCTCGTTCATCGAGGTGAAGTCGAAGCTGCCGCGCAGCCCGATCCAGATCGCGATAAGCGCAGCGCAGGACAGCAGGCCGAAGCCCACGAGCTCGACGATAATTTGCCAGCTCTGGCGTCGGCACAGCCAGCCCAAGGCGAGCCCGCAGGCCACAAGCACGGCCAGGCCGCGAGCCTGCTGCCGCTGCGCCTGCCGTGTGTAGAGCTCGCTCCAGTCGGCTTCGCCGCTGCGGCCGAGCCAGGTCGCGACGGCCTGTCGGTTCTGGGTGCGAAAGCGGGCCAGGGCGGCCTGACGATCGGCCAGATAGTCGCGGCCTAGCGTCGTGGGATCGGCGATCTCAAGCAGCACATCCAGCCCGTCTTGCCCGGCTCGCATGTGCTGGGGAAAGGGCAGTCCCAACAGCACGGCCATGGCCGGGGCGATGCTGCGGCTGCTGAGCAGCGCTGGGCTTGTGGCGTCTGCCGACGAGCCTTTCTCGGCGTCGCGGCGCTGGACGCCAAAGCCAGCAAAGCAGGTCAGCACCTGCGCCACTTCTGGGCTGCGCGCGCCATGGCCGCCGCGATCGCTGTGTCCGTGATCGGCGGTCAGCACCACCAAGTCGCGCTGCAGATCGATCCGCGACAGCAGGCGAGAGAGCTCGGCATCGGCTCGCGCCACCGACTCGCGATAGGCGGCTGAAGCGGCGCCGAAGTCGTGCGCGCTCTCATCGACATAGATCGGCAGGAACAGCGACAGGTCACCCAGCTCGGCCTCCCGGCGCGTGAAGTGATCCTGGCTGCGTGGGATGACCTCAAAGCCGTCGAAGCCGTCGGGAAATAGCTGCTGCACCCAGGGCAGCTCGCTCACGCCATAGACGCGCCGACCGGCTCGCTTGGCCACCTGGAAGATCGACTCGACAGGCAGGCGCTGGCTGCAGTCGTTGTTGCGCACCCCGGTCCGATCCTGCTCCATCCCCGTCGCTACGACGGCGTACACCGGGCGCGACACCGACAGCGGTCCGACATCGGTCAGCCGGCACTGCCCAGCCTGCCGCAGGCGCTCGACGCTGTGCATGCGCACCGCATGATCGGCCCGCAGGCCGTCGATCAAGACCAGCACCGCATGCCGCGGCAGAGCGAGCGGCGGCACCGTGACGGCGTCGGCCACCGCGACGCGGTAGTAGCCGCGATGACTGGGCAGCCGGTCGATATAGCCCTCGGCCAGCAGGTATCCCGACAGCCCCGAGAGCACACAGAACACCGCCGCCAGCTGGGCCCATCGCGTGGTCATGAGGAGCAAGCATAGCGGGGGATTGCGCAGGTCGGCGGTCGATTCCGCGGACCGGTGCGCCCGTCACGAATTCGGCGCGTGCAGCACTGCGTACGACAGAGCCGGCGTCACAAAGCCGTCCTCGTCAGTGAGCGCCAGAATGCCGCCGACCAGCTTCATGGGCAGGATCTGGCCGAGGTAGTTCCAGCGGAAGGGCACGCTCGATACGTGCAGCGCGAAGTGATCGTGGCCGATGCCGGCGCCGAGCCCGTCGTCGTCCAAGTGCTGCGACCAGTCGGCCAGCCGCTCGGGCTTGGGCACTAGCTCGCCGCTTGGCTGCTTTAGATAGCGCACAAACGCCGTCGCCCAGCCGGTCACCGTGTCGCCCCCGGAGGCCGAGTGCAGCTTATAGATCGAGGCCCAGAAGTCGTGGTCGATGGGCACGGACGGATCGGCCTGCGCGGCCAGCTTGGCCAGGACCGGCAACAGGTGCTGGAAATAGGAGCCGAGGTGCTGCGGGAAGAGCGCCGCCAGTCGCGTCGTCGAGTCGTGCAGCCGCTGCCAATCAGCCAAGGTTCCGAGCAGGCGCAGGCTGGGAATGCCGCACAGCGTGAGCACCGAGTACTGGTAGTACGGACTGGCTGCGTCCATAAAGGCACACAGCGCCGCGACCCGCGAGGCGGGTGTGTGCGTCGAAAGCTCGGGCAGCGTCGCATCCAGGATCCCCGACGGAACGACCGGCCGTAGCTCAGCTTCAAACTGAGCCAGCGCGCGCCCCCAGTCGGAGGGGCGGGCTGGATCCAGCGAGTCATCGCGCACCGCGATCTCGGTCTTGCCGCGGTCCTTCGCGGTGTACAGCGCGCGGTAGGTCGCGGGATGGCGCTTGACCGTCTCGGCGACCTCGTGACTGATCAGATAGGCCAGCACCTCGGGGCGCAGCGCGAGCGGGTAGTGCTGCGAAAAACACAGCGCCAGCGCTCGGAAGAACAGGCTGTGCGGCGCCATTCCCCCCTCATGCTCGGGCAGTGCGAAGAGCGCTGGGGATGCCTGATGCGCGATCCGGTGCCCAGGGAACGCCTGGCCTAGAAACCGCGTCGCGTCGACCCGCTCCTCGGGGATCGCCGCCGGGGAGAGCAGGCCCCCTTGCGGTGCCGCAAGACGAACCGCGATCGTCCGCGCGATCGGGACTGGCAGCTGAGAATCAGGCGAGGCACTCATGTTCGTACTCCTTATTGCGCAGCAACCGCTGCCTGGCTGCACAACTCGCATCGCCTCTGTTGTCGGCAACGAGCAGCCGCGGAGCTTTGATTATGCCAAAGCGGACCGAGGATGGGCCGAGCGGCGATGTCCTCGTCGAGCCAGGACAATCGGCTGCCGGTGGTCGGCGGCTTCCCCGCCATCGTAAAGTGGAGCTTCGGGCGGCTCGGTCAGGCCCCAAGGCAGGCGCCGGCAGGCTTGCCGCAGAGGCGGGGCGTGGGCCCGGCCAGCCCGCTACCCACTTACCTTCACTTGGGGGGACACGATGAAGACGGCTTCTGGCTTTGCTCGTTCCGTGGTCATGGCGGTGGCGCTGGCCGGACTCTTTGTTACGACGCCAAGCTACGCGCAGGACTGCATCTCCAACCTGCATATCGTGCTCGACCGCTCGTGCTCGATGACGCAGAACTCGATCATGGGCAAGACGCGCTGGGCGATTGCGGTCGATGCCATCAACAACCTGACCACCAAGCAGGCGGGCAAGCTGCGCTTTGGGCTGGGCATGTTTCCCGATAAGGGCGTCGTCGCGCCCAAGTGCGTGCAGACGACCGCTCACCTGTCGCCGGGGCCAGGCAACGAGCAGGCGGTGCGCACGCTCTTGGCCAGCAACACGCCGGGCTCGCCCTGCGTCACCAACATCGATGAAGGCATCAAGCAGGCGGCGGCGGATCCGGCGCTGTATGGCACCGACCGACGCAGCTTCGTGGTCCTGATCACCGACGGCGCTCAGTCGAGCAACTGCAACGGCGGGCGCGCCACCGCCGACCCGCTGACCGTGCAGTACCTGACCGAGCTTTACAACAAGAAGGTCCCCACCTACGTCGTGGGCTTTGATGTCGGCACCAATGCCACTGCGCAGGCGTCGCTGAACAGCTTTGCGACGGCCGGCGGCCTGCCCAACACCAGCGGCACGCTCAAGTTCTACGCTGCCAACAACCAGGCCGAGCTAGAGGCCACCCTCGACAAGCTAGCCGGCATCGCTAGCTCGGGCGACGTCAGCTTCTGCCAGGGGGTGCCCTGTCCCGACGGGCGCTGCCTGACCGCGACGGCGCAGTGCGTAAGCGGCTTCTGCGTCGAGCCCCCGCCGCCCAGCGATACCGGCGGCGGCGGCGGTCCCGATGGCACCGGCGGCGCCATCTCGACCAACGGCTGCGCTTGTCAGCTAGGCGCGCACTCGCAGGCGGGCACCGCAGGTCTCACCGCGCCGCTCTTCTTCGCCGCTGCCCTGATCTGGCGCCTGCGCCGTCGCCGTCAGCTAGCCAACTAGCCCCAGGTCTTCGCCTGCCCGTCGGTCACCAATCCCGCGATCGAATAGAGATTAAGAGACAGGCATAAAATGAATATCTCTTATTTATATTGATTGATTATTTTGCGCTTGGACGCGCTGGATTGCAGCGCTATTCCGCGAAGATAGCGCGCAGCTGGGCCAGGACCGCTTCGCCGTCGGCCGGCATGCTGCGGAAGGCGAGGTAGGTGTCGGGGCGGACGAGGTACAGGCACTCAGCGACGGCGTGGAAGGCGGTGTGCAGCTGACGCTCGCGATCCAAGAGGACGGCGGCCGGCGGCAGCAGGGCGGGTGGCGTCGCGCTGGGCACGACGATGAGCGTGCGAACATGGTGACCGTAGCGCGCGCTGACCTGCTCGTAGATGGCGCGCAGGTTGTGGTAGCCCGCCTCGCTGGCGACCGGGCCATCAAAGAGCAAGAGGGTATGGCCAGGGCCGCGCAGAAGGTCGTGTACGCGCTCGGCGCCGCTGATGCCCAAGAGCGGTCGGTTGGGGATGCGCTCGCCGGGCTGCGGACCGCGCCCGAGCTCAAACCACTCGCTGAAAAGCGGGCTCTCGTCGGTGCCGCCGAGTCCGCGGGTGCGCAGCAGCGAGCCGCGACGCTGGCCGACCAGCGGGCTGTGCGGGTAGCTGATCTCCAGCTCAGAGATCGCGCGCCCGGCCGTGCTGCGCACCGCATCGAGGCTGCCGACCAGGCCCATGACCTGATTGCGCAGCCCGACCAAGAGCTCGTTCTGTAGCGTGGCGACGGTGAACATGCTCTGGGTGGCGCGATCGGTGGCCGCGAGCACGGCGGCGGCGACCGGGCGACGCTCGGCCTGATAGCTGTCGAGCAGCGCCTCGGAGGCGTGACCAGACAGCGCCAGCCCGAGCTTCCACGACAGGTTCCAGGCGTCTTGGATGCCGGTGTTCATCCCCTGGCCACCGGCCGGGCTGTGGATGTGCGCGGCGTCCCCAGCGACGAAGACGCGGCCGACACGGTACTTGTCGACCATGCGGCAGTTGATGCGGAACGACACCATCCAGCGCGGATCCGAGACGCGCGTGCCGGGGGGCGTGCGCTCTGCTGCGGCGCGCTGGAAGAACTCTAGCGTCGGCTCCTCTTCGACATCGAACACCATCATGCGGTAGCGGCTATCGCCCGGCAGCGGCAGAAACATCGTCGGTCCCTGCGGCCCAAGAAAGCCCACCATGGCATGCGGCGAGGGCGGCGTGGCGAAATCGACGCGCAGGTCAGCCTGGGTGATCTTCCAGTCGTAGGTCGAGCCCGCAAACTGCAGGCCCAGCGCCTTGCGCACCGTGCTGTGCGCGCCATCGCAGCCCACCAGGTAGGGCACTCGCAGCGTCTCGCTGCGCCCGGCGCCATCGACCAGGACCGCCTCGACGCCGGCCTCATCTTGCGTGAAGTGCTCCAGGCGGACCTGCCACTCGGGAGCCACACCGACTTTGGCCAGGTGGTCGCGCAGGTGCTTCTCGGTCTCGGCCTGCGAGATATTGAGCAGAAAGGGATACAGCGTGTCGTCGCCCGGCATCTTGAATTCAAGCTGCGTGATCGGCGTGCCATCGGCCTGGCTCATCGCTAGCTCGTGCACGCGTCGGCCCTCGGCTAGGAACGGCGCAACGACGCCGAGGTCGTGCAGGACTTCCAGCGTGCGGGCGTGGATGACCTGGGCCTTGGAATAGATGGTCGGGTGCTCGCTACGATCGATGATGCGCACCGCGATTCCCTGTCGCACCAGCATGCTGGCCAGGGCCAGCCCGACGGGGCCGGCGCCGACGATGAGGACCTGTGGGGCCATGGACTCCTCCTTCAAGATGGCGGGGCCGGTGCTGGCTGCGTCCCATCGCCTAGCCCGTGCAGCCGGCGCAGGGTTCGTCCAGCCGGGCAGCCCCCGCCCAGCCAAGATACCGGAAAGGCAGCCCGTCGGGGGCGAGTAGGGCAAGCGGCTGAGCCAGCCAGCCAGCCGGACATCCTACCTGTGCGATGATGGAGCTAAGCCGCGGTGGGCGCGGCTTGGGGAGGACCTTATGAAGACTACGCTTAGCTTGGCTTCGCTTCTGTTTGCGCTCTCGGCTCTGGGCTGTTCAGCGGATAACACCGGCAGCATGCCGATCGACCCGACGGGCGGCTGCGGCACCGGCAACAAGATGTGCGGAGGCATGTGCGTGACCAGCGATCTGGCGCATGGCTGCGGCACCGCCGATGCTTGCGATCCCTGTCCAGCCGGAGCCAACGGCACGCCGGCCTGCGTCGCTGGAAGCTGCGGCTATCAGTGCAACGTTGGCTTCGGTGACTGCGACGGCAATGCCGCCAATGGTTGCGAAAAGGACGTCACCAGCGACGCCGCCAACTGCGGTAGCTGCGGCTTTACCTGCGCCGGGACCTGCAGCCAGGGCGCCTGTCAGATCGTCACGCCCGGCAACGGCAGCGACCAGGCCTGCCTGACCATCGACGCCGGCAACATCTACTGGGCGACGGCCAACCTCAATCCCGGTGCGGTGTACAGCGTGCCCAAGGCCGGCGGCTCGCCCAAGCAGATCGCCACCGGCCTGATGAGCCCGCGCGGCATCGCCGTCGACGCCAGCAACGTCTACTTCACGACGCTCGGCGGTGGCCAGATCGTAAAGTGCCCGCTGTCGGGCTGTCAGGCGCCGCTGCCCACCTTGGCCACTGGGCAGAACCAGCCCTATGCCATCGCCGTCGACGCTACCCATGTCTACTGGGTGAATCGGCAGCCGGCGGGCAACGGCACGGTGATGAAGTGCGCCATCGCTGGCTGCGGCGGCAACCCGACCCAGCTAGCCAGCGGTCAGGCGACGCCGTTTGACATCGCGGTCGATGCCAACTTCGTCTACTGGAGCAACTTCGGCGACGGCACGATCCGCAAGGTGCCACTGGCGGGCGGCACGCCGGTCCAGGTCACCACCGCCGGCCAGATGGGGACGCGTGGCATCGCGGTCGATGGCAGCAACCTGTACTACGCGCACTCGACCCTGGGCACCATCAGCCAGGTGCCGCTGGCCGGTGGGGCGACGGTGACGCTGGCCAGCACCCAGGTCTCGCCCTGGGCCGTGACAGTAAACGGCGGCGAGGTCTTCTGGTCGAACTCGCGCGCCACGGCGGCCGGCGGGGCCGTGCAAAAGACCGCGATTGGCGGTGGCCCTATCATTCCCCGCGCCATCAACCAGAACTTCCCGCTCTGCGTCGCTGCTGACGCCACCACCCTGTACTGGATCAACGCCGGCGGCAACTCGGTGCAGAAGGTCGCCCGCTAGCCTGCCGCGGCCCTCCTCCTGCGCCTCGTCGCACCGCCCTCGCGATCCCCCGCCCAGCTAGGCCGCAGCGACGTCGATGATGATCTTGCCGACGGCGCGGCCGCTCAGCGAGCGCTCCCAGGCTTGCTTCGCATCGGCGAGGGGGAAGCGACTGTCGATGAGCACACGCAGCTTCCCTTCAACATAGAGGCGGTCGAGGATCGCGAGATCGCTGGCCCGCGGTTTCAACATAACCGCGTGAACTTGTTTGCTGGTAACAGCATTAGATATAGTGCTTAATATCGTCGCTGGCCCCGGCATGCAAGAGGCATAGTGACCTGACTTACGCAGGCGCGGCAGCCAGGGACCGGTCTCGCCCGATACGCAGTTATAGATAATGTCGAAGGGCGCCTGGTCGCGGTAGGGCTCGGGCTTGTCGTACTCGATGACGCTGTCGGCGCCCAGGCTGCGCACCCGCTCGGCGTTGCGCGAGCTACACACGGCGACGACCTCGGCGCCGGTGGACTTGGCGATCTGCAGCGCCAGGTGGCCGACTCCGCCTGAGGCACCGATGATAAGGACGCGCTCCTTGGCACCCTGCAGCGGCAGGCGGCAGTAGTCATGCAGCCCCTGCAGCGCCGTCATGCCGGCCAGGGGCAGGCCAGCCGCCTCGGCGAAGTCCATCCCCGCGGGCATGGCCGTGGTCACGGCGACCCCGGCCAGCGCCAGCTCGGCATAGCCCCCGCCGGTCTTTTCGCCGATGCGGGCATGCACCCTCTGACCGACGGAAAAGCTGGTCACCCCCTCGCCCAGCGCCGCCACCTCGCCGGCGATGTCGTAGCCTGGCGTGCCCGGCATCGGCACTGGACTTATCAGCCGCATCAGGCCGCTGGCCCGCTTCCAGTCGATGGGATTGACGCTGCTGCTGCGGACGCGAATCAGCAGCTGTCCTGGCCCCGGCTTGGGCTCGGGGCGCTCGGCAAGCTCCAGCTTCTCGGGACCGCCATAGCTTCGATAGATGATGGCTTTCATGTGCAGAAGACCACTTCTAGCACATGCTCCCACCGCGGCGGCGCCAGGAACACCGGGGCGGCAGCGCTAAGGCAGTCCCGATGGTGACCGCCCTTTGGGATTTGCCCCCCTGCCCATAGGCGCGTCCCCTTCACCGCTATTGTGGTCGGCCGTCCGACCTAGCCCTGATTCCAGCCGACGTGATACTCATGGAAGGCCGCGCGCGACGGGGAGTGGAGCGGAGAGGCCAGTCAAGTCGGGCAGGACCAGCCCGCCAGGTCGGGATCGTAGGTCCCCAAAGAGCGAACGGAGAACGAGTCTTGAGCAAGCGAACGCGAACCTGGGTCCTCGTCGGTCTGCTGGTCGGGACTGGCCTTCTGGTCATCGTGGGGAGCCGCGCACTGGGGCCGCGGGTGACGGTGGCGCAGGTGCAGCAGCGCGAGATCGTGCAGACGGTGATCGTCAGTGGGCGGGTGCTGCCCCCGGCTCGCGTCAACATCGGCAGCCTGGTGCCCGGTGTGGTGACCCAGGTCGCGGTAAAGGAAGGCGATCACGTCAAGCCAGGCGACCTGCTGGTGCAGCTAGACGACGCCGAGGCGCGAGCCGGGCTGCTGTTGGCCAAGGCGGGCCTGAAGCAGGCGCGGGCCCGGCTGAGCCAGCTCAAGCACATCACGGCGCCGGTGGCGCGCGAGGCGCACAAGCAGGCCGATGCCAACCTAGAGCTGGCCCGACTGAGCTACGAGCGGCAGCTCGCGCTGCTGCGCAAAGGCAGCGCCACGCCGGCCCAGCTTGACGAAGCGAAGCGGGCCCTGGATGTCGCGCAGAGCCAGCACGATGCGACCGAAAAGCAGGCGGCGGGCTCGGCGCCGCGAGGGGCGGATCACGCGCTGGCCGTGGCTGCCCACGCCCAGGCGGCGGCCAGCGTCGCCCAGGCCGAGGTGCGGCTCGGCGAGACTCGCATCACGGCGGCGACAGCGGCGGTGGTGCTGACCCGCTCAGTCGAGCCAGGGGAGCTGATTCAGCCGGGTCGCGCCATGCTGGTCCTGGCCCGGGATGGCAAGACCCAGCTCAGCGTGCAGCCCGACGAGAAGAACCTGGCTGAGCTGCGACTTGGTCAGCCCGCCCAGGCCTCGGCGGATGCCTTTCCCAAGCGGCCCTTTGCGGCCAGTGTTTCGTTTATCGCACCGTCGATCGATCCGCAGCGGGGCACCGTCGAGGTGCGCTTCGATGTGCCGGCCCCGCCGG
Source organism: uncultured Myxococcales bacterium (assembly GCA_964628555.1). Taxonomy (GTDB): domain Bacteria; phylum Myxococcota_A; class Polyangia; order Palsa-1104; family JAEUJZ01; genus JAEUJZ01. Next base: position 16,017 of record CAZVMD010000050.1, on the reverse strand, counting down.
AGTTTCTGCGGCCGGACATGACGGTCTCGGTCAACATCGAGGTCGGGCGACATCCCGCCGCGCTGGTGATTCCCAAGGAGGCGGTGCTGGATCTGGCAGCAGCCAAGCCCTGGCTGTTCGTGCTGCAGGGCTCGCGCATCGAGCGGCGCTCAGTCGAGCTGGGCCTGCGCGCCGAGGGGCAGATCGAAGTGCTGCGCGGCGTCGCAGCCGGGGAGGCCGTGGTGATTCCCAATGGCACGCCGCTGGTCAGCGGTCAGCGGGTGCGCGCCCGTCCGGCTCTGGCCCCGAGCCGCGCCGGGGGAGGCTAGGCCGTGCCCTTCGACTGGTTTGTCGCCCTGCGCTACCTGCGCGAAGGCAAGCTGCAGACGGCGCTGATCCTCGGCGCGGTATCGATCGGCATCGCAGTGGTGGTGTTCCTCTCGGCGCTGATCGGCGGACTGCAGACCAGCCTGATCGGCAAGACGCTTGGCTCGCAGGCCCATGTCATCGTGCATCCGCCGGACCTAGAAGCGCGCCTGGTGATCGAAGAGCAGGCTGGTCAGCTGCTGGCCGCCCGCGTCGAAAAGCCCTCGCAGCGCCTGCAGTCGATCGCCGGCTTTCGCGAGGTGATCAGCGACGTCAGCCGCCTGCCTGGCGTGGTGGCTGTCTCGCCCGTCGTGTTCGGCGCGGCCTTCGTGGTGCGCGGCGCCGCCAGCAAGTCGGTGTCGCTGCGCGGCATCGAGCCCGACAGCTACAGCCGCATCATCGGCCTGGCCGAAAAGACCGCCTCAGGCCGCCACCAGATCGTCGGTGCCGAAGCCCTGCTGGGCGTCGAGCTGGCCCGCGACTTCGGCGTCACTTTGGGCGACAAGATCCGCGTCGTCACCGGCAGCGGTCGCGCCGATGTCTTCACCGTGGCCGGGCTGTTTGACCTGGGCAGCAAAGACATCAACGAGCGGCTGCTGTTCGTGCCGCTGCGCTCGGCGCAGACGCTGTTCGATCTGGCCGGGGGCGTCTCTAGCATCGAGCTTCGGGTGCAGGATGTGTTTGCTGCCGAGGGCATCGCCGCCGAAGTCGCCCGTCGTAGCCGCCTGGTCGCCGACAGCTGGACCAAGACCAATCCCCAGCTCCTCGTCGCCCTGCAGTCGCAGGAGAGCTCGAAGAACGTCATCCTGTTTTTCATCACGCTGACCGTCGCCCTCGGCATCGCCAGCGTGCTTATCGTCAGCGTGGTGCAGAAGTCGCGCGAGATTGGCGTGATGCGCGCCGTCGGCACCTCGCGCTCGCGCATCCTGCGCATCTTTCTGATTCAGGGCGGGCTGGTCGGCTTCGTTGGCTCGATCCTGGGCTCGGGGCTGGGCCTGCTGCTGGCGCGGCTGTTCGTGCGCCTGTTTCGCAGCCAGGACGGCTCGCCAATGTTTCCCATTGAGCTGACGCCGCTCTTGTTCATTGGGCCGACGATCCTGGCGACGCTGGTCGGGTTCTTGGCGGCGGTTGCGCCCGCCCGTCGGGCCGCCCGGCTCGATCCGGCCGAGGTGATTCGCTATGGCTGATCCCGTCGCCAAATCGCCGGTGCTGCAGCTAAAGAGCGTCATGCGCGAGTTTGGCAGCAAGCGCAAGACGCGGGTCCTGCATGGCATCGACCTTGTCATCCAGCACGGCGAGTTCACGGCGCTGATTGGTCCGTCGGGATCGGGCAAGAGCACGATGCTCAACATCATGGGCCTGCTCGATCGGCCGAGCAGCGGCGAGGTGCTGCTCGGCGGCCAGCCGATGACCCACCTCGACGACGACGCGCTGACCCGCTCGCGTAGCCGGACCCTGGGCTTTGTGTTCCAGTTTCATCATCTGCTGCCGGCGTTTACCGCTCTTGAAAACGTGATGATTCCGGCCTGGGGCGATCGCGGCACGGCCGATGCGGCGCTGCGCGAGCGGGCCGAGAAGCTCCTGCACGGGGTGGGGCTGAGCGAGCGGATCCACAACCGCGCCAGCGACCTGTCGGGCGGTGAAGCGCAGCGCGTGGCCATCGCGCGCGCCCTGTGTCAAAACCCGCCGCTCATCCTGGCCGACGAGCCCACCGGCAACCTCGATACCCAGACCGCCGACGGCATCTTTACGCTGCTGCGCCGCCTCAACCGCGAGCACTCGACTACCTTCCTGATCGTCACCCACGACGAGCGACTGGCCGGCCGCTGCGATCGCATCATCCGCCTGGTCGACGGACGGATCGTGCAAGACCTGCGGCGTGCCGACCCGGCCGCGCGCGGCAGTGACCCCGACGCCCCGTCGCTGTTTCAGCCGCTACCGCCACCATAGGAGCGCGGCCAAGCTTAGCCCCGCTGACCCCCGCCGCGACTGGCAGATTACGGCCCCTGTCGGCGAGGAACTAGCAAGATTAATTGGCAAGGAAGGCTGCGTAATAAAAGGAATCAGTCATCGGTCTGGAAAGAGCATAATAAAACGACATAAATTTTATTGTGCTTATTTTCCGAGCGGGGCTAGATTCCTCAGTTATTTGGGCTAGGGACCCGGCGAGGCGGCGACGACGCGGGCCATGTCCAGGCCGGACAGGATGCCGTGAATCTCGCGCTGGGCAGTGGCCAGGATGCGCCGGGCGCGCGTCTCCAGGGCCAGCGCGGTGGCGCGGAACAGCGGCATGTTCAGCGGCAGGCAGAGCAGGGCGCAGCTCATCACCTCCTCGACCGGCGTCGACGCTTCGCGCTTGGCCGACAGCAGGACCTCGGTCTGGGTGAACAGGCCCACCGGCCACTCCTGATCCTCGACGACCAGGCCACGCACGCGCGCTTCCTGCAGCAGGTCGGCGGCTTCGCCGATGCTGCTCTGCGCCGGGATGGTGATCACCGGGCTCGACATCCAGCGCTTGATCGGATCGGCGACCCGCGCCTGCACGATGGCTCGCATCAGATCCCGCGTCGAGACCACTCCGACGGGGCGGTTGTGCTCGACGACGAACACGCGGTGGATGTGGTGCTGCACCATGACCGTGGCCACGGCCTGCAGGCTCATACCGGGATCGGCGGTCACGACCTCTTTGGTCATGTGGCTGCGCAGCGTGTGCTGCGGCAGCTTCAGCAGCTGCGGATCGTCGGCCATGGTGGCGCGCAGGCGACCGATGCGCAGGATGTCACTGCGCGAGACCACGCCGCACAGGTGCCCCTCTAGGTCGACCACCGCCAGGCAGGAATAGACCGCCTCCTCTAGGCGGTGCTCCGCCTCTTGCAGCGACGCATCCGGGTGGATCGTCGCTACTCCGCGGACCATCAGGTCCGCGACGGTCTGCGCAAACGGATTCTCTACAGCACTCATCCGCAACCCTCTTTTGGTGTGTGGGCCGCTGCACGCGCCGGCCTGCCCGGAAGGAGCCGAGCGACCGCCGCGTGCTAGCGATAGTTGATGTCGCCGCCACCGACGCTGCCGATGCCAAAGGCCGAGCTTGAGCCGGCGCTGTCGACTACCGCTCGTCCGACCGATGGCAGCTCTGGCTCTTTGGGCGGCTCCGGCTGGTTTAAGAGCTCTTCTCGGCCCGGCGTCGGGATGATCATCACCGGCACCGGGCTGCGGGCCGCTAGCTGGTTCGAGACCGAGCCCAGCAGCGCTCGCTGCAACAGGCCCTTGCCATGGCTACCGACCACCACGAAGTCCGGCTTGAGGTCTTTGATCAGCGACAGCATACCGACCAGGGGATTGCTGCCCAGGCGCACGTGTACCTCGCCATCGAGGCCAGCGCCAAGCTGCAGCAGCAGTCGCTGCAGGCTGGCCCGCGCCTCTTTGGCCTCGGGAAAGTCGCCCGGGATGTTCATGCCCAGGTTGGTGTCGGCGACGAAGCCCTCGCCCTTGGCGATGTGGCCTAGGTGCAGCCGGGCGCCCATCGCCTGCGCAATCCGCGCTGCGTGCTGGATCGCCACGTTGGAGCTATCGCTAAAGTCGATGCCGACCAGGATGTGAAATTTTGCGGTGCTCATCACAAGAGTCCTTTCTTCCGTCGCGCTTGGGTCTGGCTTGCTGCGCAATGTGTGCGCCAAACGCAAGCGCAACGCGGGATTTGCGCGGGTCGCTACGAGCGCAGGGATCGCGCCTGGCCACCGGCTGCGCGCGCCTCGTCCGCTGCCTGGCCGGGGTGATAGGTCGTGTACAAGAAGATCGGAATCGCCAAGTCGCCCAGGTGCTGCTGCACCAGCGGCTGCACCTTGCCCCAGTCCAGCCCGCCCAAGCCCGTCGCTAGGCGCGGCAAGGCCAGGCTCTGGATCTTCTCTTTGGCGATGATCTGCGCAAGCTGGCGCAGCGCGTGGTTGACGTGCTCCGGCTTGGCGCGACCGGGGTGGGCGCTGTCGTTCGCCGCTGGCTCCTGGGTCAGCAGGCTGATGATGAACAGCCCGTCGCTGCTCTTCCAGGTCCAGGCACCGCCTGACTGCGCGTGCTGGACGTGACAGTAGTGACGAAAATCCTTCGCCATCGCCGGCCAGCGCTCACGCAGCGCCAGGGCCAGGCCCCGATCCATGTGGTCATTCGGCGCCACGCCATGGGCAATCGCCTGAGCCTTCGAGAGCAGGATGTCGCCGACAACTTCGATGAGCATGAAAATCCTCCGTAGTTCCGTATCGCGTAGCCAGTGACAGCGCGGGCGGATCCGGCTGTCGTTTCCAAGGGGACCGGCGGGCGGGGCGTGAGCAGCTAGCTTCCCGATGTTCCGCCGACCATGGCCGGATTCATTTCAAGAAGCGTGCCGAGCGGCCACGATATAATCGCTGCCGGTGAGCGACTCCTCGACCTCCCAACCGATCCTGGTCACGGCCGGTCCGCTGGACCGACGCTTTGACCCGTTCCGGTTCTTGAAGTGGGGCGGGCTGCTGCTGGGCGTGCTGACCCTTTTGGCCACGATCATCTATTGGATGATGGGCAAGTACTATCACCGTCCCGACTGGACGCTGATGAACTGCCTGTTCATGGTGGTGATCACGCTGACCACCATCGGCTATGGCGACTGGCTAGAGCTTAAGAACCTGTACGCCGCCGAGGCCTTCACCATGCTGCTGGCGATGATTGGCATCGCCGTCCCGGCCTTTGTGATCTCAAACTTCACCGCCCTCATCGTCGAGGGTCTGTTTACCGAGCGCTTTCGGAGACGTCGTATGGAGAAGCTTATTGCCGGGCTGAAAGACCACATCATCGTCTGCGGCGTCGGCACCACCGGCACCCACTGCCTCAGCGAGCTGATGTGGACCGGGCGATCCGTGGTCGGGATCGACAAGGACGAAAACAAGCTGCGCCATCTGTGCGAAGAGATCGGCGAGTTCCCCTACGTCGTCGGCTCGGCCGAGTCGGACGAGGTGCTCAAGCAGGCCGGCATCGAGCACGCCTCGGGCCTTATCGCCTGCCTGACCGATGACAAGGACAACGTCTTTGTCACCCTGACCGCCCGCTCGATGAACCGCCACCTGCGCATCATCAGCAAGGTCCTCGACGAGACCAGCCGACGCAAGATGGTCATCGCCGGCGCCAACAACACCGTCAACCCCACCGCCGTCGGTGGCCTGCGCCTGGTCTCCGAGCTGGTGCGGCCCAACGTCGTCACCTTCCTCGACAGCATGATGCGCGACCGCAGCGCCCATCACCGCTTCGAAGAGATCGAAGTCGAGCCCGGCTCCGACGTGGCTGAGAAGACCCTGGCCCAGGCCAACCTGCGCAGCAAGGGCAAGGCCCTGGTCGTCGCCGCCAAGCGCCCCGGCGAAAAGACCTTCATCTACAACCCCACCGCCGACCTCATCCTCGAGCCCGGCCTCGTCCTCGTCCTCCTCGCCAGCCTCAACGACCTACAAAACCTCCGCTCGCTGTTCTGCGCCAAGTAGAGCGGCGGGCCCGCCGCTTATTGGCTTATGGCGACACAGCGCAGGAGTCGCGCCTTGGCGTCAGCAGCATAAATATGATCTGGGTCGCTGGCCCAAATAGCCATAAGTCCAGACTCGGTATTCAGAAATGTGTCACGCCACGCGCTGCCGTCCCAAATAACCGTCTTCCCCATCACGACGCCACTGCTGGGGCTCCAACTGTCGAATCCGACCGCAATTAGATTATTATCATCAAAGCCAATCATGGCCGTTGGGGTGAAACCCGCCACGCTGCCTTTGGCGGCCCAGCTGACGCCATCCCACTGGGAGAAGCCGATGCTGCCGGCCTGCCAAAGCGGCCCGCCCGCCGTTCCCCACATCGCCGCCGCTCCATACGCGCCGCCACACTGGCTCTCCCACACGGTCCCATTCCAATGGAAAGTCTGATAAGAATTGCTAATTAACCAGATATTATCAGGGTCGTATCCCCAAATTTTCCGGATATGCGAAGTATATATTTTGGTAAATTCCGGCAAATTGTGATTCTTCCAGGCCGTGCCGTTCCAAAAATAGACATTATTTGGCGTGGCTGCCCAATAAATATTCTTGTCCTTGCCCCATATTGATATGATTCTGTTTGATGGCGATAACGTCAGAAGTGCTGCTTGGCCATCCCACCTCATTATGCCTAGATCGGTAGCCATTAAGATCTGATCGGACTGAACCCCCAGAAGAGAATAGATCGCAAAAGTATCCGGCAGCCTGAGAGCTTCGGTGAGCGACTTGCCATTCCAGTAGTACAGGATCCCAATAGGAGTATCAGTCTGGGTTCTGCGAACATTTCCTGCCAGCCAAATGTGTGTATCGTCACTGCCCCAGATATCATAGATGGTCACCAGGTCGGTCCGAGCCGGAGATAGGCTGACCCAGGCGCTGCAGCGCAGCTTAGACTGCGGGCTGCTCGGCTTTTGTTCGAGGGGATAGGTGGGGCTCAGGCGCAGCGCTTCGGTGATGGGAAACTGCGTCGAGGCGGAGATCGACCGACGAACGTGAGCCGATGACACTGGACAGTCCAACGTCGTCAGCCCGGTGGCCGTGATGTCGAGATCGCCAGACTGGTCGGCCGGAATGGTAAAGGCAAATCCCGGAGTCCCCTGCTGCACCTCAATGACAAACCCCGGGCGCCTCGCAAGCGTGGTATTCGCTCGGATACGAAACACTTTCTGCGGCCATGCTGGGATATCTACGAGTACCCAGAGCTGATCGATGCTTGAGGATCCGCAAGCTGCGAGTATGAAGGCCACAAACAGCGCCGCAGTTCTGTGGAAAATCATGATATCGACTCGCCTCCTGCCGCCTTATTGGAATGGATGTACGATGACCCAGTTATCCGGGAGAGGCGTTGGGCTGGAACGGTCAGGCTTGGCCCGGGCTTCCACTGCAATCGAACTAACGATACCAGCTAGCAGCATGGTGCTCAGTGTCGCAATGCCTAGCCATAGCCCTAGCCGCGAGGGTCGGTTGACCGGGCTGGGCGGGGGGCTCGCCCGGTCAGCCGAGCTGAGCGCTAGGCCGGGGACCGGCGGCGGAGTGATTGCCGTCCCCGCTGCGTCGGTGGGGGCGGGGAAAGCGGCTGGCTCCAGCGGATCGGCGGGGCTTACGAACGGCCGCCTAGGGGCGCTCTTTCGCCACTGCTCATAGCGGGAAATGTAGAGCGTCGCGGCATCATACTGCACTGTTGATTCATTGCCGGCTTCATGAATGTATTTTTTATAATAATAGACCGCCTCGGCTGGCCGGCTTAATTTGTCGAGCAGACGGGCGATATTATAAATAATCCAAGGTGAGGACTTGATATTGTATGCGGCTTGGTATTCGTCGATCGCCAGTGACGCCAGCCCAATGCTAGAGAGCATCCTGGCTTGCTCGATATGCCGGCGACAGCGGGGGCTGGCCAGACAGCGATCGGTCTTGGCAAAGGCGGGTGTCGCACCGGTGCCTGCAAATAGGCATTGCAGCCCAATGAGGAAGGCAAGGAGGCTATTTCTCATACGGAATCATCGAGTTCCGAGTGGGGGATCGAGAGGTCGGCGCGCGTCCAGGCAGGGGGCGGGTCGCTGGCGGCGTCCGCTGCAGGGTCATGGTCTGCTGGCTGCTCTCGCTGAGGTCCAGCAGCACCGGCATCGGCTGATAGCCCGGTAGCTGCAGGCTGAGCCGCAGGATCTCGCTGCTGGGCAGCTGGGAGTGCGCCCAGGGCGTCTTGCCCAGAATCTTCCCGTCGCTGACCCGGACTACGAGAGCCCCTTCGGGGCGGCTTCCGACCTGCCAGCGCTTCTCGACGCTGGGGGCGGGGCCGGGCCGCGTCGGCGCACTGGCGACGGGGCCAGCCGCTGACCCGGCTGTCTGGGTTGGCGCGGCGAGCAGTGCAGGCGTAGCCGGCTCGGGCTCGCGGAGCTTCTCTAGCACAACCTTTTGATTGCTGTTCTCCGATAAATTGACAATCACCGTGCTATCCCGATATCCGGGAAGTTTGAGCAGTAGCCGCAGCGAGCCGTCCTTGGCCGCTTCCCGGCGATACCAGGGGGTCGTGCCCAGCACCTTCTGGTCGCCGAGCTGGGCGAGCTGTGCCCCCTGCGGTTCACTGTCGATCATCCAGGTCACCGTCGGACGCGCTTGCGCCGGGGACTCGCTGGGCCAGACGTCAGCGAACAGGAGCAGCGCGCTACCCGCGACGAGCAGCGTAGCCAGGGCCAGGGCCAGCGCATACTGATGGTTCCCCAGGCGTCGCTCCGGCTGCCCGGTCGCCTGCGACGGCACGTTCGGCTCGGGCTGACCATGCCGCGTGTCTGCGAAGCCCAGCGACGGGGTCTCTGGCTCAACCTCGATCTTCAAAGCAGGGACGCGGCGGGTGCGGTGGGCGCCCAGCGACTCTAGCTGCTGCACCACCGCGATCATGTCGGGCCGCTGCGTGGGTTCCTTGGCCAGCATCGCGGCCACCAGATCGGCCAGCCCCGGGGGAATGGTGCGGTCGAGCTTGCGCAGGCTCGGCGGCTTGTCGCGTAGGTGCATGCTGATCAGCTCACCGACGCTCTGGCCGACGAAGGGTGGGTGACCCACCAGCATCTCAAAGAGGATCACGCCGAGCGAATAGACATCGGCCTTGCCATCGACCGTCGAAGCGCCGCGGCACTGCTCAGGCGCCATGTGCGTGGGCGTGCCCAGCACCATGCCGCTCTGGGTGCGGAACTCGCGGTTCGCCACCGCATCGGGCGGCAGGCTGCTCGATCGCAGCTTGGCCAAGCCAAAGTCGAAGATTTTGACCCGCTCGCCATCGACCGTCTCGGGATCGGCGATGACCATGACGTTGTCGGGCTTCAGATCGCGGTGGATGATGCCCTTTTGGTGGGCCGCCGCGAGGGCGGAGGCGATCTGGCGGCCGAGATTCAGGGCGGTAAGCTGCTCAAGTGCGCCGAGCCGGGTCAGGCGTGCTCGCAGCAGCTCTCCGTCAAGATACTCCATGACGATGAAGGCGGCGCCGTCGTCGAGGCGGCCGGACTCAAAGACGCCGACCAGGCCGGGGTGGTGGATGATGTTGACGGCCCGCGCTTCGTTGAAAAAGCGCTGGATGCTGACCGTGTCTTTGGCGAACTCAGGCAGCAGGACCTTGATCGCTGCGCGTCGGCCGATCTCCTCTTGGATGGCTTCGTAGACAGCCCCCATCCCGCCCTGCCCGAGCTTGCGCAGAACGCGATAGTTGCCGATACGCTTGCCGACCGCGACCATGAGTCCCCTGTTCCGCTGTGAGGAACGGCCAGCGACGCGCACGCCTGAGCTGGCGCAGGCTGACTCCCCCAACTTCCTAGGATCTACGATGTCCAGGCGATAGTGGGGAAAATTTTGGCCCATGTCAGGGGCCTCGGGGGCTGGCCTGGATTGGGCGCAGCGGTGCTCGACTGGCCCCGGGCGGCGCGGCCGGGAGAAAGTTTGACGAGGGGCGGCTGGGCCGGGACGATGGCGCGCGGTGCTGTCGCTGCGCAAAGAGGCTGGGGCTCGCATCGGACCCCGGGCGGTCCTGGGGCTGGCCTGCTTCTGCGTCGGGCTCGTCGCTGCCGGCTGGTTCTTGCGCTCGCGACTGGCGCTGCCGCGGGCTCCGTCGGCTGCGCCGCTGCGCGCGTTCTATTTTTGGAAGACGCAGTGGCTGGCTAGCTCGGCTCCGACCGCGACGCTGCGAGAGCTGGGCATCGGCCGTCTGTACCTGCGGCTGTTTGATGTCGACTGGGATGCGACGCTGCCGGCGGCGCAGCCGGTGGCGCCGCTTTCGTTTGCCGCTCCGCTGCCGGCCGGGCTGGACATCGTGCCGGTGGTGTTCATCACCAACCAGGTCTTCCTGCGCACGCCGGTGGCCGAGGTCCCCACGCTGGCCGAGCGGGTGCTGCGCAAGATCACCGCCAGCACCGCGGCCCAGGGCATCACTCCGCACGAAGTGCAGCTTGACTGCGACTGGTCCGAGGCCACGCGGGCGCGCTACTTTCACTTTCTGGCGCTGCTGCAAAAGACCCTGCATGGGCGGGGCCAGCTCCTATCGGCCACGCTGCGCCTGCACCAGATCAAGTACGCGGCGCGGACCGGCGTGCCGCCCGTCGATCGCGGCATGCTGATGTTCTACAACTTCGGGCCGCTGTTCGCCGACGCGGCGCGCAGCTCGATCTACAACACGCAAGACGCGCAGCGCTATGCCGGCTACATCGCGAGCTACGCGCTGCCGCTCGATCTGTCGCTGCCGCTGTTTTCTTGGGCCGTTCACGCCCGCGACGGCAATGTCGTCGGTGTGATCGAGAAGCTCGATGCCGCAGACATCGAGGCAGTCGGCGCCTTTGTCCGGCTCAGCCCCGGCCGCTACCAGGCCGCGCGCGGCGTCTTTCTGCGCAGCCACTACTTCATCGAAGGCGACGAGCTACGCATCGAGCAGACCACGCCCGACACGACGCTGCAGGCCGCGCTGACGGCGGTCCGTGGCGCCGGCTCGCGGAAGCCCTTCGGCACCGTTGCCTTCTTCGACCTCGACGAGAGGAACCTGCGCCACTATGTCACCTCGGATCTGCGGAACATCCTCGCTGTCTTTCACTAAGCTCCCCTCGGCCGGTCCGCGCTCGTCGCGGCGGGCTGGTCGCCTCTTTGCCGCGCTGCTAGCCGCGCTGCTGTGCTTGCCGGCCGAGCCGGTCTCGGCGACGGGGGGCGTCGACCTCGACGACTTTCACTCGTTCTTTGCGCCGGAGATTATCGACCGCCCCGCCGAGCGGCCCTTCTTTCTGAGCTTTCACATCTGGTATCCGCCGGCCTTGCACGACAGCGAGACGAAGTTTGACGCCATCGAGCTGGCCAATGCCAAGGAGTGGTCGGCCTATCTGGGCGGCCGGGTCTCCGACGACAGCCTGGGGTTCCTGCTGTACAAGATGAAGCTCGCCGACCTCGACAAGCTGATCTGGGCGCTGGAAGGTCGGCGCGCCACGCTTAGCAAAGAGGCCAGCGCGCTGCGTCCCCAGCTGGAGGCGGTGGGCGACCGCAAGCGGGTGATGCAGTCGCTGTATTACCTGGGCTTCGCCAAGCGCTGCGAGCCCATCACCACCCGCCGACTGAGCGACGCGGCCTGGGACAGCGAGAAGATGGCCACCCTCAGCAGCGAGGACGCCTTGGTCGCCGGCAAGCTGCTGTCCGGCGGTGCGGCGCAGCTAGCCGGGATCAGCGATCCCTTCCTGCAAGAGCGCTATCGCTTTCAGCGCCTGCGGCTGATGTTCTATACCGGGCAGCACAGTGAGGCGGAAAAATACTATGCCGCCAATATCGCAACATTTAAGACCGATTCAACGATTAAATATCGATTTATCGATATTGCCGCGGGTGCCTTGCGTCGCAACGGCAAGCTTGACCAGGCGAACTATTTGTATTCGCAAGTGTTTGGGCATAGTCCACCATTAAAGCGATCTTCCTATCTTTCGTTTAACCCCAAGGAAGATTCCGACTGGAAAGCCACGCTAAAGCTGGCCAAGACCGACCAGGATAAGCTCGTTCTGTGGCAGCTTCTGGGCATTGCCGCGGACGGCCTGGGAGCCCTGGAAAAGATGTTTGCCCTGGTGCCGGGCTCGGACCTGCTGCCGCTCTTGTTGGTGCGCGAGGTCAATAAGGCAGAGCGCGATCTGGCGGAATATCGCACCGCTCGCCAATATGAAAATCAGCCCTATCGTCCAGATGCCGAAGTGGTGGGCAAGAAGCGGCTGGCGATACTAAAACGCATAGCCGATACTCAGAAGGCATATAAACCCTATCTCTGGTATGCCGCGGTAGCCCATCTTTATGCGCTAATCGGCGACAGCAAGTCAGCCGCAACCTATCTCGAATTGGCAGAAAAAGGGGGGGGTGGCGACGCGGCGGTCGCGGAGCAGCTACGCATGACGCGGCTTCTGGCCCGCCTGCATGGCGTCAAGGCCGTCGACCCGACCCTGGAGCCCTTCCTGGCCAGTGAGCTGACCTGGCTGGCCCAGAGCAAGAACAGTCGAGCCGCCGATCTGAACCACTACGCCCTCGACACGCTGAGCAAGCGCTATCGCGCGGCCAAGGATGACTTCCGCGCCCTGCTGCTGCGCGATCGCCCGGATGCCGAGCTTTACCGCAGCAACCAGCGCCTGGCCGGCCTGCGCGAGTTTCTCAGCAAGCCTGGCAAGTCGCCGTTTGATGAGTTTTTGGCGCGTAATCACAGCCAGCGATATGGACAAAAGCAGCTCTTAGAGCTGGAAGCGATTAACGACCTATATGCGGGTAGGATCAGGTCAGCCGCGGATCGCTTTCAGCAAGCCGGGGGCGAAGCGGCGGGACTGCAGCTGGAAGCGGATCCGTTTTCCGCCCGCCTGGCGGACTGCATAGACTGCGATATCGCGGATCCCAAGCGCGTGAAATATACCCGCCTATCGTTTGTCAATCGGCTGCTCGACCTGGCCAGTCAAGCCGAGCAGCCCGGAGCCGCCGGCGCCCAGGCTAGCTTGCTCATGGGAAATGCCTTTTACAACATGAGCTATTATGGCAACGGCCGGCTAATCTATCACACAGCACAGTATAATTTCCCCAACCGTAGCCCTCTAACGGTACAGACCCAGCTGGCGGAAAAATACTATAAGCAGGCGATGACGCGGTCTCCCGATCGGGAGGTGCAGGCCATGGCCTGCTTTATGGCAGCCAAGACCGAACAGAACCGCTATTTTGCCGAACAAGAGCGGCGTGGAAAGCCGGTCTCAGACCCGAGTGTGCAGACACACTCGCCGATATACTTTAAGCGCTTGCAGGAACAATATGCCAATACCCGCTATTACCAGGAAGTCGTCCGCGAGTGCAGCTATTTCCGTTTTTATATTAAAAAGTAAGCCGGTCGCTGGGCGGGGATCGTCGTCGGCGCTTAGCTGCGGATCTGGCCGCTGCCGCTGACGACGAACTTGGTGGTGCAGAGCTCGCGCAGGCCCATCGGGCCGAAGGCGTGCAGCTTGCTCGTCGAGATGCCGACCTCGGCGCCCAGGCCTAGCTCGCCGCCGTCGTTGAAGCGGGTCGAGACGTTCCAGCCGACGAAGCTGGCGCAGACCTCGCGCTGGAAGCGGGCGGCGGCCTGTGGGTCGGCGGTGACGATGACCTCGCTGTGCAGCGAGCCATAGTCGGCGATGTGCGCGAGCGCGGCATGAAGCGACGGGACGATGCGCAGAGCGAGGATCTGATCGAGGAACTCGCGGCCGTAGTCGTCGGGCGCCAGCGGCCGCAGGCGCAGGCCCGTCGGCAGCGGGGTCGGCAGCAGGGCCTGAGCGGCAGGTGGCAGGCGAAGCTCGACGCCGTGCTGGGCAAGGCGGGCCGCAAGGGCCGGCAGCAGCGTCGGCGCGATCGCCTCGTGCACGAGCAGACACTCCAGCGCATTGCAGACGCCGGGGCGCGAGCACTTGGCGTTTTCGATCAGCGCCACCGCCATGTCGAGATCGGCGTCGGCCGCGACGTACATGTGGCAGACACCCTGGTAGTGCTGCACCACCGGGACGCGGGCGTGCTCGACGACGAAGCGGATCAGCGCCTCGCCACCGCGCGGGATGCACAGGTCGATAAGCTCGCTCTGCTGCAAGAGCGCCAGCATCAGGCCGCGGTCGGGGTTGTCGACGAACAGCGCCGCCTCGGCGGGCAGGCCGTGGGCAGTGAGCGCGGTCTGGACCAGCGCAGCCAGCGCCCGGTTGCTGTGCCGAGCCTCCTTGCCACCGCGCAGCAGCACGGCGTTGCCGCTCTTGATGGCCAGCGCTGCGGCATCGATGGTCACGTTGGGTCGGGCCTCGTAGATCAAGAGCAGCAAGCCGAGCGGGATGCGCCGCCGCTCGACGGTGAAGCCGCGCGGACGGGTGAAGCGCTGCACCACCTCGCCGACCGGATCGGGCAGCGCGACGATCTCGCGCACCGCCGCTGACAGGCTGTTTAGGCGCGCCGGATCGAGGCGCAGACGATCGAGCAGAGCGGCCGACAGCCCGGCTTGCTGCCCGGCGGCCAGGTCCTGCTGATTGGCGTCGAGGATGCGGCGCTGCTCAGCCGGATCGACCAGCAGCGCGGCCAGGTGCGACAGCGCAGCGTCTTTCTGCGCCGTCTCGGCGCTGGCCAGCGGACGGGCGGCAAGCTTGGCGGCCTGGGCCAGGCGCCGGGCCAGCGCGGGCAGCGCCTCGGTCGGCGATTCAGCGACGGGGAGGAGGGTCATGTCGAGCTCACCTGAGCAGGCAGGGGGCTGGGACTGCGGCTGAGCACCAGATCGTCGCGGTGCACCGCCTCGTCGGCGGTCTTGTAGCCCAGGCGCGTCGCGATGTCGGAGGTGCGAGCTCCCAGCAGGCGGCGAAGCTCGTCGGAGCCATAGCTGGGCAGGCCGCGGGCCACTAGCTCGCCCGACAGGGTGACGATGGCCACCGGCTCGCCGGCCTCGAAGGTGCCCTGGACCTCGCGGATGCCCGAGGGCAGCAGGCTCTTGCCGCGATCGCGCAGGGCACGGGCCGCGCCGTCGTCGATGCGCAGCTCGCCGGTGGGGCGCAGATCGCGCAGCAGCCAGCGCTTGCGGCGACCGGCCTCCGGCTGGGCGGGGCCGTGGACGAAGGTGCCGAGCTCCTCACCAGCGAGCGCCGCGTCGAGCACGCCGAGCTGCTTGCCCGGTGCGATCAGGGTTGGCACGCCCGACTCGCCGGCCCGACTGGCGGCCCGCAGCTTGGAAGCCATGCCGCCGGTGCCGACGCCAGAGATCGAGTCGCCAGCCAGGGCCAGCGTGGCGGCGTCGATGCCGAACACCTCGGGGATGCGGGTGGCGCTGGGATCCTTGCGCGGGTCGGCGGTGTACAGGCCATCGATGTCGGTGAGGATGACAAGCAGGTCGGCTTCGACCAGATCGACGGCCATGCCGGCCAGCGTGTCGTTGTCGCCGAACTTAAGCTCTTCGACGCTGACCGTGTCGTTTTCGTTGATGATCGGCAGCGCGCCATGGGAGAGCAGGTTGAAGATGGCGTGCCGGGCGTTGAGGTAGCGGGTCCGCGACTGGATGTCGGCGTGGGTCAGCAGCACCTGCGCCACCGTCACACCCTGCGGACCCAGCGCGTCGTCGTATAGGCGCATCAGCCGCGACTGTCCGACGGCGGCTGCCGCTTGCTTGCCGCGGATGTCCTTGGGGCGGGCCGGCAGCGCCAGCCGCTCGACGCCCAGGGCCACGGCGCCGGACGAGACGACGACCAGCTCGCGATCTTTGGCGGCCCGCGCTAGCTCGGCGCACAGCGACTCGAAGCGGGCGCGGTCGATGCGGCCGCCGCTGCCGGTCAGGACACCAGTACCGATCTTGACGACGATGCGCCGCGCACTACGTAGAAGCTGCGAGCGGCTGGGACCGCCTGCGGAGACTTCCTTGGCTGGCTCGGCGGGTGGATGGGAGGTGGCTCCAGAGCGAGGACGTCGGGGCATGGAAACTGCCCATTTTGAGCAGCTTTGCCCCGCGATTCAAGCGGCTGGCTTACAGCGGAATCGGCAGGCCCTGCGCCTGCAGCACCTGCGCTGTGGCGGCGAGGAGCTGATCGACATCGGCGGGGTGCAGGTCGCCGATGCTGCCGATGCGGAAGCAGTCGGCGCGGCTGACCTTGCCGGGGTAGATGACGCAGCC
>CAZVMD010000049.1:16624-31757 GCA_964628555.1 uncultured Myxococcales bacterium | reverse complement strand
CTGACGGGCCCAGGCGCCGGCGCAGTTGATGACGAACTCGCAGCGGATGTCGCCGAGCGCGGTGCGGACCCCGGTGACGCTGCCTGCCGTCTGCAGCACCGACAGCACCGGCACACCTTCGAAGATCTGGGCGCCGCGCTGGCGCGCTCCCTTGGCGAGGGCCCGCGTGACATCGACCGGATCGACGCGACCATCGCCGCGGACGTAGAAGCCTGCGAGGATGTCGCTGACATTGGCGAGCGGAAACAGGGCCTGCACCTCGGAGGGGCTGATCTCCTGGACATCGACGCCGCAGTAGCGATTGAAGGCGGAGACGCGGCGATATTCTTCCAAGCGGTCGCGGTCGGCGGCTAGCTCGATGAAGCCGCAGGGACGGAAGCCGGTGGCCTGGCCGGTCTCGGCTTCGAGGCGCGAATAGAGATCGCGGGTGTACTTGCGAAGCTCGGTCGAGGTCTCGGAGGTCGAGCCGAAGCAGACCATGAGGCCGGCGGCGTGCCAGGTGGTGCCGGAGGTGATGCGGTCGCGTTCGAGGAGGACGACCTCCTGTCCGGCGTGAGCGAGGTGATAGGCGACGGAGCAGCCGATGACCCCACCGCCGATGACGACGATACGAGCCTCTCTGGGCAGAGCGCGTGCAGAGGACGAGTCGGGCAGGGTCTCCGCAGGGGGAAGAAAGGCGTCACGGCTAGGGGATGTGGTCGTGCTCATCGGAGGCGCAGTATAGCCAGCCCGGCCGCTGCGCAGAGGAGGCGAAAATACGATGTGGCCGCCCTTGCTCGGCGCGCCCTTCGGGGTGTGGCTCAGCCGCCGCCGGCCTCGTCGCCCAGCAGGGCCGCGGTGGTGGCCCGCGCCATCGTCGCGGAGCGGCTGCTATGCTGGGGCCGACGATGCCATCCGGCATCGCGCGGGGGGGGGGAACATGGCGAACCAGATCGCTCTTGGCTTGGGACTTGGCTGGCTGCTGCTCGGCAGCATGGTCGCACCAGCGGCCGCTCACACCATGATGCAGCGACCACAGGTCTGCCCGATCGACGGCACCAAGTGGACAGCCACGCTCGATGCGTCGGGCACCAGCTTTGGTCAGCAGCTTGATCTGAAGCCGATTGGCCCAACCCCGGCCCCGTGGCGCCTGGCGGTCTGCCCAACTGACCACTTCGTGCTGTTCCAGCAGAGCTTCACCCCAGCGGAGATCGCGACGCTGCGACCGCTGATCAGCTCGCCGGCCTACCAGAGCCTGGCCAAGGACCACACGGAGTACTTTCTGCTCGGCAAGATCTTCGAGCAGCTCGGCAAGCCGGCGTTCGTGACAGCGCTGGCCTACGTCAAGGCTTCTTGGCAGGTCGACCACGATCCGGTGCGCTATGCCGAGTACGCGGGCGAGGCGCTGCGCCACTACACGGCAGGTCTGACTCGACCCGAGCTTGCGGATGCCGCGGCCTCGGAGGCGGAGCGGCAGAGCCTGCGGCTCAATGCCGAGCTTATCGCTGGCGAGCTGGAGCGACGGCTGGGCAGGTTCGAGACAGCGCGGGCCCGCTTCGCGCGCCTAGAAGGAAGCCCGCAGCCAAAAGAAGAGATCCATCGGGCGATCATCGCCCAGCAGCTACGCCTGATCGCGGCCGGGGACAGCGCGCGCCATCGCATCGAGCGACCCGGCGATCCGCGGGAAGGCGACAAGCGCCCGACCCCACCACCGACTCCGCCTACGGCTCCGCCTACGGCTCCGCCTACGGCTCCGCCTAAGACTCCACCTCAGACTCCAGACGATCCGCCCATCCCACCGAGTCCCCCACCGCGACCGCCGCGACCGCAGATCCCGGTCACCTAACAGACAGGCCGGGCCTGGCATCGACCCCGCCAAAAGTCGTTGCGCAGCGCCGGTCCGGAGACGCACAGGCCGTGATATATTCCCAACGTGGCAGACTCGAATTCACTGCGCGGACAGCTAGCTAGAGGTGGACTTTCGGGAGGGCCCCCGCGGGGCCTGGCGCGGAGCCTGGCAATCGGCCTGACGCTGCAGTGCCTGTCCTCTCCCTTCATTCCTGCGGCGAGAGCCCAGGAGCCCGCCAAGCCGGCGAGCCAGCCCAATGAGCTGGAGCAGAAAGCTGCGCAGCAGCACTACCAGGCCGGCGTCATGTTCTTCCAAGCCGAGAACTGGAACGCGGCCCGCGCCGAGTTTGAGGCGGCTTACCAGCTCACCAAGTACCCAGACCTGCTCTACAACCTGGCCAAGATTGCCGAGAAGCAGGGGCGCACAGCCGACGAGGTCCGCTATCTCGACGAGTATCTGGCGACCAAGCCCAAGGATGCGGACGCGGTGCAGGCCCGGCTGGCGGTGATCCGCCCCCAGGTAGCGTCCCAGCCGGGGTCAGCGACAGCGGCAGGCGCCTCGTCGCTACCCTGGCCCGCCATTGGCATTGCGGCCGGCGGCGCAGCCTTTCTGATCATCGGCTTCGCCTGTGGTGGAGCGGCGCTGGACGCGGCGAATACGGTGGCCTCGCCCAGCAACAGCGGCAAGCCGTTCAACGCCGACCTCTTCGCGACGCAGGAGCGCGGCAAGCAGCTAAGCTCAGCCGCCATCGCTTTCGACGTCTTGGGCGGACTGGCCTTGGCCGCCGGCGGTGGCTGGCTGGGGTACTGGTTCTATCAGCGGCATCAACAGAAAAAAATGGCAGCACCGGTCAAGACCGCGCTCGTGCCCTTTGGGCCGGGGGGTCCAGGTCTTGGCCTAGTCGGGAGTTTCTAATGTCTAAGTCCGTCTCGGCATTGGGCGCATTGGCACTTCTATTCGGCGTCGCCTGCTACAGTCCGGACCTAAGCGCGGTCCGCTATTCCTGCGACGAAGCGAACCCCTACTGCCCCGATGGGCTGGACTGCGTCGCTGGCGTCTGTGTAAAGCCCGGCACTAGCACCAACAACGGCGACGGCCCACCGGTCGGTGGCATGGACGGCGGGATGAGCGTTGCGGGCTGTCGCTACGGCGGCGGCACCGACCTCGGCTCTGGCGTCTTCGCCTGTCCCGGGGTGTTTAGTCCGACGCGGGCCAACGGCGCCCCCAGGGCCAGCGAGCTCTGCGCCCAAGGGGCCACGATCTGCAGCGCACCGCGCAGCGCCAACCTGACCGCCTGCAATGCCCTCCCCGGCTTCTTTGGCAGCACGCAGCCCGCTCGCTACAACGGCGGCGGCCGCGGCAACCCCAGCAACTACACCTGCCAGTCCACCAACAACGGGAACGATCGCGCGGTCGCTGGCTGCGGACGGCTCACCAACAACCAAGTGATGGACAAGGCCTGCGGCAACTGGACTCGCGTCCTTGACTGCACCAATGTCACCAGCTGGCAGTGCTATAGCTCAGTGCTCGACGACAATCACGAGAACACCAACCCGGCGGACGGCGTCCTCTGCTGCCTGCCGTAGCGACTGCCTCCCCCGCCTGCCCCCTCGCCTCAGCTAGGCGCCGACTTGCGCCTCGTCAGCCGAGCTCGATCGGCGTAGCGACTGCGCCAGATACCACAGGTTAAAGAGGAAGCAGAGCAAGAGCAGCCCGGCCATCGGTAGGGTCCAAAAGACGCTCTTGGGGGTCTCACCGACGACCACAACCAAGGCATCGGCAGCGACGCTCATCGGCTCACTGATCTGCACCACCTCGACCTGTTCCCACAGCAGCAGCGTGGCGGGCTCCTTCTGCGGCAGTAAGGTGGCGACTGCCGTCGCTGCAGGTGGTGGGGCGGCTGGATCCGCCGGAGCGGCAGCGGGCACGCGATAGCGAACTGGCTGCGGCAAGGCATCGGGGCCGGGCAGGAGCAGACCGGCCGGCGTCACCTGCACTGCCCCCGTCGGTACGCGGTAGGTCTCGACGCGGTGCCACAGCCACACGCCAGCGGCATCGATCTGGGCTAGGATGCGCTGCCGCTCTGGCCCCACAGGCGGCAGGCGCAGCACGTAGCCGTAGCCGTCCTTGGTCTCAACGCCCGGACCATGCGCCAAGCCGAAGCGTTCGACCTCGTGATCGGCGTCGGCTAGCGAGGGCACTTTTTCTTTCGACAAGAGGACCCGCACATCGTCGGGAAACAGCACATCGATCAGCAGATCCTGCTGGCCGGTGACGCTCAGCGCTTCTCCCGCTCGGTCGACCGTCGCCAGCGGCACGGGCAGCGCCCCCGGCGACAGCGCGCGCAGCTTGCCGACATCCAGCGCCCGCAGCACCTGCGTCGCCGACCAGGTGGCGCGCACCGAGTCGGCAAACGACAGCTCATCAAAGCGCCGGAGCCGCCCGCTGTACTCATCGCGATAGGGCGGCTGCGGGCTGGCTGGCGCGGTCACAAACAGCTTCGATGCGGTGCCCAGCAGGCGGAAGACATGCTGGCGCGGCCGGCCGCCCTTGGGATCGAAGGCCAGCGCGTTGCGGTGATCCGGCACGCCGCTCAGGCTGACAAAGCCATCGAGGGCCGTGGCTAGCTGGCCGCTCTTCACCACGGCTGTCGCGGCACCCAGCGGTCGGGGCTCGCTCGGCTGCAGGGCATAGCGAAGATCGGCGCGCAGGCGATAAAGAAGAAGCAGGCTTACCAGCAGCACCGCAATCGCCACTCCAGGGTGGCGACGCGGTGTCGGAACCGACAGACGCAGGAGCTCAGGGTCGATGGAATCAGCGGGGATCGGCGCCCCCGCATCGGCCGCCCCGCTCTCCGCTGTCCCGCCCGCGGCCCCCTCGCCCGCAGGGCTAGCTGCTGCGGCGGCTGGGCCCTCGGCCGGAGCCGCGCCGGAAGCCGCTGCCGGTTCTGCCTGCGGTTCCGACTCGCTGGGCGACTTCTGAGGCTGACGCGATTCCTCGGCCATGGTTCCTTTGTGTTGGCGACACTAACTGAGCACACGCCAATTTTCCACCCTCATTTTCGTCCCCGGCCAGCGAGCTCTCACCGATCGCCAAGCCTTCGGTTGCAGGTAGTCGCAGCCGCTTTCGCCCGTGTTAGAGTGCCCCTGCCTACGTCAGGAATGGAACCCCGCGCATGAACCGCTCGTTCGAAGATCTGGTCTTGAGCCACCGACTACTCAATAGCTGCCGACGCTGGCTCGCGATTCTGGCCCTCTGTCTGGGCTCGCTCTCTGCCACGGCTTGCTCCGTGCGGCAGTACGCGCTGCGTGGTGCGGCGGATGCACTTTCAGGTCCGGGAGGAGGCTTGTCGAGCGACGACGATCCGGATCTGGTCCGCGATGCGGCACCGTTCGGCCTCAAGACGATGGAGCAGCTAGCCGAAGCGCTCCCCGACCATCGCGCCATCCGGCTGGCCCTCGCCTCCGGCTTTACGCAGTACGGCTATGCCTTTGTAAATGAGGATGCGGATCGGCTAGCCGACAAGAACATTAATCAAGCACAGGCCCTGTATGTGCGCGCCCGTCGGCTGTATCTGCGCGGACGCGACTATGCCCTGGCCGGGCTTGAGATCGCGCACCCGGGAGCGCAGAGCAGCCTGCGGGGAGCCGATCGCGCGGCATGGGCGAACACGCTCGGCAGCATGACCGTCGATGACGTGCCGTACCTGTATTGGTGTGCAGCGAGCTGGGCCCTGGCCATCAGCACAGGCAAGGACAAGCCCGAGCTCATTGCCGACCTCGGCGTGGTCGAGCAGATCATCGGCCGCGCCTTCGCGCTGCAGCCGGACTATGACGAGGGCGCGCTGCACGAGTTCTATGTCTCGTTCGACGCCTCGCGCAGCGAGCAGCAGGGCGGCGGACCGGCCAAGTCCAAGCAGCATCTCGACAAGGCGCAGGAGCTGAGTAAAGGACGCAAGCTCGGCTCGATCCTGTCGTACGCCGAAGGAGTCCTGGTTCAGCAACAGAAGAAGGCGGAGTTTGTCGCGCTGCTGCAAAAGGTCGTAGATACGGACGTTTACCAGGACGCGCCCGAGTGGAAGCGGGTGCGCCTCGCCAACATCATCGCCCGCGAGAGAGCCCGCTGGCTGCTCAGCAAACTCAGCGATCTCTTTGCGGAATAGCCGCCCCGGCCGCCCGCTGCCCGCCTGTCACCGCCGCAAGAAAATGAAATAGGCCGATCAGACGTCGTAGCCATGCGGTCGCCAGATTTGCTCTAATGCAGAGAACCCGTCACTGGGCCTGTGCATCCGCAGAAGGAAAATCCGATGAATAGAAGGTCGTTCTTATCGATTGGTGCTGCTTCGCTGTCCCTCGCCGCCGCAGGCGATTCTGCCTATGGCCAGACGGCCGGCGAGGTGGTTGTCAAGCTGGGCACCAAGGCTCCTTCCGGCTCGCCCTGGCACAAGCTGCTGATGCAAGCGTCGCAGCAAATTAAAGAGCTGTCGGGCGGTAAGGTCGTGTTTCGCATCTTCGCAGCCGGTCAGATGGGCGACGAAGGCGACATGGTGAAGAAGATGCGCATCGGTCAGCTACAGGCCGCTGGCATCAGCACCGTCGGGCTGCATGACATTACGCCCGAGCCGCAGGCCCTCGATATTCCCCTGTTGGTCCAGAACAACGACGAGCGCGACAAGCTCCTCGCCAAGTACTCACCGACGCTGGATCAGTACCTGGCCAAGAAGGGCTTCGTCGTCCTTTCGTGGAGTGACATCGGCTTTGCCTACTTCTTCTCGGCCAAGAAGCTCAGCAACCTCGCGGAAGCACGGCAAGCCAAGCTGTTCTGCTGGGACGGTGACCTCGCCGCCAAGGACGCCTGGAAGGCCGGTGGCTTTCAGAACATCGTCGTGCTCAGCTCCAATGACATGCTGCCGTCGCTGACCACCGGCATGATTGACACCGTGCTGTATACCCCGGCGCTCATGCTCGGCATCCAGGCCTACACCAAGGCCCCGTACATGGTGGACACGCCCTACTCGACGCTCACCGGCGCCACCATCGTCGACGCCAAGACCTGGGCCAAGATCCCGGCCGATCTGCAGGCCAAGATCAAAGCCATCTTTGAGGACCTGGGCAAAAAGAGCACGCAGGAAGCCCGCAAGATGGACCGCGAGGCGCTTAACATCATGTCGGGCCTGAAGGCCGACGGCTCACCGCTATCGCCCCCCGATCCCAGCAAGGCCGTCCTCAAGCGCGTCAAAGTCACCGATCCCGCCGAGTGGCAGAAGGCGGTCGAGAGTGTTCGTGGCGTCATCCGCGGGCGAGTCGTCCCCGCCGAAGCGTTCGATGCCGCCGTGCAGATCGTCAAAGACATCCGCGCCGGCAAGTAGGCGCGCCGCCCTGGCCCCCCTGCCCCCTCGTCGCTGCCCTCTCCATCATGACCGCGCTCAGCCCCGCTCGCCGCCTGTCTACCAAGTGGCCGCACCGGCGCCCGGCTGGTCGTATCCTCGCCGTCAAGTGGGGCTATAACCCCAACTCCAGCTCGCTTGGCGTCGATGTGACGTTTCTGCTCTTCAGCCTGTCGCTCTTGACGCTCTTTACGCCCCTCCTCGGCCTGCTCTTGCGCTACTCGGCGCGCCGGGGGCAAGCGGACTCGGCGGCCTCTCCCCCCCCGAGCACCTAAGGGAGCCCGTCGGGCGCGCGTATGGAATCCATCTACTACGTCCTGTCCTACGTCTGTCATCGTCGCTGCGAGCACTGCTACGAGGATCGCTTCCGCCCCTACCACGGCGCTGCCCTCAGCGAGCAGCTAGCCCGCGCCACGGCCGACTTCCCGCGCATCATCGATCATCTTCCGGAGCGGCTCGGCTACCTCGACCGGAGCTCGCTACAGCCCGACGGCCGCCCGCGCCAACGACCGACCCGCATCATCTTGGCCGGCGGCGAGGCCCTGCACCCCGCCGTGCGCGAGGTCATCACTTACCCCGCCATCTTGCGCCTGGGCTCTCGCTATCGCGGCCAGCCGGTGCGGCTGATGGTGCAGACCACCGGCGACCTCCTCACCGACGAGATCGTCGAGGCGCTGACCACGCGGGGGGTGCATATGATCTCGGTGGCTGGCTTTGACGCCTTCCACGTCGGCATGGACACCCCAGCAGCGCAGGAGCGCCTGCAGCACAAGCTCGTCGAGCTATTTGCCCGTCATGGCCTGCGCCCAAGCGGCCATCAGGCGGCAAGCGGGCTGTCCTGGGTCGAAGAAGACGGCCCGACCTACAGCTTCTTTGGCGCTACGCCCGAGTCATGGATCGGCAAGATCTGGCCCCGCGGTCGCGCCTGGCAGAACGGGCTCTCGCGCGCCACCCTCACCGACAACTTCTGCGCCGCCTGGTCGGGGGGCCGTGGCTTTCTCGACCACGGCTTTGAGGGCTCCGAGGTCTCGATCGATCCCAGCGGCGATGTCTATCCCTGCTGCCTAAAGACACGGCGGCCTCTGGGCAACCTCGTGGAAGAGCCTCTGCTGCCGATCCTCGACTCACTCGCCGAGGATCCGGTATTCCAGGCTCTCCATGCCGGACAGCCACAGCGCATGGGCCTGTCGCTGGGCATCAGCGAGGCGGCGTTTTCCGACCTCTGTCAGACGCGCACACCGGGCGGCCTGCCGTATCAAAACCTGTGCATCGGCTGCGACCGTGTCTTCGAAGATCGGCTGGGCCCACGCTTAGCCGAGCTGCGCGCGGCTCGTGCTGAGCGTCGCCAGCGAGGGCTGGCATCACAAGATGGCTCTGCCCCGCCTGCCCCCCACCCACTACCTTTGCAAGGCCCCCGCCATGGCGAGTCCACCTGATCCTGCTGCTCCGCCGTCCAAGTCGGGCGGACGGGGCCCTGCCTCGCGCTGGACGGTCAGCGTCTCGGTCGATCTCGATCCGCTGCGCTGCTATCACCAGATCCACGCGCTGCCCGCCGTCTCGACCCGGCTCAGCGACGTGATCCTCGAGCGGGCGCTGCCACGCTTTCTGTCGCTGTTCGCTGAGCACGGGGTGCAGGCGACCTTCTTTGTCGTCGGCGAAGACCTGGCTCGCGAGCCCGCACGACAGCTGCTGGCCCAGGCCGCGGCCACCGGACATGAGCTGGCCAACCACTCGTACAGCCATCCCTATGAGCTGGCCCGCCTGCCGCGCCACCGCATCGAGCGCGAGGTCGGCGACTGCCATCAAGCCCTGCTGGAGCTGACCGGACGTCCGCCGGTGGGCTTTCGCGGACCCGGCTATGAGGTCAGCGCCACGCTGCTCGATGTGCTCGAAGCCTTCGGCTACACCTACGACTCTTCGATCTTCCCCTGCCCGCCCTATTACCTGGCCAAGACCGCGATCCTGGCCAAGATGGCTCTGCTGCGTCAGGAATCGGGGGCCATCCTCGGCTCGCCGCGCGCACTGCCCGCCCCCACGCAGCCGTACCATCCCGATCGGCGCCAGCCGTTCCGCCGCGGCGATAGCCCACTTATCGAGCTACCGATTGCCGTGACCCCCTGGCTGCGCCTGCCGGCTATCGGCACCAGCCTGCTCTTGCCGACTCCGCTTTTCGCCTCAACGCTGCGCGGCCTGATCCTGCGCGGCATGCGCGGCCAGCCCTTCTTCAACCTGGAGCTGCACGGCATGGATCTGCTGGGGGCCGACGAAGACGACATCCCCGAGCCGCTGCGCTCGCGGCAGCCCGATCTGCGCACGCCCCTGCCCGCCCGAACCGCCGCCCTGCACGAGCTCTTGTCAGCGCTGCAGGCCGAGCGCCAAGTGCTCACCTTGGCGGACCTAGCGCAGCAGTACCGCGGCTAGCTCGCCTTCCCTCTCTCCCATCGCCAGCCCGCACAAGCAGCCACCGACCCGACCACACGCGCTGAGGCTACGGATGAGGCCACGGATGGGGCTTGATCTTAGGCAAGCCCGTGAATATCTTGCGCGTCGCCGGGCCGTCTGCGCTGGCTGGAGGGTCTTCTGTCCGTCTGGCCCCAGCGGGTTCTCGGCCCAATCGCGGCAACGAAGGACGAAGAGGTCTCCATGATCGAGGTAGAGGGACTCACGAAGTATTACGGTGGCAAGCGAGCCATCCACGACCTCAACTTCCGCATTGAAAAAGGGGAAGTGGTCGGCTTTCTGGGGCTCAACGGGGCGGGCAAGACCACCACGCTGCGCATCCTGGCGTGTCTGATCCTGCCGTCGTCGGGTAGCGTGCGCATCGACGGCTACGATGCCGGCGAGAGCGCGCACGAGATCCGCAAGCTGCTCGGCTTCCTGCCCGACACGCCTCCGCTTTATGACGAGATGTCGGTCGCCGATTACTTGCGCTTCGTCGCTGAGCTGAAAGACGTCGCCCCCCGCGACGTCGGTCGGCGCATCAGCGAAGCGCTGGACATGTGCAGCCTGCAGGATGTGCAGCACGATCCCATCCTGACGCTGTCGCACGGCTTCCGGCAGCGAGTCGGCATCGCTCAGGCGATGGTGCACAAGCCCTCGCTGCTCATTCTCGACGAGCCGACCTCGGGTCTGGACCCGGTGCAGATTGGCGAGATGCGCGATCTGATCCGCCGCTTGGCCGGCGATCACACCATCCTGCTGTCGAGCCACATCCTCACCGAGATCAGCCAGACCTGCGATCGCCTGCTGGTCATCAACGAAGGCCACATCACCGCCGACGGCACCGAAGAGGCGATCCGCAACCGCGTCGCCAGCCCAGGTGCCGACCAGGGCATCATCGAGGTCGAGATCGAGGGCAGCGCCAGCGCTGGCGACCCCGGACCGGCTGCCAAGGCGCAGTGCGAAAAGGTCAGCGGCGTCATGTCGGCGCGCATCGTGCGCAGCGAAGGTCGGCGCATCAGCCTAGAGGTCGAGGCCAAGGGCGATCAGCGCGCCGCGATCGCCCGTGCCTTGGTCGAGGGCGGCTACGGCCTGCTCCGCCTCGATCGTCGCTCGCTTGCGCTGGAGTCGATCTTCCAGCGCCTGGTTCACCCCGCGCCGCCCCCCGGCGGACCCATCTCTGCCTAGCTTGGGAGGAATGCTGTGAAACCCGTTTGGCTGATTTACCGACGCGAGATGGGCGCATATCTGCGCTCTCCCTTGGGCTACATCGTCGTCGCGGTGGTGCTGCTTATCGACGGCCTGCTGTTCAACGCCTTCGCCCTCGGCAGCGACACCGCCCGCAAGTCGTCGGAAGTGCTCAAGCAGTTCTTCTATTTCTCGTCGGGCACAACCATGGTCGCCAGCCTGTTCCTGTCGATGCGCCTGCTCGCTGAAGAGCGGGCCCAGGGCACGCTGAACCTGCTGTTCGGCTCGCCGGTGCGCGACTACCAGATCGTGCTCGGCAAGTACCTGTCGGCGCTGACCTTCCTCAGCGGCCTGACCCTACTCACGATCTATATGCCGGCCCTGATCGCGGTCCACGGCAAGATCACCTTCGGCCAGATCGCCGCCGGCTACCTCGGGCTCATCCTGCTCGGCTCGGCGGGGCTCAGCATCGGCATCTTTGGCTCGGCGCTGACCAAGAGTCAGCTCGTCGCCATCATCAGCAGCGCCGCCATCCTGGTCGGCCTGATCCTAAGCTGGCTGATGGCGCTCATCACCGACCGCCCGATCAACGAGCTATTCACCTGGCTCTCGATTCACAACAAGCACTTCCAGCCGTTCATGACCGGGCTAATCAACACGCAGGACGTCGTGTTCTACGCCTCGCTGTCGTACTTCTTCCTGTTCCTGGCGACGCGAGTTCTGGAAGCGCGTCGCTGGAGCGACTAGGCCGGGCCCGAACGTGGCTATCGAGGTTGCCAAATGAGTGCAAACACCACCAAGACTCCGAGCCAGCCGGGACGTTCCGGCCCCGCGACCGGCGGCAAGGTCCAGCTCGTCGCCTGGCCGACGATCCTGTTCTTTGCCGGCCTGTTTTTGATCTTCTTTTCCGAGCGCGTCCTGACCAGCGATACCGCCCAGCGCGCTGTCGATCTGCTCGGCTTTGCGGCCATGTTCGGCATGCTGCTGACGCTGTTCGGGCGACGCAGCGCAGCCCAAGATGCCGACGAAAGACAGTCCTACACCTGGATGGCGATTGACGCCTGCCTGGTGCTGTCCGGCGCTGCGCTGTACCTGCTGTTCGCGGCCAAGGCGCCAGCCGTCACCGAAAAGCTCAGCGGCCTGTTCGGCAAGAAGTACGAGAGCGCCAAGGATCTGGTCACCGTGCTGTGGCCCACCCTGGTGCTGCTCGGCGGCCTGCCGATGGCCTTCATCCAGCGCTCGCTCGCCACCATGACCGACGGCGCCGGCCAGGCCGAAAAGGTCGAGATCGTGCGCGTCCGCCACTCTGGCGAGTCGGCGCTGACCATCGTGCTGGTTGTGCTGTTCTGTGCCTCCATCAACTACGTCGCGTCCGACCGCAACAAGAAGTGGGATCTGGCGCGCTTCCGCACCACCCGGCCCAGCGAAGCCACGAAGAAGATCGTGGGCAACCTCAGCAAGCCGCTCAAGGCGACGCTGTTCTTCGCCAACCCCAACGAAGTGCGTGAGCTTGTCCTGCCGTTCTTTGAGGATCTGCAGTCGGGCGGCGGCCGCCTCACTGTCGAAGTCGTCGACCATGCGCTCGAACCGACCAAGGCTCGCGAGCTGGGGGCCAGCGGCAACGGCATCGTCGTGCTCGGCGTCCTCGACGAGAAGAACCCCAACCAGGCCCCGACCCAGCGCGAGACGCTCAACGTCGGCACCACGCTTGAAGGGGCGCAGACGGCGCTGTCGACGCTGGATGGTGATGTGCAAAAGAAGCTGCTGCAGCTTAGCCGCCCGGGTCGGGTCGCTTACTTCACGACCGGCCATGGCGAGCGCGGCTTCGACACCGGCGGCTTCTTTGACATGCAGAAGGACGACCTGCGCGCCCCGGTTGGCTTCCTGCGCACCCTGCTGCAGAACCAAGGCTACGAGGTCAAGACCCTGGGCATCGGTCAGGGCCTGTCGAACAAGGTCCCGGCCGACGCCGGTCTGGTCATCATCGCCGGTCCGAACGAAAAGATCCTGCCGGAAGAGGTGAGCGCGCTCGTCGCCTACCTCAACGACGGTGGGCATGTGTATGCCCTGCTCGATCCGCTGGCGGCGCAGTCGAACGCCGACCTGGCGCCCCTGCTGAAGCTGGCCGGCATCAAGTACAACTCGACGCTGCTGGCCAACGATGAGGCGTTTGCCGTGCGCACCCAGAAGGCCTCGGACAAGGCCAACATCGTGTCGACCAGCTTCTCGTCGCACGTGTCGGTCACGACGCTGTCGCGGGCTTCCGGGCGGGCCGGTGTCATCCTGCCCAAGAGCGGCTACTTCGAGCGCGATGGCGCGCCGCCGGCCGGCATTCAGCTCGACTTCACGCTGCGCTCGATGCCCAAGACCTACGCCGACAAGAATCAGAACTTCACCCGTGACGGCGATGAGCCAGCCCAGACCTTTGATCTGGCGGCGGTGGCCAGCAAGACCATCGGCGACGGCGCCGCGGCCGCGGGCAAGAACAAGCGAGAGCTTCGGCTCGCCATCGTCGGCTCGACCGATGCGGTGGCCGATCTGGCGCTGCAGAACCGCGCCAATGCCGTCCTGGCGCTCGACACCATCAAGTGGCTGATGCAGGAAGAGGCGCTGGTCGGTGAGACGGCGCAAGAGACCGACGCACCGATCTTCCACACCAAGGACCAAGACAAGATCTGGTTTTACGGCACGATCATCGCCGCCCCGGCGCTGGTCCTCGCGCTCGGCCTGTGGGTCGTACGTCGCGGACAGAGGAAGCAGCGGCCGCAGGCGCGGAGGGCATCATGAGCAAGACACGACAGCGCGGCATTTCGACCGTAGCAGTGCACGCCGGCCTAGCTGGGCTCGGCCTCCTCCTTGCCTTTACCACCTGGACCCGCGATCGCTCGCAGGTGCAGACCGATCAGGTCGTGGCCCTCGACTTCAACAAGCGCGACGTCGAGTCGCTGCGCTACGAAGACGAGAACCGCACGGTCGCCGTCGAGCGCCGCAGCGCCGAGGGCAGCGAGCACACCTGGGTCACCGTCACCAGCCGGCAGAAGCAGCTGATCACCAATCCGCTGCCGCCGGCCGGCGCTCCGGCTGCGCCAGCCAGCCCCGGCATGGCTCCGCCCCCAGTCGGTCCGCATGGCGCCATGCCCGGTGGTCCGCACGGTGCGCTGCCGGGCAACCCGCACGCCGCCCCGCCACCGGTAGCGGTCCCGGCTGCCAAGCCGGCCGCCGCAGCCCCGAGCCCAACCCCAGCCGCGCCGGCGAGCAAGCCGGCCGTGCCGCCCGCGGCCAAGCCAGCGCCAGCTACCCCAGCCAAGGGCGGCGACAAGGCAATCGTTGGCTCGGAGGGCAAGGGAGCACCTCCGCCTGGCTCCAGCCCCATGCCGCCAGTCGGCGCAGCCGCCCCGGCCGCCGCAGCAGCACCGCCGGCTCCTGCCGCTGCCGCCCCCGCGGCGCCCATCCACGACATCAAAGAGATGAGCAGCACCAAGTCGTTCCGCGGCAATGAGCAGGCCGACAAGCTGTTCGAGCAGTTCGCGCCCATGCGCGTCGTGCGCGCCCTCGGAAGCATCAGCGACGCCAAGGCCAAAGAGCTTGGCCTCGACGCCAGCAAGAAGAAGCTCACCGTCGTCGCCAAGGGCCAGACCTATGTCTTTACGCTGGGGCAGAACAGCTACGGCGCCGGCGATGTCTATGCTCGCGATGCCCAGGGCCAGGCCTTCCTGCTAGCCCACCGCCTAGTCAGCGACTTCGAATTCGCCGAGAGCCGCCTGATGGAGCGCCGCATGCACCGCTTCGAGCGGGGCGAGTTCGACCGCATCGAGGTCGAGGTCGTCACCGCGGCTGGCGCCAAGAAGCGAACGCTGGTGCAGAAGAACCGCCAGGACAACACCAACTACTACTTCGCTGACGGCGCTAGCCCCGACAAGCGGGATGACACGCTGAAGAACTGGGTGGACAAGATCCTGCGCATGGCGATCAACGACTACGTGCCGCAGGGCGAAGAGCCCAAGACGCCCAATGCCGCCCCCGGCGCGCCGCTCTCGGGTGAGGTCCTCAAGCTCCGCTTCTTCGAGGGGAGCAAGGAAGTCGGCTTTGCCAACTTCTCGCGCTATCCCGCCGCGCCGCCGGCCATGGTGACCAACGCGCCACCGCCGCAGCAGCAGGACTACTTCGCCCGCACCGAGACAACCATCGGCCTGGTCCGCCTGCTCGCCGTCACCGCGGAGAGCGCGCTGCAAGACGCCGAGAAGTGGTAGTCCGGCCCGCTGCACTCGCGGGCGCTCCCGGCTAGCTCCGTC
>CAZVMD010000049.1:0-16524 GCA_964628555.1 uncultured Myxococcales bacterium | reverse complement strand
AGCCTGCTTAGCGCGTGTAGTCAGGCGACGGTGATCCAGTATCACGGCGAGGTGCCGTTTTCGGACTGCGGCGACAGCCCCCATGAGCTGCTCACCTCCTGTCCGACTGAGCGCTGCGTCGGCGTGTATCTGGTGCCCTGGTGTTCGTTTTGCACCCAGCTCATGCCCGTCGTCCACGAGCTTCCCGAGAAGGCCTGGCGACGCGGCCTGTCCGCCTGCGCCATCCTCGGCAACGCGCCGCAGGAGCAGCTTAGCGACTACGCCACCCGACACAGCCTACGGCCGCTTTACGACGTCGACGGCGTGATCCCGGTCAGCGCGTACCCGACGATGTTTCTGTTCGACAAGTCAGGGACGATGCAAAAGACGGTCAGCGGCATCTACCGCGAAGAGAGCGGCGCCCTGTCGCCCGCCGAGACCTACCTGGAACACCTGCTCCTCGACTAAGCTGGCCCAATGCGCCAGCCCAGCGACACCCTAAAGACCGCTCGCCTGCTCGCCCGCCGCTTCCGCAGCGACGAGTTTGAGCTCTTGTATCGCCTGCACCGCGACGAGCGGGTGATGCGCTACGCCGGCGGCGTCACCACGCGCGAGGCCACCCAGACGGTGTGGAACGAGCGCGTGCTGCGCTACTACGAGGAGCACCCGGGGCTCGGCAACTGGCTGACCTGCGAGCGGGAAAGCGGCGAGCCGATCGGCGTGCACCTGCTCAACAACCTGCGCGGCGAGTCCATGATCCAGGTCGGCTACCTGCTCTATCCCGAGTTCTGGGGCCGTGGCTACGCGACGGAGATGGCGGCGGCGGCGCTGCGCTATGGGTTTACCGAGGCAGGCCTGCCCCAAATCGTGGCGATTACCTACCTAGAGAATCGAAACTCGCAGCACGTCCTGCAGAAGGTCGGAATGCAGCGCCAGGGCGAGCGCAGCTTCCCCCATCCCGCCTACGAAGGTCGCTCGTACGCCTGGTTTGTCGCCGAGCGCGAGCCCTGGCTTCAGCAGCACGGGCTACAAGACAAGCCCGAACCGGTCCACAGCGCAACGAAGTCGTCGAGCTAGCGAGAAAGCAGGGGGCGGGGGAATGGCGGCGGGACAGGCGGGGCGGCCGCTCGCCAAGCGCAGGGGCTCGGCAGGGCGGACCGCGTCGGCGAGACCGGGCTAGCGGCTACCAGACCACGCAGCGGTTCTTCTGCACCATCTTGTCGCTGGGCTGGCACTTAAACGCGCTGGCGAACTCGCTGAGGTTGGACAGCGCGCCGTTCACCCGGAACTCCGGCGGCGAGTGCGGATCGACAGTGGCCAGCAGGCGGGCATACTCCGGCCGCCGCTTGTCGCACCAGGACTGCGCCGCGCTCAGGAAGAAGACCTGATCCTCGCTAAACTCGCTGCCGGCCGGCAGGCGCTGCGGGCTGCCTTTTCCCGCTAGCTTCAGCGCGTGGTAGGCCATCTTCAGCCCACCAAGGTCGGCGATGTTCTCACCGAGCGTCAGCTTGCCGTCGAGGTGGACGGTCTCGCCGGGGATCGGCGTGTAGCCGTTGTACTGCTCGGCCAAGCAGGCCGCGCGCCGCTCGAACTCGGCGCCGCTCTTTTCGCTCCACCACTCTTTCAGGTTGCCCTGGGCGTCGAAGCGGCGGCCTTCATCGTCAAAGCCGTGCGTCACCTCGTGGCCCATGACCATGCCGATGCCGCCGTAGTTGGCAGCCCGTGCCGCGCCGCGCTGAAACATCGGCGGCTGCAGGATGCCAGCCGGAAAGACGATCTCGTTGAGCAGCGGCTCGTAGTAGGCGTTCACCGTCGGCGCCGTCATGCCCCACTCGCTGCGGTCCAGCGGCTTGCCGATCTTCGCCAGGTCGCGGCGGTTTTCGAAGTTGGCGGCCGCGATGGCGTTCTTGAGGTACGAGTCCGGCGAGACCGAGAGCGCGCTGTAGTCGCGCGACTTGTCGGGGTAGCCGATCTTGTTGGTGATGGCCTTGAGCTTGGTCTGGGCGGCGGCCCGCGTCGGCTCGTCCATCCACGGCAGGCTGGCGATGTCTTTTTCCATCGCCGCTTCGATGTTGACGATAAGCTCCAGCGCCTGCGCTTTGCCGTCGGCGCCGAAGGTCTTCTGGACAAAGGCCATGGCCAGCGACTCGCCCAGCGCGCCATCAGTGGCCGAGACACAGCGCTTCCAGCGCGGCAGGATCTGCGCCGTGCCGGTCAGCCGCTGCGAATAGAACTTGAAGTTCTCGTCGACAAACGCCTTACTCAGGCGGCTGGCGGCGCTGTGTACTAGCTGCCAGCGCAGGTAGCTCTTTACGGTCTCGATCGGCGTCTCGCCCAGCGTCTTGTTCAGGCCCTCCAGGAAGCCGGGGACCATGACGTTGATCTCGCGCAGCCCGCCAAAGCCCAGCGCGCTCAGATACGCCTGCCAGGGGAAGCGCGGCGCCAGCTTCACCGTCCCGTCGAGCTCTAGGCGGTGGTACAGCTTGCGCGGGTCACGGCGATCGATGCGCGACATCGACGCGGTGGCGAGCTGCTTTTCCAGCCCATAGGCCGCCTGAGCCTGGGCCTTGGCCTGCGCCGCCGGTAGCCCCGCCAGGGTCAGCATGCGCTCGATGTGCGCCTGATATTCCTTCTGCGTCTCGACGGACTTGGCGTCGGTCTTGAGGTAGTAGTCGCGATCCGGCAGGCCCAGCCCGCCCTGATCGATGGCGCCGATGACCCGCGTCGCGTCCTTGAAGTCCTGCGTCGAGCTGACATGAAACAGCGGATGGCCCAGGCCCAGGTGCTGCCGCGCCACTTCGCGGGCGACATCGTCGAGCGTCTTTAGGCCATCGATCGGCTTGAGCTGCTCGGCAAGCTCGGCCTGCGCCGTCTTCTCGATGCGCTCCTCGTTCATGCAGGCGGCGTAGTAGTCGGTCAGCTTCTTGCCGTCGGGAACATTGCTTCCCGCCTGGGCGATCTCGCCTTTTTCCAGCAGCTCGCGCAGGGTGAGCTGGTTCTTCTCCTGCATCTCGGCAAAGCCGCGGCTCCAGCCCGGACGATCGGCGGGAATCTCGGTCTTCTTCAGCCAGCCCCCACAGGCATAGCGAAAGAAGTCGTCGCAGGGCTTGACGCTGCGATCCACAAGCCCGACGTCGATGCCAAGGCTAGTGGCCGCCTCGTCTCCACCCGCCTTGCCGGGCTTGCCGGCCTTGCCAGCCTTGCCGGGCGCGGCATCAAGCAGCGTGCTGCCCGGCAGCGTGCCGAGGAGCAAGCCAAGACCAAGCGCGCTCGGCACTGAAAAGAAGAACCAGCGACGACGCGCAGCCCGCGGCGAGCCACGCCCTGCATCGCCCGGCTGGCCTGGCTTTGCCGCGGCAGCGGAGGACAAAAGAGAGTCAGGTACGGTTTTCATCCGCGGCTTATAACACAGCGCTGCGGGGTGCGGGCAGCAGCTAGCCAGTCGGGCTGCGACCGCGCCGTAGCGTCGAGGCGCGTGATATGATGACGCCGGAGCTCCGCCCGTGCAGCCGCCCCCACCGCCCTCCTTCCAGATCGATGCCGTCCGTGAGGAAGTGCTCGCGCTGCGGCCCCTTGCCGACAGTCGCTGGCTGAAGGACAGCTGGGCGGCTCCAGAGGCCTTCCAGCAGGCCCTCATCGACTACAACGCGACGCTGTATGCGCCGCATGCCAAAAGCGGAGCGACCGGCTTCGACTTCTATCACGACGCCGTGCTGCGCTTTGCCGGCAGCGAGCGGGTGGCGCTGCGCACACTGCAGACGCTGCGCGATGGCGAGCGCCTGGTGCGAACTCTCAGCTATGCCGATCTGCACCAGCGCGCCTCGCTTCTGGCTACGACGCTGCGTGAGCTCTCGCTCAAGCCTGGCGATGCGCTGTGCCTGCTGTTGCCGCCAGGCGAGTCGCTGCTGGTCGCGCTGTTCGCCGGCCTGCGCATCGGCGCCGTGGTCAGCGTGCTCCCCCCTCGCGGCGAGCGCTATGTCGCGGCCCGCATCGCAGCCCTGGAGCCGGCCTGCATCGTCACCGAGCGCCTGTACGCGCGCCTGGTGCCCAAGACCGCGCCGGCACCGCACATCCTGACCGGGGCCGCCAGCGGACGCGACGACGAGCCGCTGCGCCGCAGCCTGCCCGACGATCGCACGCACACCTATGGCCCAGCCGCGCCGGTCTTTGCCGTCTGCTCGCCGCTGCGCGAGCCAAGCTCCGCCGCCGTGCCGGTGCCCGCCCAGCAGGCCTATGGCCGGGCGCTGCGCGATGCGCTGTGTCTGCTGTCGCTCAAGCCGGGGGATGGCTTGTGTGCTCCGCTGCCCGACTTCGATCCGGCGCAGCACTATCCTGGCCTGCTGCTGTCGACCCTTCTGGCCGGCGCCACCTTCGTGCTCGCCGACAGCGAGGCGCTGGGCAAAGATCCGTCGCTCTTGCCCCGCCTGGGCGTGACCTGTCTGGGTCTCAGTCGCGGCCTGCGCGATGCGCTGCGCAAGCTGCCCGCCGCCGCCTGTGCCCCGCTGGCTCGCCTGCACGTCTGGTTCCGTGACGTGCTAGAGCCGGTCGATGTCGGGGCCTGGCGCGAGCTCGATCAGCGCTGCAGCCTGGCCGCCGTGCCGCGCTTCAACTGGGTGTATGAGGCGGCGCATGGCGGAGCGCTCCTGTGCTCGGGACGATACAAGGGCGACGCCAACCTGCTGGTCTGGCCGGCCCCGGGCTGTGCCTGGAAGCTGTCACCCGTCGACGCCATGGGCAGCAGCCAGGCCGCGCCGGCCCAGCACGGTGTCTTCCTGCCGGCTGGCTGGAAGAAGCCGCAGGCCTTTGTCCTTTTGCTCAAGGCCAAAAGCAGCGTCGGCGATGGCTACCTGATTGGCGGCACCATCACGCCCCGCCGCAGCGCGCAGATCTATCCCCAGGCCGAGGTGGCGGCAGCGCTTTCCGAGCTGCCGATGATTCTCGGCGTGTCCGGCCTCGCCCTGCCCGACGGCAGCGAGCCCCTGCGCTCGACGTTTATCCTGCTTTTGTTCCTGGGGCAGAACGCGGCCGGCAGCGGCCTGCGCAGCGCCATCGAGCGCCAGATCACCTTCGCGGTCGGCAGCGAGTATCAGCCCGACCACATCGAGGTCTATCCACTGTTCCCGCGACGCCTCGGACCGCCAGAGAAGCCGCTTAGCGAGCGGCCCATCGATCACGCCTGGTGTCGCAGCAACTATCTCATCGGCGCGCTCTCGCAGAAGACGGCTCGGCCCAGCCAGAAGCTCCTCGGTGAGCTCCGGCAGGCCTGCCTGCAGCTGCCGACCGCGCCACACGCTTCCGGCACAACGCCGCGGCCGGCGCTTAACAGCCTCGAAAAGTAGGCCGCAGCCAACGCAAACCTAGCGGGGGAAACCATGGGCATCTTGGTCACAATGGGGGCAATGACGATGTGCAGCTTTGGCGTCGCGCCGTGCTCGCTGATCGTGCTGCCGACCAACAAGGTCCTCGTCGATACGCCAGCCGCCAACATCATGGACAACAAGCCCATCGCCAACTTCCCGACCTTCGGCATGTGCTCGTCGCTGGCCAACCCGACTGTGGCCTCGGCGACGGCGGCCGCGCTGGGCGTGCTGACGCCGATGCCCTGCGTGCCCGCCACTGCCGCGCCCTGGATTCCCACCGCCCCGACGGTGCTGATCGGCAACATGCCGGTCGTCGACAACGGCAGCACGGTGATGTGCAGCTATGGCGGCTGCATCACCGTCACCTACCCCGGCCAGGTAAAGGTCATGGTCTGATGAGCACGCCTGCCAAAGTCGACCTGCCACCGCTCAACCCCGAGTGGCTGCTGACGCCGCTTGCCGCCCGCGACGCGGCCGCCGCGGATCTGGATCCGACGGATGGCCGCTTTACCGCGATGCTCGACCTGGTCACCAAGGGCGAGTACATCACCGCCGGCCATCGCGCCGAGCAGGCCATGCACGACGGGCTTTTCGACATGCGCGTGCTGGGCTACTACCTGTTTGGCTACTTCGCCGAGTGCGGTCCGAAAGCCCTGCCCATCGTCTATCGCATCCTGCAGCAGGTGCTGGGACCGAGCGCTGAGGGCATCGGCCCGCGCGACAAGCGCGAGATCCACACCGAAAACACGCTGCAGTGGCTGTTCTCGTCGATGCTGCGCAACGTCGAGCATCACGCCAAGCACAAAGACGCCCGCTGGCAGGAGTGGCTCGACGGCAAGAATCGCCCGGCGATCGATGAAGCGCTGACCCTATCGACCGAGCTCAGTCCGATTATCGCCCAGCACTCGGCCAAGTCACGGGCCGCGCTGCGCTTCTCCAGCCTCGACGGCTGGCTGCGTGGGCTGGAGCCCGCTTCGGCCGCCCCCGACGCCCGCTCGAAAGAGACGCGCGAAGAGGGACGCGGCGAGCGCAGCAACAGCCTCTCGGTCGCGGTCCCGAGCAACCGCAGCAGCGAGGCGGCAGGCGGCGAGAAGTCAGAGAATGCCGACGGAGACAGCGAGCGCGACGAGACCCCGGCCGCCCGCCGCAAGCGCCGACAACAGGAGCGCGCCGAGCGACGCAAGCGGGCCGAAGACGCCAAGCGCTACTCGCTGAGCCTCGATCTCGGCGACGGTGGTGGCTTCGGATCGAGTCGCGCCGGACGCGGCTCTGGCATCGAAGACGAGGACGAAGACGAGGATGAGGACGAAGACGAGGAGCCGCCAGAAGTGGCAGCCTCGCGCCGTCGTCCCCGCCGCAGCGATGAAGATGAGGACGCGCCGCGCGAGGAAGACGGCGAGTTTTCGAGCGTCGAAGAAGCCGATGTCGAGCACGAGAGCGAGGATCCGCAGGCTCGGCCGGGAGGCGATGCACGTGGCTTTCTCGATGACGATCGCGAGACCAGTGAAGCCAGCCTGCGCTCGCCGCGCGGCCGCCTGCAGCCCGCCGCCGGGGGCATGGTCAGAATCGGTGCCGAGACGGTCGAAGCCTCGCCGGAGTGGGCCGGCCTGACGCACCGCCTGGCGGCCTTTGAGCAGCTGCTGCAAGCCGGCGAGTACATGAAGGCCGCGGTCCTGGCCAGCGACATCCAGGCCGCCATCACCAGCTTTGATCCGGTGCGCTATTTTCCGTCGCTGTTTGCCGGCTATCTGGCGGCCTTTAGCAGCCATATGCGCCCGCTTGAGACCTGCCTAAAGGAGTCCGGCACGGTGCAGTTCAAGGTGCTGCAGAAGCTGTATCAGGTGTCGCCCGACGAGTTCTTGCGAAAGCGCTAGCCTTGCCCCCCTGCCCTCGGCATCCCCCCGGCCCGGCTCAGTCCCTGCGAGCCTCGTCGGTGGCGCTGGTCCTGCTGACCGCGGCCAGCACCCTGGGCGGCGAGTGCCAGGAATACCTGGACAGCGTCGAAGCGGAACAGCAGCGGCACGCCGCAGCGCAGGACGCACGCCTGCTGCAGGGGCTGCTGAAGCGGCGGCAAGAGACGCTGCCGCGCCGTCAGCTGCTCGTCGAGCGGCTGCAGCTCCAGCGCCAGCGCATGCAGGCTGCCGAGGACAAGTTCAGCCAGGCCCTGCCTGAGGCGCGAGCCCGCCTGCGCCCGCTCCCCCGTGACCAGAGCTGCGCCTTTGCGCCACAGCCGCACGCCGAGAAGAACGTTGTGCTCCTGGAGGCCGAGCCGGCGGCCCCGCTTTCGCCCCTCGTTCCATCGGTGTTCAGCAAAGCCCAGCGCGATCTGCTGGCCCCCAGCGAACAGCTCTTGGTCGCAGCGAAGCCGGATGCGACGCTCGCCGAGCAGCGGCAGCTAGACGACAACCTGGCCAGCGCCGAGGATCAGGCCCGCGCCGCCCTTGAGCGCCTCCCGGAGTGGCTCTGGGTCGTGGTCGTCGAGCGCCGTCAGCCGGCCGAGCTCCGCTCGCACGAAAAGGGCCTCGACTACACACCTGGCACGGCGACCGGCGTCGCCTATCTGTATCAGGTGGCCGGCGGTGAGTTCGTCTGCCTGTCGCAGTTCTCGGCCCAGAACACGCCCAAGCTGCCGCTCCTGTTGACGCGCTATGAGTCGACGCGCGAATACGACTACCGCAGTCGTCGCTATCGCAGCGGCTACAAGGCCATCCACAGCCCGCTCCCGCTGCCGGAGGCGACGCTGATGCTGCGCCAAGACCTGGACCAGAACCTCTGGCCAGCCGTCACCCAGACTGCGGTGCGCGCCGAGCTAGCTCCGGCCCCAGCGCCCCCGAGCCGACGGCGCGGCAAGTAGCAGACCTCGGCCTCCGTCGCTGCGGCGGCCGCCAGCCCTCACTCTAGGTGTTCGATCGTAGCCGGCAGGGTCAGCCACGGATGTTTACGTGCCTCGTAGACCGAGACCGTGGGCGGCGGAAAGCTGGGGTCGGCAAAGGCCCCCACCGGCACGCCACAGAAGCCCGGCAGCCCGGCCCAAAGGTAGTACAGCGTGGCGCCGCAGTCGGGGCAGAAGTAGAAGGTGACCGTCCCGCCGCTGTCGCCGACCCGCACGTAGGTGCTCTTGCGCCCGCGTAGCTGCACGCGCTGCTGCGGGAAGCGCGCCTGCGCCCCAAACAGGCTGCCGGTGCGACGCTGGCAGGACAGGCAGTGGCAGATCGACACGCGCACCGGCTCGCCCTCGACCGAGGCGGTGAGCTGACCGCAGGAACAGGCCGCTTGGCGGACAATCATGTCTGACAAGCTACCGCAGCCCTCTTCCCGGCGGCGACAAAATCCACGCCGTCGCTCAGTGCAGCCGGGCGGTCTCTTCTAGCTCGCGGCCAGCCGTCTCGGGGAAGCGCGCGAGGATCAGCGCCAGGGCCAAAAGCGGAAAGATCGCCGTCGCCGTGATCGGCGCGCTCCAGCCGTAGTGGCCAGCCAGCACGCCCAGCAGCCACGGCGACAGCACCTGCGTCGTGCGCCCGATCAGCATATTGGCCCAGGCCAGACCGTCGCTGCGCAGCTCGGTCGGAAACAGCTCGGTGGTAAAGGCGTTTAGCACCGGCAGCACCGCTGAGATGCCAAAGATGCCCAGGGTCAGAGCCGCCGTGATGCCTAGCCGGGTCTGCAGCTGATAGGTCAGCACCGTCGCCAAGGCGGTGATGCCAAAGATGATGATCGCCCCCACCCGTCGCCCCAGCACGTCGAGCAGCCGGCCGGAAAAAAAGATCATCGGCATCGAGCCGATGGCCGCAACCGTGACCGTGCCGCCGACCTGCGCGTCGGTCATGCCGCGCTCCGCGAGGGCGTACTCCTTGAAGAAGGCGTGCAGGTTGAATGTGCAGATGTACGTCAGTCCCCAGGCCGCGGCCAGATAGGCCATCGTCTGCACATGCACCCGCGGTCCACGGAACAGGCGAAACAGGCTGGCCGGGGCCGATGCGCCGCTCTGGCGCCGCTCCTCGCGCAGGCTCTCAAAGCGGCTGGTCTCGCGCAGGCTGCGACGGGCCAGCGCCATGATGGTCAGCGGCACCGTGCCCACCAGGAACACCATGCGCCAGCCCAGCGACGACTTAAGGAGCAGCGGCACCAGACCCGCGCAGACGATCGATCCCAGGCTAGAGCTGGCCTGGATCAGCCCGATGACAAAGCCGCGCCGCGCCGCCGGGAATTCTTCCGCCGCGTACACCGTCGCCACCGCCCACTCGGCAATCAGGAAGAAGCGCGCCACAAGCTGACACAGGCCAAAGCCGATGGCGTTCGGCATCAGGCTGGTCAGCAGCGAGGCCAGCGTGTAGCCGACGATGGTCAGGCTCAGCACCGGCTTGCGGCCCCAGACATCGGCTTTGCGCACCAGCAGGAAGGCCAGCACCATGCCGATGTTGGTAAAGCCGATCAGCGCCCCGCCCTCCCCCGGCGTAAGCCCCATATCCCGCCGCAGGTTGGGCAAGATCTGGGTGATGGCGAGAAAGTCATAGCCCTCGAAGAACGTCGCCACACTGAGGAAAAAAAACAGCCGCTTCTGATACGGCGTCCAAGCCGTGCTCACCGCAGCCGAGCCCGAGGTAGGGGGCGCATCAGTCGACGTAGTAGCCACAGATCACCTTCGGACATCCTATCAGTCTGGCGGCGCCAGAAGCGGAGGAGATCGAGCGCCGGTCCAGCCAGAGACGGCCCAAGCGCGAAGCGCTATCGGGCGCCCCGCAGTCCGCGATTGTCGGTGGGGCGGTGGGTGCTTTAGCCTTTCGATATGGATCACGCTGAGCGCTCTCCCGACTCATCCGCTGAGAACTTGCCGCGTCGGCTGCCCGAGGAGGGGCTGGATGCGGCTACGGTGCTGGCCAAGCTGCAGGCGCTGCGCAAGCACGATGTGCGCTGGCGGGATGGCCGCACGTTTAGCCTGGTCTATCACGTCAGCGACGAGCACACCGAGCTGCTGCGCCAGGCCCATGGCCTGTTTTTCAGCGAGAACGCGCTCAATCCGGGGGCGTTTTCCAGCCTGCGCAAGCTGGAGACGCAGGTCATCGCCATGGCCTGCGACCTGCTGCACGGCGGCGAGACCGCGGTCGGCAGCATGACCTCGGGCGGCACCGAGAGCATCCTGTTGGCGGTCAAGACCTATCGCGATCGGGCCCGCGCCCTGTGGCCGGAGCGCTTCGTCGATGGTCCGCCGGAGATCATCACCGCCACCACGGTCCATCCCGCCTTCGACAAGGCCGGGCACTACCTCGGCGTGAAGATCATCCACGTGCCGGTCGGCGCCGACTTCCGCATGGATGTGGCGGCGGCGCGGGCGGCGATGACCTCGCGCACCGTGGCCCTGGTCGGCTCGGCGCCGGCCTATCCGCAGGGCGTCGTCGATCCCATCGCCGAGCTCAGTCAGCTAGCGCTGGCCCACGGCCTGGGGCTGCACGTCGATGCCTGCGTCGGTGGCTACTTCCTGCCCTTCGCCGCTGAGCTCGGCTATGCCATCCCGCCGTTTGACTTCAGCCTGCCGGGCGTGACCTCGATCTCGGCCGACCTGCACAAGTACGGCTTTGCTGCCAAGGGGGCCTCGACGGTGCTTTACCGCGACGGCGAGCTGCGGCGCTATCAGTTCTTCGTCTATCCCGACTGGCCGGGCGGCATCATGGCCTCGACGACCATGGCCGGCACGCGGCCGGGCGGACCGATCGCGGCGGCCTGGGCAGCGATGATGTCGCTGGGCCGGGCTGGCTATCGTCGCCACGCCGAGCAGGTGATGGGCACCACGCGCCGCTTCCTCGAAGGCATCCGCGCCATCCCGGGACTTCGCGTACTCGGTGAGCCCGCCATCGGGGTATTTGCCTATACAGCCGACGAGCTGGAGATCTTCGCCATCGCTGACGCCATGGAGGTCCGCGGCTGGCACATCGATCGGCAGC
The DNA here is from genome assembly GCA_964628555.1 of uncultured Myxococcales bacterium. Lineage (GTDB taxonomy): Bacteria > Myxococcota_A > Polyangia > Palsa-1104 > JAEUJZ01 > JAEUJZ01. Next base: position 5,246 of record CAZVMD010000049.1, on the reverse strand, counting down.
AGCGGCCCGACTGCATCCACCTGATGATCAACCCCAACCACGCCGCCATCGTCGAGGACTACCTGCGCGATCTCGCCGAGAGCGTGGCGTATGTGCGCGCCCATCCCGAGCTGGGCAGCCAGGGCAACGCGGCGCTCTATGGCCTGCTCGCCCGCCTGCCCGAGCGCGGCCAGGTCAGCGAGCTTGTGCTGCAGCACTTCGATCAGCTGTACCGTCCGTAGCGCGGGGAGATTTCGGCCACGGCCTTGGTGACAGGGCCGATCGATTTGACTACGCTGCGCCGCATGCGCGGACCGACTGCGTCTGGTCGAATGCTGGGTGCGACGTTTTTTTTCGTCGCTGGACTGTCGTGTGGGCTGACCGGCCTGCTTGCCGGCTGCCCTCGGGGAGGCGAGGAGCCAGGCAGCGCCGACCTGGCGATCACGCCCGCCCAGCCCCCCGACAAGCCGCCGGTGCAGCGGGGCGGCAAGTTCGCCGACTGCACGCCGGCCGGCTATTCCGATGTCGCCTGCGACAGCGGTCTGCGCTGCGGCATGGTGCAGATCGGCGAGGCGGGCGCCGAAGGCACGCTGAGCCAGTGCGTGCCGGTGGTCGACAAGCCGCTTGGGCTCAACGAGCCCTGCGCCTTCGATCAGCTAGGAACGCCGCCGAGCGGGGGGGTGCAGCGCCGCTATGACCGCTGCGGGCCGGGCCTGGGCTGTGTCGCCACCGAGGCCGGACCGCTGCGCTGCCGCAAGCTGTGCGAGCTACGCCGACGAGCCGACTGCCAGGGCCAAAAAGATCAGCTGTGCGTGCTGTCGAGCCAGGTCAGCGGCATTGGCTACTGCGCTGCCGCCGATGGCTGCAAGGCGGTCAGTCCACAGGCCGGCTGCGGCAACGATACGGCCGGCAAGCCGCTCACTTGCTATGTCCTTACCGACGACAAAGGCGGCGGCAGCTTCTGCCTCAAGCGCCAGCCCTTCGGCGAAAGCAGCGGAGCGCTCGATACACTGTGCGAGCGCGCGGCCAACTGCGATCCCGGCCTGGCCTGCACCCTGCGCAGCGGCCGCGAGTCGGCCTGCCGCCCGTACTGCGATCTGCCGACCCCGCCCGACGGCGGCACACCTCCCGATATGGCCGGCGAGGTGCGCTGCGAAAAGGATCTAGGAACCTGCCACGCTATCTCGGGCTATGAGCAAGTCGGCCGCTGCTATTAAGCCCGCCCCGCCGCCGCCCGTCGAGACTCCGCCGAGCACCACCAGCGCCCGCACCATCGTGGCGCTGCTCTTGGTGTACGTCATCTGGTCGTCGACCTATCTGGCGATCAGAATCGCGGTGCGGCACTGGCCGCCGTTTCAGATGGCGGGGGCTCGCTTCATCATCGCCGGCGCCATCCTGGCGCTGTGGCTGCGCCTGCGCGGCGAGGCCCTGCCGACCGGCAAGCAGTGGCTGGCGGCGATCCCCGGCGGCGTGCTGCTGTTCCTGGCGGGCAACGGCATCGTCTCGGTGGCCTCGCAGACCGTGTCTTCGGCGGTGGTCGCGGTGATGTCGGCGACGACACCGCTGTTCGCCGCGCTGATCGAGACGCTGCGCGGCCGACGGCAGCGCCCGGGCGAGTGGCTGGGTATCGTCTGCGGCATCGTCGGCGTCGGGGTGCTGATGGCCCGCTCGGAGCTACGGGCCCAGCCGGCCACGGCGGCGATGATGCTGCTGGCGCCGATTGGCTGGGCGCTGGGCTCGACCTGGGCGCGCTCGCTGCCGATGCCGCCTGGCCTGATGGGGGCGGCGGCGCAGATGTTCACCGGTGGTGTGGCCATGCTGCTGGTCGCCCTGCTGCGTGGCGAGCCGCTGCTCTGGGTCTTCCCGCTGCGCGAGACGCTGTCGGTGATTTACCTCATCCTGTTCGGCTCGCTGGTCGGCTTCTCTGCCTATACCTATCTGCTGCGGCATACGCGTCCTGCCGTAGCCATGAGCTATGCCTACGTAAATCCCGTATTGGCGGCGCTGATCGCCGCGGTCTGCGGCGACGGTGAGGTCACGCTGGCCACGCTGGTTGCCACTCTGCTCATCGCCGCCTCGGTGGCCGCCGTGATCTCGGTCAATCGTCCGCGCGGCAGCTAGCGCGCTGCAGACGTAGGCGAGGACCGCAGGAGGCCAGGGAGTCGCCCGGAGCGTCCGTCGGAACCTGAGGACGGCGAGCGCAGCTTGTGGAGGCCGCAGCCTGTTCTTGCCGCACGCCTCTAGGCCGGGCCCAAGGTCTCGGACAGGCCGAGCTTGCGACGCTGCGCTTGAGCTCGCGCGAGGCAGGCGGTGGCGGCGGTGGTCAGGCCCAGCGGCTGCAGGAAAGCGGCCAGTCCCCACAGTGCCCAGGGGCGGGCGATGGGAAAGCTGACGGCACAGCGGGCGAGGTGCTGCAGGGCCAAGATGGTGCGCTGGCGGGCCCGCGCTTCCTCGCTGGTGCCCCGACTGCGCTGCCATAGCTCGACGCTGGCCGACAGAGCGGCGGTATAGCCGATACGAAACGACACCGCTGGGGCCAGGCCGCGCTGCATGCTGCGCAGCGCTGAGTCGAGCTCGCGCTTGGCCACGTCGAGCTCGCCCTGCTGCACCGCGACCCGGGCCAAGGTAGCGGCCAGCGTCATGCGGTGGGCTCGGCTGGCCATGCCTTCACTGCCGATAATGTGTACGGCCTCGGCGAGCTCACGATAGGCGCGCTCGCTGTCGCCGTGCTGGAAGCGCTCCCAGGCCCGCCAAGCCAGGCCCGAGCCGCGGAACTGGCTGTTGCCGAGCTCCAGGCCCAGGCGCTCGCAGCGCTCGGCCGAGAGGAGGAGATCGTCCCAGCGCCCCAGCTCGCAGTACAGCGCGCAGAGCATGTTGACGGCCAGCCCTTCGCGGGCCCGGTCGCCGATCGCCTGGCCCGAGGCTTCCAGGCTGCGAAAGCTCTGCTCGGCCGCCTGCCAGCGGCCATCGGCCAGCGCGACCAGCCCCGAGAACGCAACGTGGGCCATGACTGGCGAGGCGGCTCCCGCCGGGGTGGCAGCCAGGGTATCGGCGCGCTGCAGGAAGTAGTCTTGCAGCGGCCGCAGGGCGAGCAGCGACGCGGTAAAGCCCAGCGAGGAGAGATAGGTGATCTGATGACGGATGTCGCCCAGCTCCTCGGCGGCGTGCAGCCCACAGAGGGTGACGTACAGGGAAATGTCCTGGCTGCCGCGCGCCACCCACAGCGAGTCGCCAGTGGCGGTCAGGATGTTGAGCTGTTCCTGCTTAAGCGCTCGCGCTGCCGGCGTGCGCAGCGACGGGACGCCGCGAAAGTGATGCGCGAGCTCGGTCCAGGTCTCGGCGAGGATGGCGCCGAGGCGACCCGGGCGGGTGCTGGGAATCGGCCGCCCGACCAGCGCCATGGCCCGACGCACCGTCGCCAGACAGGCTTCGTTGCGACCCAGGCCATGCTCGGCGCGAGCCAGGCGACGCAGGGTGCCGGCCCGCTGCACAGCCGAGGCTCCGATCTGCTCTTCGAGCACGGCGGCGCGCTGCAGCTGCTGACAGGCTTCGTTCAAGACGCCGCGACGCAGAGCCAGCTGACCGGCGCGGGCGAGAAACTGCGCCGCCTCCCGCGGGGCGTGGGCCAGATCAAAGTGAAAGCCGATGCGCGCTGCGTGCTCATCGGCATCGCGATAGACCCGACGCAGACCGGTGGCGATGCGGGCATGACAGGTGGTGCGTGCCCCGTCGCTGAGCTCGGCGAGCAGGCCCTCGCGCAGCTTGGCGTGCACGAAGCGCCAGCGCTCGGCATCGACCTCCAAGATCGCGGCATCGGCGCAGGTCTGCAGCCAGGCCGCAAGCTGCGGCTCTAGGTCCGCGAGCAGCGCCAGATCGAGCTCACGCCCGGCCACCGCCGCCAGCTGCAGCAGGGGCAGAGACGAGGCGGGCACCTGGCTCAGGCGACGACGCACCACGGCTTGGATGCCGCCGGCCAGGACCTGCTGCGGCAGCGTGCGCTGTCCCACCGCCTGCAGCCCGCCTGCCTCTTCGGCCAGCGCCCGCACCGTCTCGACGACGAAGAAGGCATTGCCTTCGGTCTGCTGCTGCAGGAACGACAAGAGCTCGGGACGCAGCGCCGCTTCACCGAGCATCGACTCGCCCAGCTCGGCGACCTCGCTTTCGGTCAGGCGCGGCAGGGCGATGACCTGGGCGGTCGGCAGCTGGCTGGGCAGCTCGCGGCGCTCATCGTTGCGATACGAGCCGACGACGAGGATCGAGCGCCCGGAGAGCTGCGGCAGGAGCCGGGCCAGAAACTCCAGCGCATCCGGGGTCAGCCAGTGCAGGTCTTCGAGCAGCAGCAAGAGCGGTCCCGGAGCCCGCAGCACCAAGGACTCCAGGGCCTCGAAAAGCTGCTGCCGTGCCGACATGCCTGCCCCGCTCGGCCCCGAGCCAGCATCGGCTACGCTCACGCCAAGCAGGCGCCCCAGATCGGGCACCAAGCGGGCCAGGATCGCAACCTCGGTCTCGCCGAGAGGCAGCGACAGGGCCAGCCCGCGCACGACCTCGGAAAAGAGGGCCAAGCCATGGCCGGGCTCCTGCGTCGCCTGACCGCGCAGGACCTGCATGCCTTCGACCATCGCCTGCGTGCGCAGCTCGTCGAGTAGGCGCGACTTGCCGACCCCACTTTCGCCCCCGACCAGCCAGCTGGCACCGCGCCCATCGCAGGCCGCGTCCACCGCCACCGTCAGCCGCCCGAGCTCAGCCCGACGACCGACGAAGCGCGCCGCGAGCAGAAAGCTATCGCGCACCTGGGCTGGCTCAGCTGCGACGGGCAGGCCGGCGATCTGCAGCAGGCGCTGGCCGACCAGCTCAGCACTGACCGGCCGGGCGGCGGGATCCTTGGCCAGCAGCTCCGCCACCAGCTGCGCCAGGGGCGGCCAGGGCGCGAGCGGCCCCAGCCGTGGCGCTTCGTTGCCGATCGCGACCATCAGCTCCGCTCGATCGGCCGCGTCGGCGAAGGGCAGCTGACCAGCGAACAGCTCATAGAGCATCACGCCGACCGCGTAGAGATCTGCGCCGATTCCCGGCGGCTCACCGAGCAGCAGCTCGGGCGCCATGTAGTGCAGCGTGCCCATAAGCTCGCTGTTGACCGGCGTGCTGTGCCGCGCCACCGCCAAGCCAAAGTCGAGCACCTTGACCTGCGGCGGCGCAATCGCCCCCGCCTCAGCGGACGACGCACAGACCAAGACATTCCGCTGCTTGAGATCGCGATGCAGGATGCCGCG
>CAZVMD010000048.1:0-31884 GCA_964628555.1 uncultured Myxococcales bacterium | reverse complement strand
GCATAATGCGGGTGATTTGTCCCCATGATGCGATCCCAAAAGTTGTAATAAAGGCCATAGTTATAGTGAATATACTTGTGATGCATATTGTGATGGGTAGCGGTGTTGTGCCAGCGCGTAAAGCGGCCGCTGGCAAAGCCTGCCGGGAAGAACTCAAAGCCCAGGTGGCCCATCACGTTCATCGCGGTCTGGTAGAAGATCCACGCCAAGATCGCCAGCGGGTGCAGCGGCAGCAGGAACGCGAGCAGAGGCAGGACAGCCACCTGCACCAGGGCCTCCAGCGGATGGAACGAGAAGGCGGCCCAGGGGCTGGGATTGTAGCTTAAATGATGCAGCTTATGGACATATGGATAGATTCGCGGCCAGTGCAAGAAGCGGTGAGTCCAATAGAAGTATGCATCGTGTATAATGATGAATGCGAGCACGGAAAGAACAAAGTATCCCCAGCCGTACGTGTTAATCTGAGTATAGAGTTTGGTATAACCTCTGCCGCGCAGCAGATCGAGCCCGGTCCCGACTAGGGCGATGATCGCCAGCGACAAGAAAGAATACTGCACCTCGCGCCGAATATGCCTAGGATGCGGAAACGCGGGCTGAATTTTGTATTGGGATAGCTGCTTTCTTTTCCAAATGTAGAATATGGTATATAAAGCCCCGGTAAATGCGGTGTAGCGTATGGAGATAAGAATGTATTTCTTGATATATAGAAGAAATAGATTTGTAAGGTGTTCGGTGTCCATATGTGCGCTTTGTGTCTTGTTTGATAATCATGGCGTTAAGTCAGCGAATGCCCGCTGCTGTGCTTAAAAGTCGGTCAGTTTTCCTTTTACATAGGGGAGGACCAGCTGGGTATGGACGGCCGGAAGCTCGAACGGGACTAGCTGTGTACCGTCATAGCGCAGCCAGCAGTAGCGCGGGTCGGCCAGGGACGCCGTCGCCGGGCCGGCAAGCTCCAGGCACAGGGACTGCACTCCGCTTTGGTTGGCGTCGCCAAGCTGCACGACGGCATCGCCCAGGGGCAAAGCACGCTGGCCGCGATCGACTGCGCGCTGCGGCCCAAACTCGCGGTACAGCATGCCGCCTAGGGCCAGGCCAGTGCGGCCGCGCAGACACAGCCGTCGCGGGTCGGGGCGGCTGACCTCCAGATCGCCGGTCGCTAGGCTTAGCTGGTCCCAGCGGCGCTGGCCGATGGTCGCTTTGAGCAGATAGGGGGCGTACCAGCCGACGGTGATCTCGTTGCTGCCAAGGACAAAGAAGCGCTCGGCGGCGGCGCAGTGGCTAAGCGGGGAGGCGGCCAGGCGGCGCTCGGCCCGCTGCGTGAGATACAGGTAGTAAAGCTGTCCCACGTCGATGATCGGGTGCAGCACGGCGAAGCCAGCGATCAAGATCAGCCCAGCCCAGTGAGCGAGGCGCGGGCGCAGCCCGGCGGAGCGGGCCGGCCGCCTATAGACGCTGCCATCCCAAGGTCGAGTCAGCACCGCCAGAATCAGCGACAGCGCGATGCCGGGAATCAGCAGCACTCGGCCGCCGAGCAGGGCGGTGCTGGCGGGCACAGCGGCCAGCGCGGCGCCGAGGACCAGAAAGCGGAGCTTGCCCAGGACCTCTGGCCCCAGGCTTTCGCGACGGAGCCAGCCGGTCGCGGCGAGGAGGGTGAGCGCCAGGGCGCCACTGAGCGGCAAGATCGGTCGCAGCGGCGGCATCATCCACGGACCGCTGGGCGTACCGAACACCGCCTGCGACAGCAGCGTGAGCAGACGGGCGGGCAGCACGGCCAAGAAGGCGGCGGGATCGCGCATCGGATCGGCGTAGGCGCCGCAGCCCACCGAGCCAAAGCCAGCGCGCGCGTACCACAGGACGAAGGCCAGCGCCAAGGCCGTCACGCCAGCGCACAGCGCCAGCCGAGCGCGCCACGAGGCCGGCGAGCGCACAAGCTCATACGCAACGACCAAGCCGGCACCGCCGAGGGCCCCTTCGCCGCCGAGCAGCCCAAGCGAAAGCCCGATGAGCCCACAGGCGGCTTGGCCCAGCCGCCCCCGCTCGCGCCCCGAGATATAGATCGCAAGGCCCACCGCGGTGAAGGCCGCGGCGACGCTGGCGTGCCGGGCGGCAATCCACAGCCGCGCCGTAAACGCCGCCGTCGAAGTGCCATAGATAAAGCTGGCCACGGTGGCCGTTCGATCATCGAAGAGCGTCCTGGCCAGCCCGTAGACGCCAGCGCAGGCCACCAGGAACCACAGCAGGCTATGCAGGTGAGCGATGAGCGGCTGCTGCGGGAAGAGTCGATGATCGAGCGCCAGGCTCAGGCTGGACAGCGGCCGAAAGTAACAGAGGCGAAGCTCGGGGTTCCGCCACCAGGGCTCTAAGCGGAGCGGCGGCACCTGCTTGGGTCCGCCGCTGAAGCAGTAGGCCATGTCGGCCGTACGCGGCGGCGCGCTGCCCGCCAGCAGCTCGCGATGGATCAGATCATCGGCAATGTAGTCGGTCGGTAGGCCAGGCAGACACACAAGCAGGATGAGCGCCAGGCTCAGCAGCGGTCCGCGCGGCCAGTCAAACCAGCGCCCCAGCGAGCGCCCATCTGGCGGCGCCTGCGGCTCACCTACACGACTCATTTCGGCCCGAGCCTCCCCGATGACGGCACGTCACTGCGCGCCGAGCTCAGCTGCGTGAAGAACGCAAAGCAGCAAGCGTGCCATAAAGAGCGGCGCGCGCTGCGTCCGCAAGCGATCACGATAGGCGGTCTGCTCGGCAGTGTGCAGCAGAGCGCTTACGGGCCCCGCAAGGAGTGCGCGCCAGGCAGCGCACCCGGTAAGTCTTTCGTCGGTTCTGGCATGGACACTTGGCCCTCGCCGCAGATCCAGCGCGGCATGGAAACTGCTGCTTCGTGGTACGAACGACCTGCAGGCCCGCACGTGAACCTGATCTGCCCAGTCATGGACCCAGCCGGATGATGCACCTCGTCTTTCTGGCCGCCAGAACCCTGCTGTTCCGACGGGGATCCTTTGTCCTACTGCTGGTGGCGATCAGCGGTGCACTGGGGCTGCAGATCTCGAACTCTGCCAATGTCGAAGGGTATTCGGAAGAGATCTTTAAAAAAGGAATCCTGCCCAGCATTGGCCACATCTTGATCACGGCGCCGGATGGCGAGCCGCTGCGGGACCGGGCTGCGCTGCTGGTCAGCCTGTCCGGGAGGCCCGAGATCCTGGCCACGGCGCCGCGCCTGGCCCACCCCGCCGTCCTGTTTTATCGCGGTCGCCATCAGCCGGTCAGCACCGTCGGGATCGATGCCGATTCAGAGCAGCGCGCCAACCAGTTCTGCCAGCGCTTGGCCGCGGGTCGCTGTCTTTCGTCGGCCGGCGGGCGGGAGCTTGTCCTGGGGCACCGACTGGGAGCGGATCTAAACGTCAGGGTAGGGGAGGCTGCGACGCTGGTGCTGCCCTTTGAAGACCTGGGCAGCGTGCGCTATGTGAAGGAGCGCTTCACCGTCGTTGGGATGCTGCAGCCGCTTGGCGGCTTTACCAACATTGAGCATGCTGCCTTCCTGCCCATCGACGAGCTCAGCACACTGCTAGAAGACCGGGATGCGCTGAGCAGCCTGCACGTCTATCTGCGCCCCGGGGTATCGCCGGTCACCGTCGCTGGGAAGCTGCAGCAAGCCCTGGGAGAGCGGCTGCGCGTGCAGGCCTGGCCGCAGGCCGCCTCAGGCATCGTTCCGTTGATCGAGAGCAGCCGTCATGTAAATCGCATCTCGCAGGCCATGGTGATCCTCGCCATCCTGCTGCCCACACTGGCCCTGCTGTGGATCAATGTCATCCGCGAGCAGCGACAGATCGCGGCGCTGCAGGCGATCGGCTTTACCCGCCGGGCGCTGTTTCTGGTCTATCTGCTGCGCGCCAGCTTGCTGGGCGCTCTCGGCTCGCTGCTGGGCCTGGCCACCGGGCTTCTGCTGTGCAGCTATTTTCGCGACCATCCCATCTACCATCAGAGCGGCTTTACGATTGTTCCCTTGCTGCGTACCAGCACGCTGATCGAGTCCGTGGTGCTGGCGTTTGTCATCGCCACCTTGGGCGGCCTGCTGCCCGCGCTGCACGCGGCCTATTCGAATCCGACCATGACGATGCGGGGACAGTAGACATGCTGTACGACGTGCAACAGCTGTCGCGACACTTTCAGCGGGCCGGCAGCGCGCTCTGTGCGCTGGACCGGGTGTCCTTGCAGATCCCGGCCGGAGAGCTTGTGGCCATCGTGGGGCCGAGCGGCTGCGGCAAGACCACGCTGCTGCATATCCTGGGAGCCATCGACCCCGAGTTCGAGGGGCAGGTACAGCTGGATGGGCAAGCGCTGGGGCTGCTCAGCGCGGGAGCGGCTGCGGCGCTGCGCTTGGCCAAGATCGGCTTCGTCTTTCAGACCTTTCAGCTCTTGGATGCGCTCACCGTGCAGCAGAACATTGCACTGCCGCTGTGGCGTCTGCGCGGCAGTCGCAAGCTGGCCGAAGCCGCCGCCGCAAAGCTGGCCGAGGAGCTGGGGATCAGCCATCGCCTGGGCCAGCGGCCGCAGCAGCTATCCGTCGGTGAGATGCAGCGGGCGGCAGTGGCACGGGCGCTGGTCTGTGAGCCGCTGGTCGTGTTGGCCGATGAGCCGACGGCCAGCCTAGATGCCGAAAATGGCCAGCACATTATCGCGGCGCTACAGACCATCGCGCAGCAGGGCAGAACAGTGGTGGTGGCCAGCCACGACACGGCGGTCATCAGGAGTGCCAGCCGGGTTGTCCGGCTAGAGCGTGGCCGGGTCGTGCAGGACTTTGTGTCGCCGACCCCAGAGGGCGTAGTCGGCGGCAAGCTCACGGGGGCTATTGGTCGCTGACGTTCCGTTTAGGAATTTACAATGAGCATCGTCAGGCTGGGTCGCGGCCTTGCGCAGTGGGGGCGGTATGGCGCACACGCTCTGTCTTGCTTTCGCGCCGCGCTGGACAATCCGGAGTTTGCGCGCTTGGCCACCGGCTACGTCGGGCCGCTGCCGATTGCAGCGCTTGGCACGGGCCGACGGCTGATCGCGGATCTGGCGCGGAGTCTGGGGCCTAGACGCTATCGACAGCCACAGCAGCGACCGCTGCTTTACTTCCCATTTCTGTCGGCTAGGCCGTTTCTGCCGGGCGATGAGTTCTCTTCGCTGCTGGAAGGGCAGGCCGACAACATCCGCCAGGAGTTTCGCAGCCTGGAGCAAGCGCTGCATGGCCACCCCGAGACCTGGCTAGTGAAGCGTGGTCGCTGGGAGATCTTCAAGCTGTACCGCGGCGGCCTCAAGCAGGAGTCGGGCTGCGCTCGCGCACCGCTGACGACCCAGCTAGTCGAGCAGCTACCGCACTGTGGCCGCTGGCTCGGCATGGTCTACTTTTCTGTGCTGGAGCCGGGCACCCGTATCCAGCCGCACTATGGGATCACCAACGCCCGCATCCGCTACCACCTGGGTATCGAGGTCGCCGATGATCGAGCCTGGATAGAGGTAGGCGGGGAGCGACGCGCTTGGGGGCAGGGGCGCTGCATGGTCTTCGATGACTCCTTTTTTCACCGCGTGGTGCATGGCGGAAGCCAGCGCCGTGTCGTCCTGATTGTCGACCTGTGGCATCCAGAGCTGTCGCAGGCGGAGCGGCGCCTGCTCCTGTCAAGTGGGCTGCCGACGGGGTTTGAAGTGCCCGCGGAGCCATAGGTCGCCTGGGTATCGGCTGGGGGAATTCCATGGGCTCATTGGGGTGCTCTTCATCGGCTGGGGTAGCTGGGGCGGCTGGCCGGCGTCGTGCGACTGCGGCGGCGGCGGGGCCGCTGCTATGGCTGCTCTTGCTCGGTTCGCTTGCGGTCCCACGGCCGGTCTGTGCCGAGCCGGGTGATGAGCTCTCGGTGTCCCTGCTGACGCTCAGTCCCGGCCGGCATCCCTTCGCGCGCTTTGGTCACATCGAGATCTGGATCCACGATGCCGAAGCTCCGGCCGACGAACCCCTGCGGCGGGACGCTGTCTATAACTTCGGCAACTTCCGATTTGATGATCCGGCGCTCATTCCTAAGTTCATCCTGGGGCGCTTTGTCTATTGGCTGGCCAAGGACTCGCTGGAGCAGCGAATCGAGTACGCCCGTCGCCTGCAGCGATCCATCGATGCTCAGGAGCTGAACCTGAGCGGCGCGCAGAAGCGGGCCCTGCGGGCCGCCCTGGAAGAGAACCTGCAGGAGAGCAAGCGCTACTACAAATACGACTACTACCGCGACAACTGTGCGACCCGGGTGCGAGACGCCATCGATCAAGTGATTGGGGGACGACTGCGGCAGGGCTCGCAGGGGTCGGCCGCCATGAGCCTTCGCGCCCACACCCTGCGCCTGACGGCCGATGATGTTCCGCTCTCGCTGGCGCTGACCACGGTCCTGTCTGGCTACACAGACCGGCCGCTCTCCGCCTGGGACGAGATGTTCTTGGCCACCTACATCCAAAAAGGAGTCCGTCGGGTGCAGGTCCCGGGGCCAGACGGTGGGCTGCAGCCGCTGGTCCGGAGGGAGCGCCGGCTGATCGAAGCACCGCGCCAGGTTCCGGAGCGCGAGGCGGCGCCCGCCTGGCTGCCCGCTATGCTGAGCGCTGGGCTCATTCTGGGCGGTGTCCTTTTTGCACTCGCGCGGTCGGCGGCGCAGCACAGGCTGTCGCGCAGCTTGCTGGCCGCGCTGCTGGGCCTGCTGGGGGGGCTGTCGGCCGGCGGCGTCTTCCTGATCTTTGTCTGGATCGGAACCGATCACCAGGCCTGCTACGGCAACGAGAACATCCTGCAGCTGATGCCGCTAGGCGTGGCGCAGCTCTGGCTGTGTCGCGGCGTCGCTCGCCTGCAGCCGGAAGCCATCCGGCGGGCGCGCATCCTGCTGTCCTGTGCCGCGGCAGCCTCGGTCTTCGGGCTGGTCTGGAAGGTCCTGCCTTGGCTGCGCCAGGACAATCTGTGGGTCATCGCTCTGTGCGCGCCGCTGTGGATCGGCGGCGCGCTGGGCCTGCTTCAGCTTGAGAGGTTTGGCCGTGCGCGTAGCCGGCCGCAGCCGACTGCCGATCGCGCAGCCGGTCGCTAGTCGGATCGAATGAAGGCAGCCGGGACCCTGTCGCCAATGGGGGATGCAGGAGGGCCCGCTGATACCAATTGGGAACTTCGCCATGACAAGCGGGATGCTTCCGGGTCTGCGGTTTGACAACTGGGTCGACATTCTTGAGTGCCTGGCGGATGAGCGGCCGGATAAAAAGGCATTTGGCTATCTGCTCGATGGCGAAGGAGCGGAGCTGCAGCTGCTCTATGCCGAGCTGGCTCGCAGTGCCCGCAGCATCGGCGCGGCGCTGCGCGAGCAAGGAGTGCAGGGACAGCGCGTCCTCCTGCTGTATCCCCCCGGCCTGGAGTTCATCTCGGCCTTCCTCGGCTGTCTGTATGGCGGTGCCATCGCTGTGCCGGCCTATCCACCGGATCCGATGCGCCTGGCCCGCTCGCTGCCGCGACTGCAGGCGATTGCCGCCGATGCCCAGACTGACTGGGTCCTGACCACTGGCCTGATCCATGGGATGGCGGGGGCGCTGTTCGACATCGCGCCGGACTTCGGGAAGATGCACTGGCTGGCCACCGACACGCTGGCCGACATGTCCGCGGCCTGGCGGCGGCCGGAGGTGGGCCCAGACCGCCTGGCACTCCTGCAGTACACCTCTGGCTCAACGGGGACACCGAAGGGGGTGATGCTGAGTCATGGCCACCTGCTGCACAACTCGAAGTGCATCCAGGCGGGCTTTGCGCACAGCGAGCAGTCCTCTGGCGTTACCTGGCTGCCGCTCTACCACGACATGGGACTGATCGGCGGTGTGCTGCAGCCGCTGTTTGCCGGCGGGCCGTGCACGCTGCTCTCGCCGCTGGATTTCCTAAGACGTCCGCTGCGCTGGCTGCAGGCGATTACGCGCTTTCGGGCTACCACCAGCGGCGGACCGAACTTCGCCTACGATCTGTGCCTGCGCAAGATCAGCGCCAGCGAGCGGGCCACGCTGGATCTGAGCAGCTGGCGGATGGCGCCGGTTGGAGCGGAGCCGGTCTCGCGCGAGACGCTGGAGCGCTTTGCTGCGACCTTTGCCGAGTGCGGATTTCGTCGGGAGGCTCTGTTCCCCTGCTATGGGCTGGCGGAAGCGACCCTGTTCGTAAGCGGCGGTCACTTGGGGTCTAGCGCGAGCCCGCTCTCGGTCCAGGTGGGGCCGCTGGAGCACGGGCGGATCGTGCCCGGGCCGGGGAGCTGCGAGCCTTGCCGCGAGCTGTTGAGCTGCGGCCTGGTCGTTCCCGAGATGCAGGTGGTGATCGCTGACCCCGAGCAGGGGACGCGGTGCGCCGCCGCCCAGATCGGTGAGATCTGGGTGTCCGGTCCCAGCGTCGCGCTTGGCTACTGGAACCGCCCGCAAGAGACCGAGGAGATCTTTTCTGCCCAGCTCAGCGATGACGGTGTCCGCCGCGGTCGCTTCCTGCGGACTGGTGACCTGGGATTCCTACATGGCGGACAGCTGTTTGTGACCGGACGGCGGAAGGACGTGATCATCCTGCACGGCAGGAATCTGTATCCGCAAGACATCGAGCGCACGCTGGAGAACAGCCATCAGGCCGTCAGGCCGGGCTGCACGGCCGCCTTCGCGCTGCAGTGGGCCGGAGAGGAGCGGCTGGCCGTTGCCGTCGAGCTGCAGCGCAAGCGGGGTGAGTCCGCGGCGGCGGGGGAGGATCTACCCAGCCTTGCGGCCGGGCTGGCCGAGGCGGTTGCGGTCGAGCATGAAGTAGTCCCGCAGATCGTCCTGCTCTTGCCGCCGGGGGCACTTCCTAAGACATCGAGCGGAAAGATCCAGCGTCAGGCCTGCCGCGCGGCATACCAGGCTGGGGAGCTAGAGCTTCTTTCGCAGTGGTCGGCAGCCGAGCGGATGGCCGGCATGGCGAGTCGTCCGCGCACACCCACGGAGGAGCTGGTCGCCGGCGCCTTTGGCGATCTGTTGAGCCTTGAGCAGGTGGGGCGCCTCGATAACTTCTTCGAGCTGGGAGGGCAGTCGCTGCTGGGCACACAGCTTCTCGGGCGCCTGCGAGCCCTGTGCGGTGTCGAGGTGCCGCTGCGCAGCTTGTTCCTGTCGCCGACCGTGGCGGGGCTGGCGCGCTACATCGATCAGGCGCAGCAGCGGGGGGAGAGCCTCCGCCAGCCAGCCCTGACCGCAGCCGCGCGTCCGCCAGAGCTGCCCCTGTCTTTTGGCCAGCAGCGCCTGTGGTTTCTGGCACAGCTAAATCCCAGCTGCGCGCTGTACAACGTCGCGGCCACGCTGCGCCTCGAAGGCCTTCTGGATGTGGCTCGGCTGGAAGGAGCGATCGGTGAGATCGTCGCGCGTCATGAGGCGCTGCGCACGGTCTTTCGCGTCTTGTCAGGGACGCCGCATCAGGTGGTCCTGCCTGCCGCGGGCTGGCAGCTACCCATCATCGACGTGACCGACGACAGCGCACCGGCGTGCATCGAGCAGGAGGCGAGGGCGGCCTTCGACCTAGTCAGTGGGCCCCTGCTGCGCACGCGGCTGTTTAGGCGCTCGCCGCGCGCTTACACCTTGCTGATCGCGATGCATCACATCATCGCTGATGGTCTGTCGCTGGGACTGTTGGTGCGCGAGCTAGCGGCGCTATACGCAGCGTCGGCTGGAGGGGCAGCCCCGCTGCTGCCTGAGCTGCCAGTGCAGTACGCCGACTACGCGGCCTGGCAGCGCAGCTGGCTTTCCGACGAGGTGCTGTCTTCCCAGCTAGCCTACTGGCGGAAGCAGCTTGCGCTGGCCCCGCCTTTCCTCGATCTGCCAACCAACCGACCGCGGCCTGCCCAGCGCAGCGACCGCGGCGGAACGCAGACGCGGGAGCTTCCCAGCGACCTGCATGCGCAGCTGCAGGCTCTGGGGCGCCGCGAGGGCGTGACGCTGTTCATGACCCTGCTTTCGGCTTTTCAGGTGGTGCTGCAGCGCTACGCGGGACAGGACGACATCGTGGTTGGCTCGCCGATTGGCGGACGCACGCGGCCCGAGACCGAGAGACTGATCGGCTTCTTCGCCAATACTCTGGTCCTGCGCACGCAGCTCACGGGGGATCCGACGATTCGGGCCCTCTTGGCCCGCGTGCGCGAGGTGACGCTGGATGCTTACGCCCATCAGGACGTCCCGCTGGAGCGGCTGGTCGAGGAGCTAGGGGCCGGCGGGGACCTCAGCCGAAATCCGCTGTTCCAAGTCATGCTGGTGCTGCATCCGCCCACCGAGGACGCGGCCTGGCCGGGGCTTCAGGTCGCGCTTGAGCCCGTGCCGTGCGGCGCCGAGTTCGATCTGCACCTGTCGATCCTGCCCACTCAGGCTGGCCTGTCCTGTGCCCTGACCTACCACGCAGACCTGTTTGTCAGCGAGACCGCCGACTCGCTGCTGCAGCACTGGGAGGCTGTGCTGCGCGAGTTTGTGCGCGACCCTGGTCAGAGAGTCAGCAGCGCGGCCCGGCTGGTTCGTCCCAGCATCCTGCAGATCAACGTGCTGGCTTCCTTTACCGCCGATCCGCTGGCCGAGGTCTTGTCGGTCTGGCTGGCTGAGCTGGGAAGCCTAAGTCGGGTGCACCTCGCCCCGCATGGCCAGGTCTTTCAGTCGCTGCTCGATCCGGCGAGTGAAGTCCAAAGAAACCAGCAGGGAGCCAATGTCCTGTTGCTGCGCCTAAGCGACTGGCTGCGCAACGGGGGAACGGCCGATCTAGAGCGCAGCCTGGATGAGCTTGTGGCGGCCATTTCAAGTACGGCGCAGCGCAGCCCGGTGCCGCACCTCGTGGTCCTGTGTCCACTCCCACCTTCCGTGCAGCAGCAGCCCGCGCTGTGTGCGCAGCTTGAGCGCGTGCAGGCCAAGCTAGCTGCTGCGCTGAGCTTGGTCCGCGGCGTCTCGCTGCTGCAGCCGCAGGACATCGCCGCGCAGTATCCCATCGCTGACATCCATGATGAGTACGCCGACCAGGTCGGCCAGGTCCCCTATTCGTCGGCCTACTTTGTGGCCCTGGGAACATCCGTGGTGCGGCGGCTCGCGGCCCTGCTGCTGCCGCCCTATAAGGTCATCGTCACTGACTGTGACCAGACACTGTGGAGCGGAATCGTCGGTGAGGTGGGTCCCGAGGGCATCGAGCTCGATGCTCCGCATCGCTACCTGCAGGCGTTCTTAGTCGAGCAGCAGGCGGCCGGAATGCTGCTCTGTCTGTGCAGCAAGAACAACGAGACCGATCTGGCCGAGGTCTTCGAGAGTCGTCCTGACATGCCACTGCGCCGCGAGCATATCCTGGCGCAGCGAGTGAACTGGCGCGCGAAGTCCGAGAACCTGATCTCGCTGGCCCGCGAGCTGCAGCTTGGTCTACAGAGCTTTATCTTCCTGGACGATAGCGCCATCGAGTGCGCTGAAGTGCGGGCGCGCTGTCCGCAGGTGCTGACGCTGCAGCTGCCGGCGGAGGCCGGCCAGATCCCCGCGCTGCTGCGGCGTGTCTGGGCGTTCGATCATGCCGCGAGCAGCCCCGAGGATCGGCAGCGCACCCTGCTGTACCGACAGAACCAGCAGAGAGAGCAGGTGCGGACGCAGGTCCGCTCACTGGGAGAGTTTGTCGCCAGCCTGGAGCTCGTGGTCACCCTGCGCGCGATCCAGGAGGAGGACATCGCCCGCGTGTCGCAGCTTACGCAGCGGACCAACCAGCTTAACTGCAGCGCCATTCGGCGGACTGAGGAGGAGCTGCGCCAGCTTCTGCGGACGGCTCAGCTTGAAGGCCAGGCTGTGCATGTGCAAGACCGCTTCGGTGACTATGGGCTGGTGGGCTGCATGCTCTATTCGGCTCAGCCCGGCGCACTGTGCCTAGATACCTTCCTGCTAAGCTGTCGGGCGCTGGGCCGTGGTGTGGAAGTGCAGATGCTGGCTTGGCTGGGCAACCTCGCTCGGCAGCGCGGGCTAGACACTCTGCAGATTCGCTATCGCCGGACGAGCAAGAACCAGCCGGCGCGCGAGTTCCTCAAGCGGATGGGGGTCGCGCTCGGGGAGGAGGTGGATGGCGGTGGGCTGCTTCAGCTCTCGGCGCAGGCCGGGGCGGCGCTGGATCCGCTGCAGGATCTGGCTTGCTCTGAGGCCACAGAGGCATTGCCCGCTGCGCCGACCGAGGATCGCAGGGCGACCCAGGGCATTCTGACCGTTCCTGAGTGGGCCTGGACCGCTTCGGATCTTATCGCCGATCTGCTGGCCAAGATCCGCGCGCTGCGGCCGCGCCGGGTCAGCCGACGGGGTGGCTTTGTCGCGCCCCGCACACCGCTGCAAGAGCTTGTGGCCGCAGTCTGGGGCGAAGTGCTGGGCCTTGACTCGGTCGGCATCACAGACTCCTTTTTCGATCTGGGTGGACACTCCCTTTTGGCCACTCAGGTAGTCTCGCGCCTGCGCGCCGCCTGTGGGGTGGATGTGCCGCTGCGTGCCTTGTTCGATGCGCCGACCGTCGAGGAGCTGACCGCCCGCATCGAAGCGCTGCGCCACGTGGACCCGGGGCGGCGGCCTACCTCGATGGTGCCCGTACCCAGGGATCGCGAGCTGCCGCTGTCCTTTGCGCAGCAGCGCCTGTGGTTTCTGGACCGGCTGCAGCCAGGCACTGCGCTCTACAGCGGAGCGGCGGCCGTGCGCCTAGTCGGCGAGGTGGATGTGCGGGCGCTGGAGCGTGCCATCGAGGAGCTGGTGTCTCGTCATGAGTCGCTGCGGACAAGGTTTCCCGAGCGGCAGGGCAGCGCCCGGCAAGAGATCCTGCCGCCCGCTCCGGTTCCACTGCCGCGCCGCGAGCTCTTGGAGGCAGAGCTGCGACCGTGGCTGGCTGGAGAGCTGGTCCGTCCCTTTGATCTAGAGCAGGGTCCCCTCTTTCGCGCCGCGCTCGCCCGCCTCCCGACTGGTGAACATGTGCTGATGCTGACGATGCATCACATCATCGCAGATGGCTGGTCTGGCGGCGTCCTGGTTCGCGAGCTCACCGAGCTCTATCGCGCCTTCTCCCACGGGCTGCGCTCTCCTCTTCCACCGCTGCCGCTGCAGTACGCGGACTATGCGCAGTGGCAGCGGGAGTGGCTGCAGGGTGAGGTCCTGGCCGCGCAGCTTGCCTACTGGCGAGGCCAGCTCCGCGACGCCCCCGTCGGTCTGGAGCTGCCCACCGACTACCCGCGACCGAGCATTCTTAGCTACCGCGGCGCAGCCCGAACGTGCGAGCTGTCTGCCACGCTCTCCCGCCAGCTGGTGGAGCTGAGCCGCGCGCAGGGCGTGACGCTGTTTATGACGCTGCTGGCCGCCTTTACGACTCTGCTTTATCGCTACTCAGGGCAGGAGGATATCCTCGTCGGTACACCGATCGCGGGCCGCACGCAGGCCGCGACCGAGGGACTGATCGGGCTGTTCGCCAACACCTTGGCGCTGCGCGTCCGCCTCTCCCGCGAGCTCACGCTGCGCGAGCTCCTGCAGCAGATTCGGTCTGTGACCCTGGAGGCCTACGCCCAGCAAGACCTGCCGTTTGAGAAGCTGGTCGAGGCGCTTGCACCGGCTCGTGACCTGAGTCGATCGCCGCTGTATCAGGTGATGCTGGTGCTGCAGAACACGCCCACTCCCGAGCTGGCGCTGGACGGACTTTCGATCCGGCGGATCGAGGTGGAGAGCGCGACGGCGAAGTGCGATCTGACGCTCTATGTGACCCCGACTGGCGAGGGGCTGCGCGTAACGCTGGAGTACAGTACAGACCTCTTTCACTCCGCCACCGTTGAGCGGATGCTGGGACATCTTCAGACGCTGCTCTCCGGCATGGTCACACAGCCAGAGCAGCGTGCCTCGGCGCTGCCGCTGTTGACGGGAGCCGAGCGCCGGCAGCTGCTGTCTGACTGGAATGCCACGCAGGCCGCGGTGCCGAGCGACCTGGGGCTGCATGAGCTGGTCAGTCAGCAGGCCGCCCGGTCGCCCGAAGACTGCGCGGTGATCGTGGGCAATCAGCAGCTCAGCTATCGTCAGCTCGACGAGCGCTCCAGCCGCCTGGCCAGTCTGCTTCGCGGCTGCGGCGTACAGCGAGAGGTCCTGGTCGGCCTGTGCCTCGATCGGTCACTGGACATGCTGGTCGCGATGCTGGCGATTCTCAAGGCGGGCGGCGCCTATGTGCCGCTGGACCCGCAGTATCCCAACGAGCGGATCGACTTCATCCTCAAGGACACGCAGGCCGCGCTCCTTTTGACGCAGCAGTCGCTGCGCGACCGCTTTTCTTCCTCTGCGGTGAGGCTCCTGTGCCTCGATGCGCTGCCGTCGGCCAGCCAGTTTCCGTCAGAGCCGCTGCCGGATGCGCACCCAGGTTCCCAGCAGGCGGCGTATGTGATCTACACCTCGGGCTCTACCGGCCAGCCCAAGGGGGTGATCATTGAGCATCGCAGCGTCGTGGCCTTCTGCAGCTGGGCCGGGCGGGCGTTTACGGCTGCGGAGCTGGCCAGAGTGCTGGCCTCGACCTCGATCTGCTTTGATCTGTCGGTCTTCGAGCTCTTCGTGCCGCTGTGCTTTGGCGGCTGCGTGGTGCTGGTCGAAAATGCGCTGGCGCTTCCGACGCTGCCGGCCGCTACCGGCGTGACGCTGATCAACACGGTGCCTTCGGTCCTGACCGCCCTGCTGCAGGCCACCGAGCTGCCGGCCAGCGTGCGCACCGTCAACCTGGCGGGCGAGCCGCTGCCGCAGGCCCTGGTCGATCGCATCTACCAGCACGGCGCGGTGCAGCGCGTCCTCAACCTGTACGGTCCCAGCGAGTGTACGACCTATTCGACCGTCGCTGAGGTGGCGCGCGGCACAGTCCCGACGATCGGCCGGCCAATCGACAACACGCAGACGTATGTCCTGGATCCGGATCTGCAGCCGCTGCCCATCGGGATCATCGGCGAGCTATACATCGGCGGGGCTGGCGTGGCGCGCGGCTATCTGCGGCGTCCAGCGCTATCGGCTGAGCGCTTCATTCCCGATCCATTTTCCGAAGCTACAGGGGGCCGGCTCTACAAGACTGGCGATCGCTGTCGCTGGCTCGCCGACGGTCAGCTGCAGTTTTTGGGGCGCGCCGATCATCAGGTGAAGCTGCACGGCTTTCGCATTGAGCTGGGCGAGATTGAAGCTGTCCTTGACCAGCACCCGGGACTGCGAGGGGCGGCGGTGGTGGTGCGCGGTGACTCTGACCTAGACAAGCGCCTCGTTGCCTATGTGGTCCCGCGCGGAGCGGAAGCAGCTAGCCCCAGTGAGCTGCGCAGCTACCTGCAGAGCCAGCTCCCGACCTACATGATTCCCGCCCACTTTGTCGAGCTGCCGTCGCTGCCGCTCTCGGCCAACGGCAAGGTCGATCGCCGTGCCCTGGCCGCGCTAGAGCTCTCTGCTGCCGCGGAGCCGGTCGGGCAAGTGGCCCCGCGCTCTGCGCTGGAGGAGCTCTTGGCCGAGATCTGGCGCGACGTGCTGCACATCGAAGCGCTGGGGGTGCACGACAACTTCTTCTCGCTGGGGGGCGACTCGATCCTGGCGATCCAAGTCATCGGGCGCGTGCAGCAGGCAGGCTTTGCGGTGTCGGTGCGGCAGATCTTTGAGTGTCAGACCATCGCTGAGCTAGCGCCGGTACTCTCGCGACAGTCGCGGCCCGCCGCCGCGCAGGGAGCGGTCTTGGGTCCGGTGACGTTGACGCCGATTCAGCGCTGGTTCTTTGCGCAGCGACTCCCTGACCCACATCACTTCAACCAGGCCGTGTGGCTAGAGGCACGCGGGCCGCTGGATGTGGCAGCCCTGCGGGCAGCGGTAAGACAGCTTGTGCAGCACCACGACGCGCTGCGCATGCGCTTTCACTGCGCTGGGAAAGACGTGCAGCAGTCGTGTGCGGCTAGCGATGAGTCAGTAACGGTCAGCGTGCACGATCTCTTGGCCTTGGCGCCCGGCGCACAGCGGCAGGCCGAGCAGGAGCTAGCCGCCGCGGCGCAAGCCAGCCTGAGCCTTGGCCAGGGCCCGCTGATGCGCGTCCTGTGGTTTGAGTACGGCCGCGGTCAGCCGGGGCGCCTGCTCTTGATCATCCATCACCTCGTCGTAGACGGCGTGTCCTGGCGAGTCCTGCTCGAAGATCTGCAGACCGCTTATGCGCAGGCTTGTCGCCGCGAGCCCATCCGCTTGCCCGCCAAGACCACGTCATTTCAGTGCTGGGCAGAGCAGCTAGCGGCGCATGCGCGCTCGGAGGCCGTGCTGCAGCAGGCAGCCTACTGGCAGGCTCTGCCGGGCGGGCGGCCGCTGCCGCGTGACCTGCTGGCTGCGCACGACCGCGAAAACACCGTGAACTCGGCGCGCGACGTCGAGGTGATGCTCGATGTCGAAGAGACGCGGGCGCTGCTGCAGCAGGTGCCGGCGGTCTATCGCACCGAGATCAACGACCTCTTGTTGACCGCGCTGCTGCAGACCTATGTTGAGTGGACCGGACAGCACAGCCTTCGCTTCGATCTCGAAGGGCACGGGCGCGAGGAGCTGAGCCGCGACCTAGATGTGTCGCGGACCGTGGGCTGGTTTACGACCCTGTTTCCCGTTGTGCTGGAGCTCCCGCCGGGCAGCCTGGGCGATGTCATCAAGGGCATCAAGGAACAGCTCCGCCAGATTCCTGACCACGGACTGGGGTACGGACTCTTGCGCTACCTGTCGTCGAGCCGAGCAGCGGGCGAGGACTGGCCAGCGGGTGAAGCGGCCGAGATCCGCTTCAACTACCTCGGACAGTTTGATGGCAGCGAGGCGGTATCTGCGCTCTTCCGCTGGACCCGCGAGTCGACAGGCACCGTGCAGAGTCCGGCTGCGCTGCGCACGCACGTCCTGGACATCAGTGGCTTTGTCTCTGGGCAACAGCTGCACTTCGTCTGGACCTACAGTGAAAAGCTGCACGCCCGCACCACCATCGAGTCCTTGGCGCAGGGCTTTATGGCGGCGCTGCGGCGCCTGATCGGCCACTGCCTGTCGGCCGGCGCTGGCGGGCGGACTCCTGCCGATTTTCCCTGGGCTCGCCTGTCGCAGGGGCGGCTGGATCAGCTAGTGGGAACGGGCAGCGGCGTCGAGGACCTGTATCCGCTGTCGCCTCTGCAGCAGGGCATTCTGTTCCACACGCTGCGCGATGAGGGGAAGGGCAGCTATCTGCAGCAGCTACTGTTCCGGGTCAGCGCCGGCCTGCAGATACCCGCGTTCGTGGCCGCCTGGCAGCAGCTGCTGCGTCGGCACGCGGTCCTGCGCAGCGCGTTTGTCTGGGAAGGGCAAGACGAGCCGCTACAGATCGTGGCCGCTACCGCCGAGCTGCCGTGGCAGCAAGTCGATCTGCGTGCGCACTCAGCGAGCGAGCAGGAGCAGCAGCTAGCCACCTTCCTGCAGCACGATCGGCAGCGCGGCTTTGAGCTGTCGCACGCGCCGCTGCTGCGCTTGGCGATCTTCCGCGTAGACGCGCAGAGCTATCAGGTGGTCTGGACCTTCCATCACCTGCTACTCGACGGCTGGTCGCTGCCAGTCGTGTTTGCCGACCTGCTCGCATTCTACGAAGCGGCCCAGCTGGGGACAGTGGCTCGGCTGCCATGTCCCACCCCCTACCGGGAGTACATTCGCTGGCTGCGGCAGCAGGACCGGACGCAGGCTGAGTCCTTCTGGCGAGCGACGCTGCAGGGCCTTGCCTGCCGCCCCTCTCTGTCCGTTTTCGGTCGCAGCACCTCTGAGTCCGCTGCGCAGCATGCGGAGTGCGAGGAGAGGCTGCCGCCGGTCCGCATCGAGGAGATCACTCAGCTGGCACGGGCCTACGGCGTGACGACAAGCACCGTCTTGCAGGGAGCTTGGGCCATCCTGCTGGCTCGATACACGCAAGAGACAGACGTTGTCTTTGGCGCCACGCTGTCGGGTCGCTCCGCTGGGCTGGCTGGGATAGACCAGATGGTGGGGCTCTTCATCAATACGCTGCCGGTCCGCGTGCAGGTGGACCCTGCCGCCGAGGTAGCAGCCTGGCTGCGCGCGCTGCAGACACAGCAGGCAGCGCAGCTACCGCATGCGCACGCCTCGCTGCGCGACATCCAGGCCTGGAGTGAGCTACCGCGCGGACAAGCCCTGTTCGAGGCGCTCTTGGTTGTGGAGAACTATCCGATCGATGCGGCGCTGCGCAGGCCGCAGCGCCTACTGCAGATCACCGATCTTCACGCCCGCGAACAGAACAACTACCCGCTGACCTTGACGATCCAGCTCGGCCACGAGCCGACGCTGCGGCTAAGCTACGATGCCGGGCGCTTTTCTGCCGACAGCATGCGACGCATGCTGGGTCACTATCAGATGTTGCTGCAGGGAATGACGGCGACGCCGCAGGGGCGCCTGTCAGCCCTGGGTCTGCTGACGCCGGCCGAGCAGCGGCAGCTCGTCGTGGAGTGGAACGCGACTCAGGCCGAGTACCCGCAGGATCACTGCCTGCACAGCCTGTTCGAGGAGCAGGTAGAGCGCTCTGCCGATGCGGTGGCACTGGAGTGCGCGGACCAGCGACTGACCTATCGCGAGCTAGACCGGCGCGCGAACCAGCTTGCTCATTTCCTGCGCAGTCAGGGCGTGGGGCCCGATGTGCTCGTGGGCCTCTGTGCCGAGCGCTCGGCCGAGCTGGTGGTCGGCCTGCTGGGCATCCTAAAGGCAGGCGGCGCCTATCTGCCCCTGGACCCCAGCCTGCCCACGGAGCGCCTCCGCTTCCTGTGTCAGCACTCTCGGGTTGCTCTGATCCTCACGCAGGACCGACTGCGGTCGCGGCTCTCGGCGGGGCCAGGACGTGTGCTCTGCCTGGACTCCGACTGGCCGATGTTTAGGTCAGAGCGCACCGACAGTCCGGCTAGCGGCGTCGGGCCGGATCACCTCGCCTACGTCATCTATACCTCTGGCTCGACTGGGCAGCCCAAGGGCGTCCTGATTCCGCACCGGGGAGTTGTCAACTACCTGTGCTACTGCCAAAAGGCCTATGGGCTGGCCCGCGCAGCCGGCGCGCCGGTCCATACCTCTATCGGCGTTGACCTGACGGTGACCTCGCTGTGGGCGCCACTCGTCTCGGGCGGCTCGGTGATTCTGGTCGCGGAACCGAGCGAGGAGCACGGGCTGCTGAAAGTCCTGCAAGCGCAGCGCGAGCTGAGCTTGGTCAAGCTGACACCGGCCCATCTGGGCCTGCTACAAGAGCTCGTCCCAGCGACGGCGCTAAGCCATGTGCGCGCCTTTGTCGTAGGCGGCGAAGCCCTGTCCTTTGAGCAGCTGCGCCCCATTCGCGAGCATGCCCCGGCGGCGCGACTGTTCAATGAGTATGGTCCCACCGAGACAGTCGTGGGCTGCTGCGTGTATGAGGCCGTGGCCGACGAGCCCGGCCAAGGTCCAGTTCCCATTGGCCGCCCGATCGCCAATACCCAGCTGTATGTTCTGGATGCGTCGCTGCAGCCGCTTCCGGTAGGAGTGGTCGGTGAGCTGTTCATTGGCGGGCTCGGGGTTGCCCGCGGCTATCTGCATCGTCCCGAGCTGACAGCTGAGCGCTTCATTCCGAGTCCGTTTGCCCGCGATGGTCACGCTCGGCTGTATCGGACGGGAGACCTCTGTCGCTTTCGCCCGGATGGGAACCTAGAGTTTGTCGGCCGCCGCGACCAGCAGGTGAAGCTGCGCGGATACCGCGTTGAGCTGGGAGAGATCGAGTCAGCGCTGAAGGAACATCCGGCGATTCGTGAGGCCGCAGCCGTGGTCCGGGAGGATCGAGCGGGCAGCCAGCGCTTGCTCGCCTACTTGCAGCTCCATGCCGGAGATCGGCCTGAGCCAGAGGCGCTGCAGAGCTATCTGCGATCCCGGCTACCGGACTATATGGTGCCCTCTCTGTTTGAGATCATGGGAAGCCTGCCGCTGTCGGCCAGCGGCAAGGTGGACCGCCTGGCTCTGCCGCCACCCGAGCCGATTCCGGCAGAAGTCCCTGCAGTCGCTGAGGTCGCAGCTACACCGGAAGAAGCCCGGCTGGCCGAGCTCTGGGCGCAGGTCCTGCGCCTCCCGCACGTCGGTCGGCGGCAGAGCTTCTTCGAGCTAGGTGGGGACTCGATCCTGGCCATGCAGCTGATTAGCCGAGCCAGGCAGGCCGGGCTTGCGATCTCGCTGCGCCAGCTGTATCGCCACCCAAATATCGCTGCGCTCGCTGAGGTCGCGAAGCCGACAGAGAGCTCGCCGCCCGCCGCCCAGCCGACTGACGGCCCCGTCGAGCTGACGCCGATTCAGCGCTGGTTCTTCGCGCTGCGCCTGCCGGAACCGAACCACTTCAATCAGGCCATCCTGCTGCAGACGCGCGAGCCGCTGCAGCTAAGCGTGCTGCAGCAGGCCGTCGAAACACTCGTCGAGCAGCATGAGGCGCTGCGCCTGCGATTCCGATCCACGCCATCGACCGTAGAGCAGCACATCGCAGCGCACGCGCCAGCCATCCCAGTACAGATGTTCGATCTGTCCGGCAGCGATCCCGGCGAGCAGCCGAGGGCGCTTGCGTCTATTTTCGCCGCCGCGCAAGCCAGCCTGAACCTAGAGCACGGACCGCTGCTGAAGGTGGTCTGGATCGACCTTGGACCCCAGCACAGCGGGCGGCTGCTCTTCGTGATTCACCATCTGGCGGTGGATGGCGTCTCTTTTCGCGTCCTGCTGGAGGACTTGGAGATCGCCTACCGACAAGCCCGCCGCGCCGAGCCGGTGCGCCTGCCGCCGCAGACGGCCTCGTTTGCGCAAGGGGCGGCGTGGCTGACCCACTACGCCCGCTCGGCAGAGCTGCAGCGCGAGCTGGCGTACTGGCAAGCGCTGCGCCCGGCCAAGGCCCTGCCAGTCGACCACATCGCAGGAGAAAATACCGTACTCTCTGCACGCAGCGTGGCGACCGCGCTGACCGTCGGGGAGACGCGCCAGCTACTGCAGGGGCTACCGGCCCAGCACGGCACCGAGATCACTGACGCACTGCTGACCGCGCAGCTGACCGCGCTGGCTGCCTACACCGGAAGTCGGCGGCTGCAGCTGGATCTAGAGCATCACGGCCGGCCCGAGCTGGCCGAAGAGCTGGATCTGTCGCGTACCGTGGGCTGGTTCACCGCCGTCTTTCCTGCCGTCTTTGAGCTTCCCGATGCGTCGCTGGTCGCGACTCTGATGGCGGTCAAAGAACAGCGGCAGCAGATTCCAAGTCATGGCTTGGGCTATGGCCTGCTGCGCTATCTGTGTCCCGATGCTCCGCTTTTGCAGGCCGAGATCGCCCAGACTCCATCTGATGTCAGCTTCAACTACCTGGGGCAGCTGGATGCCAGCCTGGCCGGCTCAGCGCTCTTCGCGGTGGCGCACGAGGCGGTGGGCCCGACGCAGAGCCCGCAGGCTCGCCGTACCCACCGACTGGAGGTGAATGCCTGGATCCTGCAGGAGCGTCTGCACGTGCAGTGGAGCTATAGCGAAAACCTGCACCAGTTTTCGACCATCGCGGCGATGGCGCAGCGCTTTACGGATGTACTGCGAGCCCTGCTGGACGGCGCGTCAGCGGGCGGACGCGCCGTCGCAGAGCCGGCCTCAGCGACGCGCGGTGGCGGTGTAGATCAGCGAGAGTCCGAGCCGAAGCTCTAGTACGAAGGGAAGAACTGCACGTTCCGGGAGGCCAGATAGGCGGCGAAGCCCACGACGGCCCCGACCAGCAAGAGTCCCCCGATCGTGAGGCCCGCGATCAGTCCAGCCTTGGAGCTGCGCGGATACACGGGCTGCCTTGCGGGAGGCACAAGCTGCCCAGCCGACAGCCCCACTTGGGGACCGATGGCTACTGCCGCGGGATCTACGGGCTCGATGTGTCGGATGTCCGCGGTCGGGAACGATACTGGCGGCCAGGGACGGCTGAAAAGGGTGACCCGACTTGGCCCCACCGCCAGCAGCTCGCCGACGGTCACCTGACCAGACCGAAGATAGAGACGGCGAAGCGGAGAGAGCCAGCGCCGCTGTGGCTCTTGCCAGCGGGCATCGCTGCGCAGTGGCGCCTCGTCTTCGTACACGCGAACAGGCAGCCAGGCCTGACTCGCATCTCCCTGCGGCCTTAGCGGATCCGCCACAGCAAACGAACGGCTCACGCCGCGTGCGTGTAGCAAAAGGGACGTTCCCGCGAGCTCGAACGTCGTGATGTGACTGGCTGGTGCCAGCCGCCATGCGACGTAAGGGAAGCGCAGCAGCCCGAAGTCGACGACGGCCACACCCCCGTCGCTCAAGATCACATAGGCAGCACGCCCCAGCAGCAGCGGTCGCCGCGACGTCGCCGGCCAGGGCAGGGTCAGCTCACCCAGGACCATGTGCTGCATTCCAGCCCGCCGCAGTACCGTCAGCCGCCGTTCCTCCACGCGAAGCTCGACGCGATCGGAGAGCTCGCCGCGCGGTGCCAGAGCCGCCAGCTCGACCTCGCCCAGAGCGGTGGCATTCGGGCCGGCCCCTTCCGCCAGCTCGCCGGCTTGGAACTCTCGGTCGCGCTGGCTTGACACGTCCGCCGAGGCCAGGGTCAGCAAGGCATCGCCGGGCAGGCACAGGGTCAGAAACTTGCCGCTTGCAAGCGTCGTGGGATGCCCGCCGAGCTGCGAGCCGTCTCGCAGGCCGAGCTGGCGCCAGACCTCGCGCTGGATGGCAGGATTTCCCGTCGGTGCCGGGCGGTCGCCACTGCCAGGCGGCGGGCTAGGCAGATCCAGCCGCCGTAGAAAGATCGGCGAGCGCGGCGCGGCAATGCCATACCAGGCGTAGTGCCGGCCGCCCAGCCCGCGCAGCCGCAGCAGTGTGCCTTCGGTCTGAAGCTCTCCGACCGATAGCTCCTCGGCAAAGGTGCGCAGCGCGCGCGGGTGAGCCGGATCGGCCACGTCGATCAGCAGCACTCCAAACGACTGCTTCGCGACGTACACCACATCGCCACTTGCCAAGAGCGTGCGGCCGGGCTCAGCGAGCTCCAGCCGGGCGAGCTCTTCTTCGCCGCTCTTATCGAGGACGACTAGCTCGCTGGATTCCAGTCGGTAGCGGCGACTGGCCCCGGCTGAATCATCAGGCTGCGGCTGCGATTCCGGCGCCGCGAGCAGGACCTGTGGCTGCGCCGCAGCAGCCGGTGCAGCAAGCGCAGCCCAGGATCCCAGCAGCCCGCCAAGCCACCGCTGCAGCTGCCGCTGACTGTTTACCTTCATCATCCAGAGCCAGCTAGGGTAGGGCACGGTGCATTCCTCCGAACCGTTCAGTCGCTTCGTTCACGGATCGAAATACGTGCTCTGCGCGTTGGGCAGATCGTCGCCAAGCTCGGGTGGCTGCTGCGCGGACAGGATCTCACTCCATTGCACGGTCAGCAGCGACCGCGGCGTAGGGCACAGCGCCGCAGGCTCGCCGGGCTGAAAACGGAGGGTCGCTCCGGTGATGACCTGTCCCGTGCGCAGCAGCAGCGAGCGCCGAATCGCCCCGGGCTCCAGCCGACACGGGCTGGGGAATCCCGGGGCTGCGGTCTGCAAGCGTCGCAGCAGTCGAGGGGCTTCGGGGCTCTGTAGCGCATACCAGGCCGTATCGCCCCCTCCCTCCTGCTCAACCTGCAGGACACCCTGCTGCCGTCTGAAGCGCCTGACGTTCTTCACGCCGTCCAGCCGACCGACGATGCGTGGCGCGTGGGGACCGCGCAGCTGAACGACTGCAGCGCTCTCCCCTGCCAGTCCGACATACACCACATCGGCGTGACGGCAGGCTGCCTGCACAGGACTTGGGAAGGTCAGACTCCCACCTGCCCGCTCGTCCGAGCGGCTGCGCAGCTCAAGACCAGATCGATGCCAGCTTAGGGCTGGCTCGCCAGTTCGCTCACAGCCTTCGCTCTGCCCGCGGCCCATCACCTGGCGCGAGGCACAGCCGAGAGTCAGAAGTCCCAGCAGCATGGTGGGTGCGCTGCGCGGTATCTTTCTAAGCCCTCCGCGTTCGGCTCGGTGGCTCTCGGCTCGGTTGCTCATGGCTTATGGCGCTGCAGCGACGACAGCAAGCAATCATCGACCCCGTTTGTGCGCATCAGCTGAGTGTCCCCGTGGTGCGGAGTCTCAGGTGCGCTTGGCTTGGGAGGCAGTGCCTGACCTGAGCCTTGCTCGCGTCCCAGGCGGACTGCCTGCACCCCTGGCTCCGATTCGAAATACATCTGCACATCACGTGCCGGCTACTCGCGCAGAGGAACTGAAGGCTGGCCGTCACGCGCGGCCCAGCTGCTGCGGGGACCTCGCTCTGCGCTCTGCGGCGGGGCCGCGGTAGCGCTGGCGTGCGCCACGGCCCCGCGGTGTCCAGGCCGCAGAGTCTGCAGCGTGTCTTGATCCTGCGCAGACTTTGCCGATGCTGCAGGCTGGCCTGCGGCTGGGCGGCAGTGCGGGCGCAGTCACGCGTCGATTCGATCAGGCCGCTGGCGTGGCTGCGATCGGCACCGCGTATGGAACAGAGCTCGACAGAGCACTCGTGCGGACTGGCGTGTACCTTGCATCGCTTCTGTCTGCTGCGCGTTGGCGTGCGAAGGATGACTGATGACCGTCTTGGGACTCGGGCGATGGTGCTCGGCGCTGCTGGCCTGCGTCTTTGTGTGGCTCCTCTGGGGACCTCGCCGCGCGGCAGCCGACGCAGCCCAGCCCGCTCGGCTGCGCATTGAGCTCGAAGGCGTACAGCTTGTGATCTACGCCGCCGATCGCAGCGAGCGCCTGGCCACGCTGGCGCTCGCTCTTGCGCCGCGGGCTTTTGTAAGTGTCGGTGCGATGCTGTATGTCGCGCGTCGTGAGCGGGGCGTGGCCAGCTACGACCTGCGCGATCCGCGCGCTCCTCGCCAGGTGGCAGAGTTCGGGACGGATCTCGTAGTCGCTCAGCTGCGCGTGCTTGGCGACGTGCTGCAGCTTCGTTCCGCAAGCGGCAGCACTCTCGCCGCCTATCGCGTGCGGGAAGGCGAGCCGCCGACCTTGCTGCTGCGGCTGCGCACGTTCGAGGAAGCAGATGATGCAGAGTGGTCGGAGGGCGCCGGGGCGCTTGGAGAGACGGGGCGCGGCGGCGAGTCGGCGTGGCTGTCGGTGCGGCTGCGCGATGGCAGTGGAGTGATCGGACTGCCGCTGCCGGCCAGCACGGCGGAGTATCTGGTCCTGCGGCTGCCGGGGCGCGCCATATTGACGGTGCTGCGCAGTGAGATCGTGCTGTGCACCGCCACGCCGGCCCCGCCCGCTGATGCCGCAGCCGAGATCCCCCGCTCGCTGCGCGCCGAGGGCACAGCTCAGCTACCGCCGCAGGAGGTAAGCGCTGCTGGAGGCCAGGGTCAACCCACTGCAGTGAGCGATCGACTGTATGTGGTCGATGGCTCGCAGCTTGCGATCTATCGACAGCGCGTAGCCGAGCAAACCCTGCTCGGCGCGACGCGCCTGCCCTGGGTCGGACGGCAGCCGCCGATCGTGGCGGGGCGGGCCGCCTACGTCCTTTTGCCCTATCGCGGGATTGCCGTGGTCGACATCGGGCTCTCGCGCTTTCCCTATGTCCTGTGGCACTTGCTGCCGCAGCAGACGATCCGCCGAGCACGACTAGATGGGCACCTGCTGCGCGTCACCGCAGACAGCGGGCAGGTGGTGTACGACCTGGCTGAGCCCTTGCGACCGCAGGGACGCGAGAGATACCCAGTCCAGCCGCCCCGGCGCTATCCCGACGACGACGAGCGCCCATCGATTAGCGACGAGGCCTGGCAGGACCAGGGCAGGCTGTGGTCGGCCGCTGGCCGGCGTATCTACCTAACCGATGGCAGCCATATCGTCGGGCGCTGGACACGCACCACCTCTGACGGCATCACCCTAGACGTCCAGGGCCAGCCGCGTGTCATCGCCCGCGCGGACATCGTTCACAGTGAGCCCGTTGAGCTGGACTCTTCCCCGCTGCCAGCCGACGCGGCGCAGCGCAGCCTGCCCAAGACCAGCAGCGGTGTGAGGGCCGGACGCGCCCTGCTCCTGGGCGGGGCGACGATCCTGGCCATCGGCCAGATCGTAGCCATTGTCGGCGCGGTGGCGCTGGTCATCAGCGTGCCGTTCTGGTTCCGGATTCCGATTCCGGTGCGCGCCACCGAGCCACAGCCCAGCGTCGCACTGCGGCCGGCGGCCATGTCCGCGCAGTCCCTCCCACCACCGGACAGCGGGGGACTACTGAGGGTCCGATTCTAGCCAAGGAGCATACGCAGGGGGCAGGGAATGAAAGAGCCAAGCCACATCAGAGCAAGCGAGTGCAGGAAGTGAAATGGGAATCCGAAGGGAAGTCGAAATAGGAATCAAAATCGGAATCACCAGCCAGTGCCCGCGCCGGTCGGGCTGGCGGGCAGGCATCGGCTGGGTCTGGGCCATGGTGGTCTGGATGTCGGTCGGTCCGTGCCGCAGTGGCCACGCGGATGCGGGACCAAGCGCGGCGACCGCGCTGCGTTTTGAGACGACGGCGGGTCAGCTGGTCATCCGTCGCGCCCACAGCGGGGAACAGCTGGCCCAGCTACGGCTGTCTGGCGAGGTGCGGGCCTTTTGCGCGGTGGGCAGCAGCCTGTTTGTGGCGCGCGCCGGGCGCGGCGTGGCCATCGTCGATGTGAGCAGTCCCAGCGCCCCGCGTGAGGTGGGCACGCTGGCCGACGATCTGTGGGTCGGCCGCATGGAAGCCGCCGGCGACCTCCTGCAGCTGCGCTCGCCAAGCGGCAACGCCTCTGCCAGCTATCGCGTGCAGCCGCATGGGGCGCCGCTCTTGCTGCGCCGCTTGCATGTCCCTAGCGACGATGAGGACGACGACGATCCCCAGCGCGCCGCTGACCTCGCCGGCGTATCCGGCCCGCCGCGCCCGAGCGGGCAGGCGGCCCCCGCGACCTGGCTGGCGCTGCGTCTGCGGGATGGCAGTCGCGCGCTAGGGCAGCTGCTGCCGTCACGCGATGACGCATACCTGAGCCTGCGCTTGGCCAACCGAGCCATCCTGACCGTGGCGCGCAGCGAGATCATGGCCATCGAGGTGGTTCCCAGACCCCTGGCTGCGCGCGCCTCACTCAGCACTCCAGCGCCGCCGTCGCCGACCTTGACCGCCAGGCCAGCCGAGCATCCCTTGCTGTTGGCACCCGCCGCCGCCACCGTCGTTGGAGAGCGGCGCTATACAGTTGACGGGGTTCACTTTCAGATCTGGCGCAGCCGCGCTGGACAGGCGGAGCGACTGGGGGAGACCCAGCTGCCTGCGGTCGCTGATCCGTCGGCGATCGTTCGCGGGCGCGCGGCGTATATCCGAATTCCTCACCACGGGCTGGTCGTGGTGGACATCGGACTGTCGCGCTACCCCTATGTCCTGTGGCACTTGCTCCCGCAGCACGCCGTCGCCAGGCTGCACCTGCAAGGCGACCGACTGCACGTCAGCACGGACCGCCAAGCCTTCGTCTACGACCTCAGTGATCCGCTGCTGCCCCAAGGGGCCGAGCGCTTCCCCTACGCTCCCCGCCGCCACTATGCGGGGGCGACCGAGCTGATCAGCGACGGGACCTGGCAGGATCTGGGAATCCTGGCGCCAGTCGCTGGTCGCCGCATGTATCTGCGCGACGGCCGCGTCCTGCTGGGAACATGGCGCAGCGAGACGAGCTCGGGCGGAATCACCCTGGATATTCTGGGTTCGCCGCTGACCATCGCCCGCCGCGACATCATGCACAGTGAGCCCGTCGAGCTGCCGCCGGAGCTGTCGCCCCCGCCGCAAACCGGTACCCAGCCCGCTGCCGCTCCGGCGCAGCGGTTGACGGCTGGCCGACAGGTCGAGATCGCTGGCGCCCTGGTCCTGGTCATCGGCTCGGCGGTCGCGCTGGCCACAGTAGGGATCATCTTTTTTGTGAACTTCAGACTCGGCGGGGTGCCGACATACGCGACCGAGCCACGAAGCGGCTCTGCGCTTCGCCCACCGCTTGTGGCGCCGCAGGCACAGGCGATTCGACAGGACTCGTGGCTGCTGCGCGTGCGCTTCTAGCGACGGCCTGCTGCGGGTGTAGGTAGGCCAGGCTCCGCCACCGTAGCCTGGGCGCAGATTCTTCCCGCTTGGCCGCAGATTGTGCCGCCGTCCGCTGGGAGACGAGCCAGGGCTCATATGGGGCTGGCTGCACTCGCCGCGGGTCGGAAGAGCTCGATCGTGTCCGACATCGCAGCGGTGTAGCCCGAGGACTGCTTGAAGATGGCGGTGGCCTTGCAGCGCTGCAGCCCGGCCGGCACCGCGAGCCGGATCGCAAAGCGTCCCTGCGCATCAATCGGCAGGTCAAGCCACTCGGTCTCTTGACCCATTAGCTCGACGCGCAAGCGGAGCCAGCCACCCCCTGCGGGCTTGCTGGGCGTGAGCGTGCCGCTGAAGGCCACCGCATCGCCGGCCCACTGTCCGCTGAGCTCTACTTCCACGTCGCTGTCCTTTGGCGGAGCAGGCTTCGCCGGGCTGTGCGGCGCCACTCCAGCACGGAAGTGCAGCCCTACTGCGGCGATGACGAGCGAGACCCCAGCAAAAGCGAGGCTGACCCCATGCAGCGCCGGTGCCTCGGGCTGGTGTAGGTTTAGCGAAGGCGGGAGCGCGGCCGCACTGACCGCCGACAGCGTCAGCGAGGCAGAAAGCCCGGTGACACTCCAGCCCAGGTCGACGGGCTTGTGCTGCGCGAGATCGGCGATGATTCCCAGGTCGGCCACCAGCGCCGGAACGCCGGTCGCTACGGAAAAGATGGCAAAGCCCGGCATGTAGGCGCCCGATAGATCGGGGAAGTAGACCTGCGCTCGTGCTTCCCCTTCTGCGCTGAGCGCGCCGAGAACCAGTGCCAGGACCACGGCAGGGAGGCCAGCCCGGCGGCAGTGCGGACCCCGTCTGTGGGTAGGTAGAGCCATGATCGCCCCCTCGCTGGTTTGCGGTGGCCCGCAGTCTGCTTACTAAGAGTGCAAGGGGCGTTCCCAGCGCGGAGCTAAGACCGCTCTGGGCTGCCCACGGCCACTCACATGGCCTTCCGGCTCGGGCATCCCTTTCGCCGCTGCTTGCCGCGCGCCGCGTCTACACGCTGGTGATCACGGCGGGTGAAATAGCCGCCTGCAGCAGGCCCGCTTGCCGGCGGCGGCTGGAGTAGACTGGGCCCCCTCCCATGATCACCCTGCAGAACCTCGGCAAGTCCTACGGCGCCCGCTCGCTGTTTTCCGACGTCTCGCTGCGGCTTAGCACCGGCGCGCGCTACGGGCTGGTTGGTGCCAACGGCTCGGGCAAGACCTCCCTGCTGAACATCCTGGCCGGCGACGAGGCGCCAAGTGAGGGCCTGATCCAGCGCCTGCCGAACACCCGCCTCGGCGTCCTGCGCCAGGACCGCTTCCTCGACGATGCCGAGATCATCCTGGAGGTGACGGCCAAGGGCGACCGCCTGGTGTGGGGCGCTCTTGCCGAACAGCGCCGCCTAGTCGGGGGAGGCGGTGACGCGACCCGCATCGCGGATCTGGAGGAGATCATCCGCGCCCACGATGGCTATACGCTGGAGGCACGCGCCAGCTGGATCCTGGAGGGACTCGGCATCCCCGTTGCCTACCACCGGCAGCCGCTTTCGACGCTGTCGGGCGGCTTCAAGCTGCGGGTGCTGCTGGCCCAGGTGCTGCTTGGCGGGCCGGATGTGGTGCTGCTCGACGAGCCGACCAACCACCTCGACATCCTGTCGATCCGCTGGCTGGAAAAGTTTCTCGCTGCGTACAAGGGCTGCGCCGTCGTCATCTCGCACGATCAGCGCTTCCTCGATAACGTCGCGACCCACATCCTCGACATCGACTACGACACCATCACCGCCTACCCCGGAAATTACTCGGCCTTCGAAGCGCAGAAGCGCGACGTGCGCGTGCGCAAAGAGACCGAGATCGCCCAAGCCGAGGCGGCCATCGCGCACAAGCGGGCCTACGTCGAGCGCTTCCGCTACAAGGCCAGCAAGGCCTCGCAGGCTCAGAGCCGACTCAAGCAGATCGAAAAGATCGAGGTGGAGGAGTTAGCGGAGAGCTCGCGACGGGCGCCCTCTTTTCGTTTTGTCGCCGAGCGGCCAAGCGGTCGCGACGTGCTGACGATCGAAGGCGTGTCCAAGTCGTACGGCGAAAAGCAGGTCCTGCGCGGCGTCTCGCTAGTCGTCCGTCGCGGCGAGAAGCTGGCCATCATCGGCCCGAACGGCCTGGGCAAGTCGACGCTGCTCAAGATCGCGCTCGATCGCGTGGCGGCAGACGCGGGCAGTGTGCGCTGGGGCCACGAGGCGCGCGTCGGCTACTTCGCCCAGGACCACCGCGAGGTGCTCGCCGACCCCGAGGTGACCGCCCTTGACTTTCTGTGGGCCGCCCGGCCGCAAGAGTCCACCGCCTTTGTGCGCGGGCACCTTGGGCGGGTGCTGTTTTCCGGCGACGATGTAACCAAGAAGGCGGGGCTGCTGTCAGGCGGCGAGGCGGCGCGGCTGATCTTCGGGCGGCTCATGGCCGAGCAGCCGAACGTGCTGGTCTTGGACGAGCCGACAAACCACCTCGACATCGAAGCGATCCACGCTCTGTTAGAGGCGCTGGTGGCGTTTGAGGGAACCGTGATCTTCGTGTCCCATGATCGCTTCTTCGTGTCCGGTCTGGCGACGCGCATCCTGGAGATCACGCCGTCCGGGCCGCGCGACTTCCCCGGCACCTATCAGGAATATCTGGCGCGCTGCGGCGACGATCATCTGGACTCTGACACCGTCGTTCTGAAGGCAAAAAAGGAACGCAAAGAGGAACAGGATGCAGCGCCGACCGCCGGCCCTTCAGCTGGGCGCCTAGCCTGGGAGGAGCAGAAGCGGCGGCGCAACCGCCAGAAGGATCTGCCCTTGCGCCGCGACAAGGCCCTGGCCGCGGTAGAGCAGGCCGAGGCGCGCAAGCGAGCGATTCAGGAGCTCTACGCCAGCCCAGGTTTCTACGAGCGCACCTCACCCGCCGAGGTCGAGGCTCTGGTGGCCGAGGAGGCGGAGCTTGGGCCCAAGATCGAGGCGCTGATCAGCGAGTGGGAAGCGCTAGAGAGCGAGCTCGCAGCACTAGAGTCGGAGTGAGGCCCTGCTCCCGCTCCCGCTTCCGCCGACAGCGAGCCGGCTGCGGAGCGCGCTGCGGAGGCCCTGGCTAGCAGCGAGGCCAAAGAGGGGTCATTACCACCTGGCAGGTATCTGAGCCCCCACGATCCGACTAACGGAGACTATCACCGCCACCCTGATCGGTCGGCAGCTCTGCCGGCCCCGACCTTCCCTATCCTCTCGGCGTCGCTTGGGTAGCTTCCTCGTCGCTGGGCCGCCCGCTGATCAGCAGCACAGGATGGCTGGCCATGCTGTCCTCTTACGCCAACACGACTCTTGCCGCGCAGGGCATACTGGTCAGTATGAAGCATCCATGGGCGGCGCCGGGCAGCCTCTTTGGCAGCCGCTTCGAGATCGTCCGGCTCGCTGGTCGTGGCGGTATGGGCGCCGTCTACCAGGCCCGAGACCACTCCTCCGGTGAGCTGGTCGCTCTCAAGCTCCTGCTGCCCAGCGGCAGTGCAGATGAGGCTGAGCGCTTTGAGCGCGAAGCCCAGTTCCTATCGGAGCTGCGCCACCCTGGCATCGTCTCCTATGTTGCCCACGGACAGACCCGAGAAGGCCAACACTTCATCGCCATGGAGTGGCTTGAGGGTGAAGATCTGGCACATCGCCTGCAACGTGGTCCACTTCCACTCCGCGAATGCGCCTTGCTCCTCGAAAACATAGCTGCCGCCCTCTCAGCCCCACACCCTCGCGGAATCATTCATCGCGAC
>CAZVMD010000047.1:8900-31917 GCA_964628555.1 uncultured Myxococcales bacterium | reverse complement strand
CCGATCTCGCAGGTCACCTGCACCGGCAGCTCGCGCAGCAGCGAGTCGTTGAGCGCCTCCGCTTCAGGAGGCGGGGCGGGCGTTTCGGTTTGCGAGTCGGCCATGTCGTGCGCTCGAAGGTAGAAGGACCCTAACACGGTGACGCCGGCCCCGTCGAGATGAGCAGGGAAGACGCCGCGGCCCAGCCGCAGCCAGACCGGGCCGCCGGTGATCGGTCGCGGGCCGAAGTGATCGAGCAGGACCACGTCCCCGGCGGCGAAGCCCAAGACCTCGCGACTGGGCAGGAAGCCGTAGCCGGCCTCGATGACCAGGTCGCTCGACACCGCGGCCAGCTGTTCGCGGGCAGCGCGCGAGAGCCGGGCAGCTCCGGCCGGCGGGGGAGCCGCGACGCGCAGCGCCGAGGAGGTAACCAGCCGCGCCCAGCCCGACTCATCGCCGATCCGCAGAGCCGCCTCGACCACCAGCGGGGTGCGCAGCGCGGGATCGACAAGCAGGCTGTCCAGCGCCGCACTGCCGATCGCTGTACACAGACTGCCGCTGCCCAGGAGCGCGCCCTGGACCAGCTCAGCCAGGCGGGCGGCATCGCGCACCCCGACGGCGCGGCACAACGCAGCATCGACGGCCAGCAGGAAGCGCGGCGCCCCTGCCCCGGCCCGCGTCACTTCGATGCACAGCCCAGCGGCAAGCAGCGCCGGTAGCCGCTCGCCGCTCGCAAGATACGGGGCCTGGCTGGACGCCTGCAGCGGCCCGCCCAGGCTGCGCTCCAGGGCCGCGCGACCGCTGTCGCTGCTGACCCGGGCGCTAGCGAGCGTGGAAAAGAGGTGCGCCGTCAGCACCTGCGCCAGCTCGACCTGGGCTCGCAAGAGGCGCGGCAGCAGGTCCAGGGGATACGGACGCACCCGAGGCGGGCGCGGGCTAGCTTCAGCCGGCGCGTGGCTCAAAGGCTGCTCCAGCCGGGGATGGCAAAGGGCAGGCGGCTCGGCTGCACAAGCCACAGCAGCAGCGCCGCCAGGACGCCGGCCGCCAGGTCATCCGCCATGACGCCAAGGCCGCCCCCGACGCGGCGATCGATCAGGCGCACCGGTCCCGGCTTCCAGATGTCAAACAGGCGAAACAGCAGGAAGCCCAGCGCCAGGTTGCCGAAGCTTGGCGACACCGGCCAGAGCGTGACTAGGATGCCGGCCACCTCGTCGATGACGATGCGCTGGTTGTCATGGCGCCCGGTCGCCTCGCAGTAGCGGCCCGCCGCCCAGGTCCCCAGCAGCGTGACGACGAGGACGCCGGCGCTCATGGCGACCGGGCCGGCTCGCAGCAGCAGATAAGCCAGCGGCAGGGCGGCCAAGCTGCCGACGGTGCCGGGGGCGACCGGCGAGTGCCCAGCGAAAAAGAATGTGGCGATGGCGGCAACCAGCGGCGAGGGCGCGCGGGGATCGCGGCTCATGCGCAGCCCCCGCTGCTCCCGGGCGAGGGCGCAGGAGCGCTCTCAGAGCCACGGGCCCGCAGCTCAGCGATGATCTCGGCCTGGCCGTCGGCGTGGTAGCTGCTGCGGACCAGCGGGCCGGACTCGACGTGGGGAATACCGAGAGCCAGGGCCTCCTCGCGCAGGGCGGCAAACTCGTCGGGATGGACGTAGCGAGCGATCGGCAGGTGGGCCCGCGAGGGTGGCAGATACTGCCCGAGGGTGACAATGTCGCAGCCGAGCCCAGCCAGCTCGCGCAGCACCTCGCGCACCTCGGCTAGCTCCTCGCCCAGGCCCAGCATCAGGCCGGTCTTGACGACAGCGCCACGCGACTTGGCATGGGCCAGCACGGTGTAGCTGCGCGGATAGCTGGCCTGCACTCGCACCTGCCGCGACAGGCGGGGCACGGTCTCTAAGTTGTGGGCAAAGACATCGGGCCCGGCGGCTAGCACGGTGTCGACATCCGCCGTGCGGCCCTTAAAGTCGCCGACCAGCACCTCCAGGGACATGCCCGGGCAGTGGGCTCGCACCTGGCGAATCGTCTCGGCCCAGTGGGCGGCACCGAAGTCCGGCAGGTCGTCGCGATCGACGCAGGTGATGACGGTATGACGCAGACCCAGCGCCGCCAAGGTCTCGCCGACTCGTCTGGGCTCGTCGGGGTCTGGCGGCAGCGGGCGGCCGATCGGCACATCGCAGAACTTGCACGAGCGGGTGCAGATCTCGCCCAGGATCATGATGGTCAGCGCGCGACGGCTCCAGCACTCGCCAATGTTCGGGCAGCTGGCCGACTCGCAGACGGTGTGCAGCTTCTGGCGGTGGACCAGCTCACGGACCTCAAAGAAGGTCTGTCCCGACGGCAAGCGAGCCTTGATCCAGGCCGGGTGACGCGGCCGCGGCGGGGCGGGGGCGGGGCTGTCCGCGACGCTGCCCAAGTGGGCGGGAGCGGGGACGGGCTCGCTCGCAGGGGGCGCCGCCGCGGGGCTGCCGAGGACCGGCAGATGGCGACGCTGGTTGGCAGAAAAACGCATGCCCCACTATAGACATTGTTGCCGCCAGCTTGGCTATCCGCGTGTCCGCATCGGGCGATTTTTCCGTCGGAAAAAAGGGGCTTCCCGAGGCAGTCACAGAGGCTTAGAGTCTGGCTATGCGCACCAACCTGGGAACGACACTGCTCCGCTTCACGGTGGCTGCTTCTCTGCTCGGCGCGGTGGCCACCGGCCATGCCGATGATGCGCCGCCGCCCCCGGCGCCGGTGATGCCCAAGATCCCGGCCCCGGCCGATGTCGGCAAGCCGCCGGCCGATGCGGAAAAGCACCCGTCGGGCCTGGTGACCAAGGTGCTGCAGAAAGGCACCGGCAGCGAGCACCCAACCGAGGCCAACCTAGTTGAGGTGAACTACGTCGGCTGGCAGCAGCGCGATGGCTTCATGTTCGACACCTCGCAGAAGCGCGGCACGACGGCCAAGTTTCCGCTCAAGCTGCTGATCCGCGGCTGGCGCGACGGGCTCAAGCTGATGGTGGCCGGCGAGAAGCGACGGATGTGGATCCCGGCCGGTGAGGCCTACGGCAACGAGCCGCGCGGGCCCGGCAAGGCCTACGGCGATCTGTGCTTCGACGTCGAGCTAGTGGCCATCCATCCGGGCGAGCCGGACGGCAAGCCGGCTGACAAGGCGGCCAAGGGTGGCAAGAAGAAGGCACACTAGCGGCGGCCGGCCTCCTTTACGACGAAGCCCGAGCGACCAAGCCCGAACGACGAGCCCCGTACGATGAAGAGCCCGAGCTTTCTTGAGCGTCGTTCTCGCCCGCTGGTCCTTGGCCACCGCGGCGCGTCGGCGCACTATCCCGAAAACACCCTGCTCGCCTTCCGCCAGGCCATGCTGGCCGGGGCCGACGGCGTCGAGATGGACGTCATGCTGTGCGCATCCGGTGAGGCCGTGGTGGTACACGATGACGACCTCGGCCGAGTGACCGGCGGCCAGGAGGGCACCGGCCTCGACGTCCGCTCCGCGACGCTGGCCGAGCTACGCCGGCACGATGTTGGACGCGGCGAGCGGGTCCCGACCCTGGCCGAGGTCCTCGACGCGCTCGGCGACATCGCGCTCATCAACATCGAGCTCAAGTCGCGCGACATCAAGACGCCGGGGGACTACGCTGGCTTGGTGCACGACGACGGCCTGGCTGCGGTAGTGGCGCAGACGCTGCGGCGAGCCCGCCGGCCGCGAAGGCACACGCTGGTGTCGTCGTTTGATCCGTTTCAGCTGTGGCGCTTTGCCCGCTGCGCCAGTGATCTGCTGACCGACGTGCCGCTGGGCTACCTGTTCCACCGCCAGCAGGCGCGACCGCTGCGCGAAGCCTGGCTACGTCACACCCTGCCGCTCGCTGCCCTGCACCCGGATGCGGCGCTGATCGATGCCGCCGCGATGCGCAGCTGGCGGCGCCGCGGCTATGCCATCCACACCTGGACGGTCGATGATCTCAGCGAGATCGCGGCCCTGTCGGCGCTGGGGGTGCAGGCGGTGATCACCAATCAGCCCGGGGCGGTGCAGGCTGCGCTGCGCGCCGCTTCGTCGCAGGTGGCGAGAGTCGGGGCGCCAAGTCCGCCGACGCCGCTCCCTTGAGCCTGCGCACCAAGCTGGTCGGACTGCTGTCCGCCCTGCTGCTCTTGGTCATCGTCACCAGCACGCTAGCCGGGCGCTATCTGATGAACGGCCGCGTCACGGCGCACATGCGAGCCGAGGCCGAGGCGACGGCCCGCGATCTGGCAGTCAGCCTCGAAGAGTATCTCAAGCGCGAGCGCTCTGATGACGAGGTCAAGGCCCGCTTGGAAGAGTGGCGCGGTCGTCACCGCATCTTCGATCTGTCGCTGCTCATCGACAACGAGACTGGCGAGCCGCTGCAGATCGTCCTGCCGCAGAGTGGTGGTGTCGAGATCTCGCACCCCGAGCGGGCTCGATCGTCGGGCAAAGCGCGACCCGAGCGGGCGGTGCAGTACGATGCCCGACGGGCGCTGTGGGATCACGGCGAGACAACCCGGCCCCCTGCGACCCGGCAGGGCGAGCCGCAGTGGCGCCTGCCCTGGCGCAGCACCTCGACCCGCTGGGGCCAGGTGTTCCCGACGCTGCCGCAGGCGCAGCGGCGCAGTCGCAACATCCGCACCAGTCAGGAGCTGTCGGCCTGTGAGCGCTGCTTTTCGGCCATGGTCGATCTGGAGCTGTCGGGGCTGCAGCGCGGTCGCCTGCGAGTGACCGTGCCCACCGACCGCTATGAGCAGGTGCTCAGCGATCAGCTGCGGATCTCGGCGCTGACCGCGCTGGCGGCGCTCTTGGTCCTGCTGGTGACGACGGCCTGGATCGTCAACCGCGTCGTCGCCAAGCCAGTGTCCGAGCTGGCGCTGGCGATGCGCGAGGTCGAGCAGGGCAACCTGCAGCGCCGCGTGGTCACGGCGCGCGACGACGAGGTCGGCCGACTGGGACGGGGCTTCAATGCCATGCTTGAGCGCCTCGGCGAGGCCGACGAGGCGATTCGCGCCCTCAACAGCCGGCTGGCCGACGACATCGCGGCGGCCACGCGCGACCTGCAGCGCAAGAACGAGGCCCTGCAGCAGCTCAACCAGCTCTTGCTCAGCGTGCAGCGCGAGCTAGGCGACAAGGAGCGGCTGGCCGCGCTCGGTCAGCTGGCGGCGCAGCTAGCGCACGAGATCGGCACACCGCTGGCGGCGGTCTCAGCGCACCTGCAGCTCGCGACCTATGGCCAGAACCTGCCCAAGGCGGTCAGCGAGCGGCTGCAGGTGGCGTCAAGTGAGCTCGACCGCGTCTCACAGATCATTCGCGACTACCTTGATCACACGCGCGCCGCCAAGCCAACCATCGAGCAGGCCGAGCTGCGGCGCGTCATCGAAGAAGCGGTGCGGGTCACGACCTCGGCGACGCGGCGGACAGGGGTGCGCATCGTCATCGATGTCGATCCCGAGCTCAACGAGGTGCGGACCGATCCTGGCTTGCTGCGCCAGGTGCTGATCAACCTGCTTAACAACGCCCTCGACGCGACGCAGGCGGCCCGCAGCCCGGGCAGTGTGCCGTCGAGCCGCATCGTGGTATCAGCCCGCGCCGCCGGCGACCGCGGCCAGGTCGATCTCGCCGTGACCGACGAAGGCATCGGCATCGCCAGCGACGAGATGGCGCGGATCTTCGAGCCTTTTTACACCACCAAAGGCCGCGGCCGCGGCACCGGCCTGGGGCTGTCGATCTGCCGCGAGCTGGTGCGGTCGCTGGGCGGCAAGATCCGCGTCGATAGCACACCCGGTAAGGGCTCGACCTTCGCCGTGACCCTGCCGCGGATGGCGGCGTAGCCCGGGCCGCGCCAGGACCGGTGACTTCGGCAGCTCGTAGCTGGCATAGAACTGGACGATCGGCCGTTATGGTCGGACTCGCTGATCCGGTTATACTTGGCCTGTATTGGCCAGGGTGCTTGGCCGCCGCACTTCCCCACCGCGGCAGTCTCCCCTCGGCGACACGGAGGAACGCAAAATGGGTCGAGCCCTGTTCGGACTTATCAAGGGCCTTATCGTCGGAGGCGGCCTGGGCTACTGCCTGCTCAAGCTCGGCAATCCCGACAATGTGCTCGTGTACATCATCTGCGGTCTGGTTGGCGCCGTGGTCGGCGTGCTGTGCGGCCGACCGCCGTGGCGGGCCGAGACCTTCTGGACGCCCATCATCAAGATGGTGTTCGGCTTCGGCGTCGGTGCCGGCCTTTACGCCCTGGGCCATCGCTACATGCCGAACCTGTACGTGAGCGTGCAGGGCTTCGCGGACTCTGTGCCGCTGCGCTCAGGCGCTCTGCTGGCAACGGCGATTGGCGGATTGTACGGCTTGTTCGTCGAGGTCGATGACGGCGGCAGCACAGCGGCAGCCAACAACAAGCGCAAGGCGCTGCCGAGCGTCGACCTTAACGATTTAGAGCAGTGATCTGCTTCTGCAGTCGCGCCACGTCAGCGGCTCCGTCGAAGCCGGCGTTGATGTGGCGCACCATGCCGGCCTTGTCCACGACATAGGTGCTCGGCATCTTCGGCGGATCGTAGGCCTCCGCCGCCTTCCCCTCAGGATCCAGCAGCGTCGGAAACGTCAGCCGGAAGCGCTGAATCAGGGCGAGTGCGTTCTTGCGCTCGTTGTCGAGGTTTACCCCCAAGAACACAACGCCGGATGGGCTGAGCTGCCGATGCAGCTTTTCCAGCTCGGGGAGCTCACGCATGCAGGGCTCGCACCACGAGGCAAAGAAGTCGATCACCACGACCTTGCCGCGCAGGCTGCTGAGCCGAACCAGCGCGCCGCTCGCATCCGGCAGCGCGATCTCTGCGGCGGGAGCCCCGGTAGCCTGCCCAGCCCAGGCTGCGTCGCTGCCGGGCACGCTGAGCGCCGCACCCAGCAGCGGCAACAGCAGAGCCTGCCGCCGCGACGGCAGCCGGCTCACTTGGCCGCCTCGGCTTCGATGTAGCTGCGCAGGTTGTCCAGGGACAGCGGGCCTTCGACCTTGCGGCAGTTGACGAAGAAGGTCGGGGTTCCACCCAGGTCGAGCTTGTCGCCGATCGAGCGCTCACGGGCCACGCGCGACCGGCTCGCTTCCAAGTCGACCTGGAAGCGCCGGACGTCGAGTCCAAGCTCCTGCGCGTACAGGATCAAGTCGGCCTGCCGGACCGTGCCTTGGTTGTCAAAGAGGCGGTCGTGATAGGGCCAAAACTTGCCCTGCTTGCCAGCGGCCAAGGCAGCGGCAGCCAGCGTCGGCGCGTTGGCATGCATCTGCAGCGGGAAGTTCATAAAGACGAGCTTGACGTTT
Source organism: uncultured Myxococcales bacterium (assembly GCA_964628555.1). GTDB lineage: Bacteria > Myxococcota_A > Polyangia > Palsa-1104 > JAEUJZ01 > JAEUJZ01. Next base: position 24,630 of record CAZVMD010000047.1, on the reverse strand, counting down.
TTGAACTCTTTGAGCACCTGCTTAACGATCGGCTCAGCCATGCGGCAGTGCGGACACTCAAAGTCGGAAAACTCGATCAGCGCGATGGGAGCGTTGGGGTCGCCCAGCGTCGAGGCGCCGCTGATGTCGATCTGCACGCACTTGCTGGTGACGAAGCGCTTGGTGTAGCGCTCCTCGACTTCGCTCTCCAGAAAGCCGTCGGAGAAGAGCTTGGTCATCCAGCGCGCGGCGACCAGCGAGAGCTGACAGCTGGGGTCGGTGCGCAGCGAGGTAATGAGCGAGTGCGGCTTGCCGCAGGGCGACTGAAACTTCTGTAACAGCCGCCGCAGGCCGTCTTTTTCCGAGGCCATCATGCCGTCGGTGGCCAGGCCGGGAAACTCGGCGTCGCCGGCCGGCTTGGCGGTGGCGGGAGGAGCGCCCGGCTTAGTCGCCGCAGCGGGGGCCGCGGGGACCGACCCAGGCTTGGCGGCCGGGGCGGGGGTGGCGGCACGCGGCGACGGCGCTGGCTTGGCAGCGACGGCAGGTGCTGGGGCCGGCTTGCCCGCGGGAGCCGCAGCAGCTGCCGGCCCCGCCTGTCCCTGGCCAGCCAGCGCCGTGGGGTGGAGCGACAACGACAACAGGCCCAGCGTAGCCAGCGTGGTCAGCACAGAGCGGAGAGACAGGCGCTGCATGGGTCGATTCATCATGGGTTCCCTAAGTGGTTGCTGCCGCCGCGGAGCCCGGTCAGTGAGATGCCGGGCATGGAGCCGCAGAGGCGACAGTCCTGATAAGACGGGACAGAGGGCATTTTTTATCACAGTTCGGCAAGTTTCGTCGCCCAACCGGTCGCACCGCAGCCAGCCTAGGCCCAGTCCGTGGACCTAGCGGTAGTGGTGCATCAGCATCTGGCGGAAGGGGTTCGTGCAGTCCTGCGCTGCGGCGTAAAGCGCCCGCTTATCGAGCGCCACCCGGTGCAGGTGAACTGCGATGCCGTCGGCGTGCGACTCGACGATGGCGTACTCGGCGTGGCACATGACGGTGGGCGCGTTGCCGGGGACAAAGTCCTTAAACGGCAGCCCGACGCTGCCGGGATTGACCAGCAGGATGCCGTGGTGCTGCCGCATCATCTGAAAGTGGGTGTGCCCGCCAGCCATCACCGTCGCCACGTGCCCCTCTAGCATGCGATCGACCTGCTCGGCGGGAGTGGTCGAGACGAGCTCCTCCATGTGCGAGCGGGGCGAGCCGTGGTAGAGGAACAGGCGGTTATCCGGGTGGCCATCGAGCTCTATCGATAGCGTCGCCTGAAAGCTGCGCAGAAACGCCAGCTCGTCGCTGCTAAGCTCAGCGCGGCACCAGTCGACCGCTTCGACGATGATCGGCACCTCGGTGTAGGTCGAAAGGATCGCCGGGTTAAACAGGAACTCGTCGTGATTGCCAAGGATGCAGGGACAGCCGAGGTCGCGCAGGCGGGCGATGATCTCCTTGGGGCGCGGGCCCAAGGTGGCGACATCGCCCAGGCAGACGATCTGATCGACCCCCTGTCGCCGGATGTCGCGCAGCGTCGCCTCCAGCGATACCTCGCTCGCGTGCAGATCAGAAATCAGGGCGATGCGCATGCGGTCAGCTCCTGCAAAATGGGGTTGGCGTAGTCGGGGTGGCGAGCGATCACACCATCGAGGCCACGGCCGCCGGTCTCGGGCCGCTTGACGTCGGCGAAGACGCCGCGGGCGATCGCAGCGAACAGCCCCTCGCTGGCCACGACCTCTAGCAGCTCGCAGGCCGTGGCGAGGACGCTCTGAGCCCGCGCGACGACCATGCCATCGGGACGCCACATCAGCTCTGAGGCCAGGCTGCGGCAGGCCGAAAAGGTGTAGTCAGCGCCGGTGATCGCGGCGTAGCGATCCTGCAAAAACGGCGTGTGGATGGACTCGGTCATCATGCCCAGGAGCTCGATGCTCTGCTGCGTGGCGACGCCCACCAGGTCGAACAGGCCATCGACGCGATGCGACCAGAAGATGTCGCCTGACTTGTGCTTGGTCGCCGGCATCCACTTGATGGGATGGCGGGGAAAGATCTGCCGCACTAGCTGAGCTTGGGCGATCTCCAGCAGAAACGAGTCGGGCAGCGACTTGTCGATCTCGAAGGCGTGCCCGAGCCCTAGCTGTTCGGCTCGCAGACCGGCGCGCAGCGCGAAGGCCTCGTTGATGAACTGCGAGGCCAGGACGGTGTGGGCGGACTCGACCGCGTCGGCCGTCGTCAGATAGTTGTCCTCGCCGGTGTTGATGATGATGCCGGCGCGGCCAATGATGCGTCGGGAAAAGTGCTGGTCGCAGAGGGTGCGGCGCGGGTTGATGTCGCGAAACAAGATGCCGTACATGGCATCGTTGAGCAGCATGTCGAGGCGCTCGATGGCCGCCAAGTAGGCGATCTCGGGCATGCACAGCCCCGACGAGTAGTTGACCTGCTGCAGGTAGCGCCCGAGGCGCTCCTGCTCGTCATCGAGGGCAGCGCGGACGATGCGGAAGTTTTCCTGCGTCGCCCAGGTGCCGCCATAGCCCTCGGTCGTGGCGCCGTAAGGCACATAGTCGATCAGCGACTGCGCCGTCGAGCGAATGACGGCGATGATGTCCGCTCCGACCTGCGCCGCGGCCCGGGCCTGATCGGCGTCGTCATAGATGTTGCCGGTCGCGACGATGACGTACTTCAGAGGCGGCCCGGAAAAGCTGCGCACGATGTCGCAGTCGGGTGGGGCCTTCGCGTGCGCCGGTCCCAGCCCCAGCCGCCGCCAGGTCGACAAGCGCCGGGCACGGGCGGCATCGATCGCGGCCAGGGCACGTCGGGTCGGCTCGCGTAGGGCGGCCTCGACGGCAGCCCGCTGGGCCGGAAAGCTGCCCGCCTCAGTCGCGACCAGGCCTGGAGCGTCGCCGTAGGCCATCTCTTCCGCGGCCTCCTGCGGCGTCAGGCCCGGCCGACGGCTGAGCGTCCAGCCCAGGAAAAAGGCGATGCCGTAGCCGAGCATCCCAGCCTGGCGGTAGCGCTCGACACAGCGATTGACCAGCGGCACTCCCTGATCATCCACACCGTCGATGCCGTAGCAGCGCAGGACGGTGCGCTCGATCGAAACTGTGGTGTGGGCGTCGATAAACTGATGCACGCTCCCCGCGACGGCTGCGGCCAGCTCACGGCAGCGCGCAACCACCCGATCGTCGATAGGCAGAGCATGCATATTCGCAGGGTATTGTGGCGCCGCACGGAGGTCAACGACCGGCGACCATGGACGGGCTGCAAAGCGGTCGGCTAGACCCGGCGCCCTGCGGTCCACCTAGCCCGCTCGCCACGGCCTTCCGTGCTACCCTGCGCCGCATGCGGTTCCGTTCATCTAGGGTGTTTGTGCCGATGGTGGCGCTGAGGCTGCGGCTGGGGCTTCTTTCGGCCCTGCTGCTGAGCCACGCCCACCCGATCGCGGCGGCAACACCGGCCGCTGTGCCGAATAAGCCCGCCGCCACGGGCGAGCGCTCAGCCAAGGCCTATCAGCCCAACCTGACGCTTCTCGCCCACGACGGCCGTCGCCTGCGCTTTTACGACGATGTGCTCAAAGATCGCATCGTCCTTTTGAACACCATGTTCACCACCTGCGCCGGCATCTGCCCGCCGATCACCAACAACCTGCTGGCGGTGCAAAAGGCGCTGGCGAAGTATCTCGGCAAGGAAGTGATGATGGTCTCGATCACCGTCGATCCGCAGACCGACACGCCCAGCGTTCTCGCGCGCTACGTCGAGCGCTTCCAGATCGGTCCGGGCTGGCTGTTTCTGACCGGCAAGCCGGCCGAGGTCGACGCGGTCCTGGCCAAGCTCGGCGACGCCGACCCGGACAAAAACCGCCACAGCGGCATGCTGCTTATCGGCGACGAGCGGAGCCATAGCTGGCGCAAGGTCCCGGCCATGGCCCCGCCGACCGATATCGTGATGCTGGTTGAGAAGCTCCTGACCCGCCAGCCACCGCCGACCAGATAGCGACCCTTGGGCCGCCTGCCTGGCCGTGCTTGCTGCCCTGTTGTGCGCAGGCGACCCGGCATGGGATGATAGCCAAAGCCATTTCAGGACTTGGCTATCTGCCCATGACTACAGCCAAAGCACACCGAACGTCTTGCCCACGTCTGCTCCCCCTGGGTCTGGCCTGCGCGCTGTCGGCCGGCCTGGCACCGCAGCCGGCAGCCGCCCAAAACCGCGGCTTTCAGGTCAACCGCTACGAGCCGACCGCAGCCGGCGAGTGGTCCTTCTGGGTCGACCACCCGTACTACAACCGCTCGAAGGTCGTCAGTGCCGGCCTCACGCTTGACTACGGGCACAATCCGCTGGTCTACAACCTGGTCCGAGCGGACGGCAGCGTCGCGCAGACGCAGTCGATCCTGAGCCACAGCCTGGTCGGTCACTTCGACCTGGCATTCGCGATCAAGAACCGCCTGCTGCTCACGGCGTCGCTGCCGGTCGCCTTCCTTGAGAACGGCGAGACGGTCGGCGGGGCGGGCATCACTCCGGCGGGGGGCGCGTACGTGTCCGATCCGCGCATCGGTGCCATGGTGCGCCTGTATGGCCAGCCGTACAGCAGCGGCTTCTCGGCCAGCCTCGGTGGCCAGGTCTGGCTGCCGCTGCGCGCCCTCACCGACAGCCTGCCCGAGCAGGCCAGCGATCAGTCGGTGCGCGGGGCACTGAAGGTGATCCTCGGCGGCTACAAGAGCCGCATCCTGTGGTCGGCCAACCTCGGCGTGCTGCTGCGGCCGCTGGCGCAGATCGGCGACGTGATGAGCCCCTATGGCCGCACGGCCGGTCACGAGCTACAGGCGGGTGTCGCGGTTGCCTATGCCGACTTCCATCACCGCTTCGCGGTGGGCCCGGAAGCGGTGTTTGCGGCCTCGCTCAGCGATCGCGCGTTTCAACCGACGACCAGCAGCCTAGAGGTGCTGCTCGGCGCGCACTACAACATCGCCAAGACGATTCAGCTGGGTCTGGCCGGTGGGGCCGGCGTCTGGCGGCAGGCCGGTACGCCCGATGCGCGGCTGCTGTTCCGCCTAGCCTACGCCCCGATGGGCAAGACGCGGGCGACCAAGCCAGGCGGCGAAGGCGATGCGCCCCGCGCTAAGGATCAAGATCACGACGGCATTCCCGACGCCAACGACCTGTGCCCAAGCGAGCCGCAGGGCCTGCGTCCCGACCCACAGCAGCCAGGCTGCCCGCTGCGCGACCGCGACGGCGACGGGGTCAAGGATGCGGAAGACCTGTGCCCGGATCAGGGCAGCGGCGAAAACCCCGATCCGGCGCGGCGCGGCTGCCCGGCTCCGGTGGCTGGCCCGAGCGATCGGGATGGCGACGGGATCGTCGATACAGAAGACCAGTGCCCGGATGAAAAGGCGGGTGCGACGCCCGACCCGACTCGCCGTGGCTGCCCGACGGCTGCCGTGGTTGATCGCGATGGCGACGGCATCCCGGATGGCGAAGACGCCTGCCCGGATCAGAAGCCCGGCAGCCTCCCCGATCCGGCGCGCAAGGGCTGCCCAATCCCCGACAAGGACGGCGATGGCATCCCGGATGCCGACGATCAGTGCCCCGAGAACGCGCAGGGCGCGGTCGCCGATCCAACCCGACGTGGCTGCCCAGCCAACGACAAGGATGGCGATGGCGTCTACGACCACGAAGATCAGTGCCCGTACCGCGCCGGAGGTGGGCTGCCCGACCCCAGTCGCAAGGGCTGCCCGCTCGACGATCAGGATCACGATCTGGTGCCGGATCGCGAGGACGCCTGCCCCGACAAGGCCGGCGCTCCCGATCGCAACCCCAAGCGCAACGGCTGCCCGAATCCGTTTGTCATCATCGAAAACGGCCGTGTGGTGCTGAAGCAAGCCATTGCCTTTAAGGTCAACAGCGACGAAATCCTGCCGCAGAGCAGCCTGATCCTGACGGCGACGGCGAACGTGCTGCGCGATGCCTCGATGATCAAGAAGCTGCGCATCGAAGCCCACACCGATAACGTCGGCACGCCGGACAGCAACATGACGCTGAGCCAGCAGCGGGCCGAGGCCATCATGCGCCGCCTGACCGATCAGGGCATCGACGCCTCGCGGGTCGAAGCGCAGGGCTTTGGCGATACCCGCCCGCTCGATGACAACCGCACGCCGGCCGGCCGCAACAAGAACCGCCGCATCGAGTTCGTCATCGTCGATCCAGCGCAGTAGCCTGCCGCCCTCCCCACCTCAGCCACGCCCCCCTGCCCTGCCTGGCTAGCCGCCTGAGGCCAGCCAGCGATAGGCGCGTGTGCGCAGAGAGGCCGGCACAGCCTCGACGACGTTGCGGAACAGCGGCAGCGCTTTGATGCGGTTGTAGGCGCTGATCACCCCCCGGCGTGCCCGCCCCGCCGTCTGCGAGAAGGCGTCCTGGTAGGCGTGCTGGGCGAAGAACTGCGGCGACAGCGCCGCGCCTTCGAATGGACGCAGGCTGTGGCCGCTTGCACCGACGTACTGCCGACGATAGTCGAAGCCCGCTGCTGCCTGGACGGAGGTCTGGCTGGCGCCCAGCACAGGCAGCCGGCGCACTGCCTGTGCCGCCGACCAGCCGGGGGGCAGCAGGGCAGCGACATCGCCCGGAGGTGTGGCGCTGGCAAAGCTCTCGCGGGCCAGACGAGTAAACAGGTTGACTAGCTCTGCGGCCGGCAGATCCCAGGGCACGACCACGCTCCAGGGGCGACCGGCCAGGCGCTCGGCAAACGCGCCCAGGTTTGGCGCGACGACGGGCAGACCGGTGGCCAGGCACGCCGACAGCGTATAGCTATAGGTCTCGGGCCAGGTCGCCGGAAACCACACGACATCGGGCTTGAGCCAGGCGAAAAGCGACGGCAGATCCTCGTCTTTGTAGGGTCCGTGCACAGTCAAGCTTGCGGCCGGCGGGCCAGCCAGCTCGCGATAGGCGCGGCCGAGCAGGTGAAACTCAAGCGGCGCCGCCGCCGACTTGGCGATCCTCGCCACCTGCTCCAGCAGGTCGGCTCCTTTGACCGGACTCAGCGCACCGAGCACGGCAACCCGCAGCGGTCGATCGGTGACCGCTTGCACGGCCGGCCTGGGCAGCTCGCGCGTGCGCCCGGTCGCTTCGTCGAAGTGATCGGTGTGGGGGGCGACGATGACCTGGGCCAGCGGGAAGCGCTCATGCAGGCGGGCCGCGGTATCGGCGCTGGGACAGAAGACGCGCTCGGCCTGGCGCAGCAGCGTGGTGTAGCCCTGCCGCCAGCCCTGAATGTCGCCGCCGCCCGGCGCGGGCATGGCCTGCAGGCAGCGATTGCAGCCATCCTCATCGGGCTCGCCGCAGTAGCGATGCTCGGAGGTGGTCAGCGAGATCTGCGGGCAGAACGAGTAGAAGTCGTGCGCCGTAAAGTCGAGCGGCACCTGCAGATCGCGCGCCAGCCCCCACAGCACCGGCGGCACACCCAGCGTGTGATGGATGTGGACGCGCGACAGGCCGATCATGCGCAGCCAGTCGAGCAGCGGGCCATAGTCGCGATCGAGATGAAAGTGCAGCTCCAGATCGCTGTCGGCTTGCAGCCAGCGCACAGCGACGCGGCCCTCGCCCTTGGGCGTCAGTACCAGGAACGTCGCCTGGGCGCGCAGATGCTCGGCAAGCTCGAGCACGTGCTTGTAGGTGCCGCCGCCGAGCGCGTGGCAGATCGAGAGCACCAGCGGACGCGGATCCTGCTGCAAGCGGCGGGTCTCGATGGCGGCCCGCAGAGCGCGCGCCGGGTCTTGCAGGATGTGGCCATGGACCACCGCTTCATAGTCGGGATACAGCGTCCGCAGCGTCTGCAGTGCCTGGACTTTGCGCGGATTCTGGGTATCGGCGAAGCTGACGCCGCCGCTGTGGAACACAAAGGTGTCGGCGGCCAGCACGTTGCGCCAGCCACTTCGGCGGGCCCGGAAGCAGAAGTCGTTCTCTTCGCCGTACCCCTTGCCGAAGCGCTCGACCGAAAACAGGCCGACCTCAGCCAGGGCGGCGCGGCGGATGTACATGCAGAAGCCCACGCCAGTCGGGATATCGAGGACGACGCCGGCATGGGTGGCCGAAAACAGCGAGTCCAGCGCAGGCACATCCAGGCCATTCGGCAGCCGATTGTCCTTACAGAAGCGCGGATACGAGCAGATGGTCGCGTTGTTAGAAAACGGCGTCACCGTCGCGATGTTGTCGGCGCGATAGGCGGCTTGGACCAGCCGATCCAGCCAGTTGTGCGCGACCTCGGTATCGCTGTTGAGCAGCACGACATCGCTGCTCGGCGACTGCTCCATGCCGCGGTTTACCGTCGCTACGAAGCCGAGGTTTTGCTCGTTGCTCAGCAGGACAAAGCGGCCCTTTTCGGCCTCTTGGGTCAGCCAGGCACTCAGCTCGGGCTCGGGGCTGGCATCGTTGAGCACCAGCAAGCGATAGGGCGTGGCCTGGGGATAGCGCAGTGCGCTCTCGATGCAGCGGCTGGTCTCCTGCAGGCCGCGGTACACCGGCACAATGACGTCGACGGCGGCTGGACGCGCGGTGTCCTTCTTGGCTCGCCGGCGCTCGCGCAGACGAGCAGCGAGCGCGCTGACCTCCTCGGCCACCACCCCCATGCGATCGGCCGGGCTGTCGCCGCTCTGCTCCAGCTGGACCAGCGGGCGGACCAGCTTCCAGGCCGGCGAGTGCTCGATCTGGGCCAGGCGCTTTCGTAGCTGGTGCAGCTCGGCCCGCTGCTGGAACTGCAGCTGCAGGAACTGGCGGCGCTCGCTGGCCTGCTGCTGCTGACTGCGCAGCCAGCGCAAAAGCAGGCCGAAGTAGTCCTCGCTGCCTGGGCGGGCGATCTCCGCCACCACCTGACAGCCGGCCGGACGCGTCTGCAGGATCGAAAGCGGAATCTCCAGCGTGATAGCCGGATCGAGCCCGGTGGCAAATAGCGGCAGGGCGCCGTCGGGCTGTAGCTCGCCCAGGAACAGATCCTGGGTCGGCATGGCGGCCAGCGAGGCGACCGATCCATCCCAGGCCCACAGCGGCTGTCCCGCGCCATCGACGAGCCTCAGGCTGTGCAAGAGAAGAAAGCCTGGCCGATCGGCGGGGTCAAAGCGCAGGCGCGACAGCGGCGCGGTCTGCGGATCGGGCAGCGGCAAGCGGAAGCTGCGACGGCTGTGCGTGGCCTGGGCGTCGGCGAACGAGCTCCCCTCCTCGTGAAATGGCTGGTTCTCGGCGCTGTAGTACAGCCGCACCGCAAGCGGCGTCAGCTCGGAGGCGCTGGGGCGTCGATCGTCGCCAGGGATGGAGCCGGGGCTTCCGCCAGGTGGGGCAGCCGCTGGCGCTTGGGCCCGCGCGCTCGGCACCGCCTCGACGATGAACTGATAGACGCCGGAGTCCGGCAGGGCGAGCAAGAACTCGCTGATCGGTGGCGGCAGCGTAGCCAGGCGCTGTGGCGCAAACTCGCTCTCGGCGAGCGGCACGACGACGGTATCGACGGCCTGGGCGGCAAAGCCGTGCTGGCGCAAGAACGCATGCAGGCTGCGACGCGTAAAGAAGCGCAGGTGGGTGGCGTCGAGCAGCCCCTCGACGCGATAGGCGAAGTCCCCCGTCAGAAGATCGCTGAAGAAGCCGACGTAGGCGATGTTGGGGATCGAAATCAGCAGCTTGCCGTCCGGCCGCAAGAGCGCGGCCAGCTGAGTCAGCACCTGTCCCGGCTCGGCGAGATGTTCGAGCACATCGGCACAGACGATGTAGTCGTAGCTGGCGCCGGAAAAGTGCTCGGCCAGGCGCAGGCTCGACAGGTCGGCGCAGAGCAGCTGGCGATAGTAGGGCTTGGCCAGCTCGACCTGCTCGGCCATAAGCTCGACGCCATCCACCGTACAGGCGAGCACGCTCTGCAGGTACTGCCCCAAGGTGCCAGGTCCGGGCCCAAGATCAAGCACCGTCGAGCCGGGCCGAATCAGCCGCGCCAGCTTGGCCAGCGAGGTCTGTCCTGCCGGGTCAAAGCTGCGGTGATAGATGTGCCCCGTCCCCGCCTCGGGTAGCGTGACCGACTGGTGCTCGACCGCCACGCCGCTGTGTACCGGGCCGGCGGCCGAGCGCGCAGCGTGCTTGGTGGGGTCAGAGCTGGGACGAGACTTTGGGCTAGCTTTCTTCGACATGACAGGCTCAGGGGAAAAGGGAGGGGCGAGGATGCGCGACTCGGAAGCGAGTACGCGCCGGCCGACCGCGCGTCGCTACGGCAGATACAGCCCGCGATCGTGCAGCGCCGCCTTCACGGCGTACTTGAGATAGGCGGCAAACATCTTGGGCCGGTAGTGGAACTTGGACACCCCCTCGCCGGCTTGGCGCGACGACAAGATGTAGGGCAGCTCGGTCACCCGGGCGCCGCGCTGCTTGAGGTACAGCAGCTCTTCGACGATCTGCGGGAAGCCGCGCTCGTGAAACGTGGCATCGACGATCATCGACAGCCGCACGGCGCGAAAGCCGTTGGTGCAGTCGCGCAGCCCCAGGCCAAACAGCCGCGAAGCGATCTTGTTGCCGACGATCGTCACCGCCTGCCGCTGCCAGGGCACGCCGCGCATGCCGCCGCCGGGCACATAGCGCGAAGCCTTGACCAGATCGTACTTTTCACTGGCCAATAGCTCGGCGAAGCGCGGGATCAGCGCCGGATCGTTGGTGAGATCGGAGTCCATGTACAGGCCGAACTCGAAGCCGTCGGCATAGGCTCGCCGGGCTCCTGCCAAGAGCGCCGCGCCGTAGCCGCCGTTCTGCGCTTGGTCGACGAAGACCAGGGGCAGATCCTCTTGGCTTAGGCGGCGCAGGATGGCCGGTGTGTCATCGCTGCTGCCGTCATTGACCACGAACAGGCGGCTGTGCGGCAGCTGCTCACGCAGCACGGCGCAGACGGTACGAACGCAGCGCTCGGCATGCCCCTGCTCGTTGAACATCGGGATGATGACGGCCAGTCGGCCCGTCGCCGGAGCCGCAGAAACAGACGCGGACGAAGGTGACATCGGCGGGCTTATACCCCGCCGCAGGCGACGATTGCAATCTTGGGCGCAGGGCCACGCGGCGGGCCCGCCCCTTGCCTGTCTGGTTGGGTTTTTGGTATAGCGAGCGCCGCTCTTCGCCGCAGTGGTCGGGGAGCTCTCCGTCCCGCTTACGTCGGCCACGCTTCGCTTACCCCCTCTGAGACGCCCATGAAACGCACGCTGCCTTCCCGCCCGAGCGCCCCCCCGCAGGCCTGGCCGCTTTTCTCCCCCTGCCTGAGTCTTGTCCTCTTTCCGTCGGTGGCACGCTGATGAGTAGCTGGCTGTCGGGAAAGCGAGTGCTCTTGACCGGGGGAGCGGGAGCCTTCGGTCGCGCCTTTCTGCGCTGGGCTCAGGGGCAAGCGGCCAAGCAGGTGACCGTGCTGTCGCGCGACGAGATGAAGCACGCAGCGCTGCGTCGTGAGGTCAGCAGTGATGCCGGAATGCGTGCCATGGTGCGGCTGGCCATTGGCGATATCTGCGCCCCCGAGACGCTGCAGCCCTGGCTGCGCGACGCGGACTGTGTCGTACACGCGGCGGCGATGAAGCATGTCGGTGAGTGCGAGCAGAACGTCCTGGCTAGCACGCGGGTCAACGTCGTCGGCACTGCCAACGTAGTCAGCGCTTTCCTGCAGAGTGACTGCCGCGCCCTGGTCTTCCTATCGACGGATAAGTCGCCCTATTCCTCGTCGGCCTATGGGGCGCAGAAGTACCTCGGCGAGCGCATGGTGGTCGAGGCCGCACGGCTGTGCCGCCCCGAGCAGCGAGCCTTCTGTCTGCGCTACTCGAACGTCATGGACAGCACCGGCTCGGTGTTCCACATCTTTCGTGACCTCCTGCGGGCCGGCAAGACCGCGACGGTCAACGGGGCGGCCACCAGCCGCGGCTTTGTTACCCAGGCCCAGGTGCTGGCCTGTCTGCACCAAGGTCTCGCCAGCGCGGCAGGGGGCGAGGTGTTCGTCCTGCGCCCGCAGGTGGTCCGCATCGCCGAGCTCGCCGAGGCCATGCGCGATCTGCTGCGCCAAGGCGGCGGGCCAGCCGGGGCCACAGTGGGCAGCGTGCAGATCCTCGACTCGGCGATGTATCAGGGCGAAAAAGAGTCGGCGACGCTGATTATGGCCGAAGAGCTCGGCCTGGCCCGCCCGTTCCCGGCCGCCGCTGCCGCCGACCCGAGCGGCCAGGTGGTGATGCTCGATAACCTAGGTCGCCACCCGCCCGGCGCGCTGCCCCTGCCCTTGCCCAGCCACGGCCTGCAGCTCGCGGACTGCCCGACGCTGTCCGGGGCAGCTCTGCAGGCCTTTGTGCAGCCGCTTCTGGCCACGACCTAGCCCAGCCTCGTCTTCACCCGGAATCCAGCCGGGCAGGCTGGACGCCGGGGCCATAAGAGCTCCCATGACGCAAACTCCCCTGCGACTGTCCCCGAACCAAAGCCGCTTGGCCTACGATGGCCTGGCCTCCCTGCTGTCCTGCTTGGTCGCTCTGCTCTTTGGCCGCTGGGCGATGGGGCAGTGGGCGCCGGCGCTCTTGCTCTCGCCCGTGCTGCTGCTGTTGGCGAACTGGCTGCTGGGCATCTACACCCACCAGAAGACAGCCTCTGGCGGCAAGAAGGCGCTGCGGCTGAGCCTGGCGATCGCCGCCGCCACCGCAGCGATGCTGGCGCTGTCGCCGGGTCAGTTGCTGCCGGTCTTGCTGTGGCCGGTCCTGGTCTGGAGCCCGCTGTGCCTGCCGCGCCTGTTTCTCAACCTCAACAAGCGCGTGTCGACCGACTTCATCGGCTCGGCGATTCGCGGCCGCGGCCCAGTGCTGGTGGTCGGCGGCGCCGGCTACATCGGCACCCACGTCATCGAGCAGCTGCTGGGTGCGGACTTCTCGGTGCGCGTGCTCGACCGCTTGCTGTACGGGCGCGATCCGCTGTCTGACTTTCTGGCCAACCCGCGCTTCGAGCTAGTCGACGGTGATGCCACCGACATCGTCAAGCTGGTCGAAGCGATGTCGGGAGCCTCGGCGGTCATCCATCTTGCGGGCTTGGTCGGTGATCCCGCCTGCGCCGTCGACGAGTCGTTTACCCGTCACACCAATGTCATCACGACGCGCATGGTCAAAGAGGTCGCGACCTCGATGGGGGTCAGCCGCTTCATCTTCGCGTCGAGCTGTTCGGTCTATGGCAGCACCGACAAGGAGGTCAACGAGACCTCGGACCTCAACCCGGTGTCGCTGTATGCCCGCACCAAGATCGACAGCGAGCGCGAGCTCCTGCTCTCGCAGAGCGACACCTTCCTGCCGACCATCCTGCGCTTTGCCACCGTCTTTGGACACTCGCGGCGGCCGCGCTTTGACCTGGTGGCCAACCTGTTTACCGCCCAGGCCATGACCGACGGAAAAATCACGCTCAAGGGCGAGCATCAGTGGCGGCCCTTTATCCATGTGCGCGATCTGGCGCGAGCTGTGGTGGCGGTGCTCAAGGCCAGCCCCGAGAAGACCACGGGTCAGATCTTCAACGTCGGTGACGAGCGTCTAAACATGACGCTGGGCGAGCTGGCCAATACGGTGCAGGCCACGGTCGCACCGCACGTCGAGCACGCGGTCGAGGTCCTAAACCAGCCCGACATCAGCGACCGCCGCAACTACGCGGTCAGCTTCAAGAAGATCCAGCGCGTGCTCGGCTATCGCGCCGCAACGCTGATGCGCGACGGCATCGAAGAGATGGTGCAGGCCTTCCAGCGTGGCGCCTATGGCAACTACCGCGCCCCGGCCTACAGCAACCTGGAGATGACCAAGCAGGCCTCGGTCGACTTCCACGACCCGCAGCAGAGCGCGCGCCTCTATGGACCGCTGGCTGAGCTCGTGCAGACCGCGCCGAGCTCCAGCCCCGAGACGCCCCCCGCCCCCATCGCCCCCCGGGTGCAGCCCTCCGCCCGCAGCTAGACAGAAGGCACCGTGTCCGCCGCTGCTCCCATCATCGATGTCGACTACGCCATCATCGGGGCCGGGGTGGTTGGCCTGGCCTTGGCCGAAGCCCTGACCCGACGACAGCCAGCCGCCTCGGTGCTGCTGCTTGAGCGGCACCGCCGCCCCGGACAAGAGACCTCGTCGCGCAACAGCGAGGTCATCCACGCGGGGCTGTACTACTGGAACACGCCCAGAAAAGGCGAGACCTGTCGCCGCGGGCGCGAGCTGCTCTATGACTTCTGCCAGCGCCACGACGTCGAGCATCGTCGCTGCGGCAAGCACATCGTGGCCGTCGACAACGCGCAGCTGCCCGAGCTCGCACGCATCGCCGACTATGCCCGCAGCGTCGGAGTCCCTCTCGAAGAGACGTCGGCCGCGCAGCTGCGCGAAAAGCTGCAGCATCCGGGCATCATCGCCGGCCTGTGGTCGCCCAGCACCGGCATCGTCGATAGCCACAGCCTGATGAAGCGCCTGGAGTCCGCGGCCGAAGCGCGCGGCGCGATCTTGTCGTACGGCACCACCTTCCTGGCCCCAGAGTCGGTGACTCCCGATCACTGCAGCTTCGCAGCCCGCGATGGCAACGGCGAGCTATGTCACATCCGCGCGGGTCGGCTGTACAACGCGGCTGGGCTCTCGGCCGCCCGCATCGCAGCCAGCTTCGCACCGCAGGCCGGCTACGCCATTCGCCCCTGCCGCGGTCGCTACTTCGCGCTGTCGGGGCGCTACACCGGCAGCTATTCCTCGCTGTTGTACCCGCTGCCCGATCCGGCAGGTGGGCTCGGCGTGCACCTCACCCTCGATCTGTCGGGTCGCTGCCGCCTGGGCCCGGATGTCGACTGGTCGATGGCTGACAGCAGCGCCGATGATCCGGCGCTCTATGCCTTCGATGACGGCCAGGATCAGCTCCGTCAGCGCTTCTTGGTCGCTGGACGCCGCCTGCTGCCGACGCTGCGCGAGGACGAGCTGAGCCCGGACTACGTTGGCGTGCGGCCCAAGCTGTTCATCGACGAGACGGCGCACCCCGACTTCGCGATCCATGCCGCCCCGACCGACAGTGTCTGGCATCTCCTGGGCATCGAGTCGCCGGGGCTGACCGCCGCGCTGGCCATCGCTGAGGATCTCAGTCAGCTGCGGCTGTAGCGACGAAAGCTTGGGCGCAGATGCGCGGCCCACAGCGCTGCGGTCTGGCCCGCTGCCGACAACAGGCGTGGATCGCGCTGCCGCAGCGCCCGCAGCAGCTGGCGCAGCGACTCGCCACCTAGCTCGGCACTGACCTTGGCCAGGTACAGGCCGCGGGCTGCGCGACCGCGATGCTTCGCTAGCAACAGGTAGCGGCTGCGGTATTCCTGCTGGCGCATCGCAAGCGCCGCCTGCTGCGTCGCCTGTCCACCGTGGTGCAGCACATGCAGCGTCGGCAGCAGCACCACGCGATAGCCCTGCTGGTGCAGCCGGAACTGCCAGTCGATTTCTTCGCCGTAGATGAAGAACGCCTCGTCTAGCTCTCCTACGGCCTGCAGCGCCGACAGCGAGACCAGGATGCAGGCGCCGACCAGCCAGTCGACGAGCAGCGGCCCGTCAGCCGCTTCGGCGAGGCCGGGATCTTCTCCGTGCAGCCGCGTCTTTACAAACGAAGACAGCAGCTGCGAAAACCAAAACCGGCCGTACGATTTCTGCCGGCTCCCGTCGCTGTTAAGCAGCTGTACACCGACCGCGCCGACCTCGGGATGGCCGGCCAGGTACGCCGTCAGGCCGGCGATCGC
>CAZVMD010000047.1:0-8800 GCA_964628555.1 uncultured Myxococcales bacterium | reverse complement strand
CTGACGATGACGACGTCGACCATGAGCGAGCTCCGCGCTCAGTGCGAAAGAGCCGACAGGTGCCCCTGACTGGCGAACCAGGCCAGGGCGTCGGCATCGATACGACGCAGCGCTTCCGGATCGGCGCGAAACAGAGCGAAGCTGTCGGCGAACGACTCTTCGATGTCGTCCTCGCTGTACAGCGTCGGACCCCGACCGCTGCCGCGCGCCCGACGGAAGGCGCGGATCACCGGCCCCTCAGGACCGACGTGACGCACGCGATGCGTGGTGACCTCGACGCGGTGGATCTTGTCGAGAAACTCGCCGACCTCCTCCTCGCTGGGAACGTCCCCTTCGCGCGACTCGATCCACTTGCTCAGCTTCTTTTCGTCGCTCTGATAGGCATTCACCGCATCGATGAGGTCGCGCTGGGCAGCGGTATAGGACACATCGGCGAGAGCGTGGCCGACCTCGTGTAGGATGGCGCGCACCGAGGCTGGCTGCGGCGCGTGCGGCTGGCCGATGAACATGTAGCGATCGGCCGCGATGAGGTTGTCGTATAGCTCGATGCGTCCGGCCCCGCCGGCCCGGCTGTACAGCGCCATCACCGCCAGGCCCTGGTTCTCCGGCTCGCGGCTCTTGTGCTCACGCACGAACAAGATGCGCGAGACGAAGGCTTTCTCTTCGCTGCTCAAGAGCGCGAGCGCGCGATCCAGTACTTCCAGATAGGCCGGTGACCAGCGCACCTCGCCCAGATCTGATGGTGTGATGCCGTGGCGGGCTCGGACCTCATCGGCGGTAGGGGGCGTGCGTGAGCCAGCGGGCAGAGGCGGCCCCTGGGTGATGACGATGGTGCCGCTTGGCTCATAGTGTGCCGAGACCGCCACTCGCTCGCCGTGCTCGCCAGGCAGCAACAGATCGATCTCGGCACCACGCGCGTCCTGCTGCAGCGCTGCCTTAAGCGCCGCCAGAGACGCCGTCGGCACGCTGGCCAGATCCGGCGGCTCGCTGCGGCTGTCGAGCACGCGATGCACTCCCTCGGGAGTAACCACCGCGACACGCTTGATGCCGGCCTGGGTCAGCGCCTGCGGTAGCTCGCTCAGCAGGGTCTCGCGTAGGCCAGGGGCCCGCAGCGTCCGCGGATCCGGCACCAGCCGCGCATCGCCGTAGTAGCGCCGCCCGGCACAGCCCAACGACAAGAGCAGGACGCAGACCAGGAGGGAGAGGCGGTAGATGGCGCGCGCGCAGTGCTTGGCCGGCATGACCGCGCGACGCTAGCACAGCTCCGGCGGCGAGCGCAGCCGACTTTGGCGACAGCCTAGCTGCGGCGGCGCGGTGGCCTATTCCCCGACGAACTGATCGCCCTTGTAGGCCAGGCCGTTGTACTTGCAGGCATCGACGATGGCCCGCTGATCGTAGGGCGTCTTTACGCCCTGATAGGCGCGCGTGGCCAGGCGATACGAGCGCACACTGCAGGCGGCCAAGCCGATGAACTTCCAGGCTGAAGGCGAGCGATCGTTGCTCTTCTCGGCGACGACCAGCGCCAGCTCGATAGCCTTGCCGCGATCGCCGCGGACATAGGCAGCCTGCGCGTCTTCCATCAGATCATCGTCGCTGGGCGGCCCCTTTTTCTTGCGCAGAGTCAGCGCCGCGGCCCCTTTGCCCACCGGCGCGGGCGGTGGCGCCGCGCTCTTGCCCACACTGCCCGCCACGGCGGTCGAAGGGGGTGAGCTCGTCGTCGCCGGAGCCCCCGCCGTGGCCAGCATCACCGACGTGCTGGCTCCCCCGGCATCGCGCAGCGGCGGCAGTGCCGCGATCGCCCCCTTGCGGACCATTGGTCGCTTGCCGCGCAGCACCTTACCCCGCTTAAAGCTGCGCCGTGGAGCCGGCTTGCCGGCCTGCGCCACCCCCGGTTCCAGCGACAGTCGCTCGAAAGAACCGCCGCAGGTGACGACCCCCACCACAGCAAGGACGCGCAGCAGCAACCCCATGTCTAGACTAAGGCAGCGTGTCATAGCCAATCGGACTCATTATCCCTGCCGGCAACGGTCCGAGGCAAGCGCTGCGCAAGCCGCCGGGTGTCCTCGGTTGCGGCCGGCTGTTTGGACCAGCGCTGGGGCCACATTTGGCGCAAGCGCGCACATTGGCTGCGCCGGCGCGCTAGGATGCCCGCCGTGAACGCGCTCCCCTCGTCCCCGACCCCACCTGAATCGCTCAGCCATCATGCGCCCGCCGTCACCAAGCGCAAGCCGCTCTTGCGAGGCGTGGTGCATCAGGTGTCGTTCTTCCTGACCATTCCCGCGGTCTACCTGCTGGTGCAGGCCAGCCGCCCGGGACTGCCGCAGCTTGCCGCGCTGACCTACGGTCTCTCGCTGCTGCTGCTACTCGGCACCAGCGCGCTGTATCACCGTCGGAACTGGGGGCCGCGTGGGCGAGCGCGCATGAAGAACCTCGATCACTCGATGATCTTCGTGCTGATCGCCGGCACCTATACGCCGATCTGTCTGTACGGCGTCGCCGGGCAGCGCGGCCCGGTGCTGTGCCAGGTGCTGTGGGCGGGAGCGCTAATCGGCATTGCCCAGACGCTGTTCTGGCCCAGCGCCCCGCGCTGGCTGCACGTCGGCATCTACGTCGTGCTCGGCTGGGCCGGTGCCGCTGGGCTGGGGGCAGAGCTGCAGCGGATTGGCGCGGCCGGAGTGGCGCTACACGTGCTCGGCGGCGTCTTGTACACGCTGGGAGCCATCGCCTACGGCCGCAAGCGACCCGACCCGTTCCCGACGGTGTTCGGCTATCACGAGATCTTTCATGTGCTGGTCGTCCTGGCCTGCGGCTGCCTGTTCGAGGTGGTGCGGCGCAGCCTGGCCCTGGCCTAGACGGGACGGCCCACGCCAGCGCTCCGACCTGCGCGGCTACTGGCCCGCTCGACGCAGCTTCTGGTCCGCCTGGACCGCCTGCTCAAAGGCGACTCGGCTCGGGAAGGCGTGCAGCGCGCCGGCCTGGGTCTCGAAGAGGTAGACGGCGCCATCCTCAGCCGCAAGCTCATCGGCCAGAGCGGCATACAAGAGCGTGGCCTGACGCTGCCACAGCACGGGCGCGATCTGGTTGCCGCCCTTGTCGGTGAGGTAGCCGGCCTTGAGCGCGTGCACATTGATCGCCAGGTGCCCCTGCGCGTCGCTCGCCGCCGGAGCGCATACCCAGCGATCCTGGCGGAAGGCAAAGTCCGGCATCGGATCGAGAGCCAGCGCCCGCTCGGCCTGCCCCCGCGCGTCGCGCTTGATGATGTAGCGCGCCTCGCCCTTAGGGCCGCCCATCGTGACGTAGCGCAGGCGGTAGCTCGTGTACTCGTAGCGCTGGCCGTCTTCGCTGCGCTCAAGCTGTCCAAGCTTGTCGATGCCGATCTCGCTGACCGGATAGTTCCACACCGCCATGCCCGACGAGGTATCGAACACAAACGGCAGGCCCATGCGAGCCGTGACAAAGTCGTGGATCTCGATGACCGAGTCGTAGACCGTCTCTTGGCAGGCCAGCACGCGGGCCACTGGCGCCGGCTCGCTGCGGGCTAGCTCGCGCCGCGGCTGCCCCGCCCCGCCGACCTCGATCACGACGTTGCTGTAGCAGCCGCTCTTGGGGTTGTACCAGTGCTCGACGACCTTGCCGCCGACCCCACCGGGCCCGATGTCCTGCACTTCCTCGGCGACCTTGACCGCGGCATCTTCGCTCGGGTCAAGCTCGACCGCCTCGATGCGCTGCTCGCGCTCGCCCTGCTCATCCAGCGTCACGTACTTGACGACAGCCAGCAGGCGCCGCCCCTGAGCATCGATCGTGATGTCATCCTCGTCGCTGGCCTCGGCAGCCACCCAGTCCGGATTGGGAGCAAAGCAGCCATCCCCGGTCGGCAGATCGCGACGGAAGCGCTGCGCCGGATCGTCGTATTTTTTGCTCGCATCCGACTTGTGCCACAGCTGCTTGACCTCGGCGTCGACTCGAATGCGCCGACGCCCAGCGCCCGGCTCGATCATCAGCCAGTGGCCACCGTTGTTGCGGCTGCCGACGAACTGCGTCTCTTCGACCTGCGTCGCCTTCATGCGCAGGCTGCCCGGGATCGCCCAGCCGGCTTCGTGATCAGACGTCAGCGCGCCCGCCACATCCCAGAGCTCTTCCGCCGAATACGTCTGTAGCGCGGAAGCCGCCGGCTCTGCGGCCCCTGGCGCAGCGGCGTCGCCGGCAGCGTCAGGCGGCAGGTAGTCGCCCCGCTCAGCCCGATACAGCGTCACGCTGCGCTGCGGATTGATCCCCATGGCATTGAGCGGTGCCTCGTTATGACAGTGGCCCCACCAGCCAATCTCGATCGGCGAGAGCTCGATGCCACCGTCCTGGTTCCAGTCCCAGGGGATGCCGGGCCTCGCCTCCTCGCCAGCCACCAGCTCACGCACACCCAGCTCCTGCGCTGCGACGCGCTGCGCGGTGACGTACTCCGAGAGCTCAGCGGGCACCGGCTGCGAGACACGGCTCGGCTGCACGCCGGGGCCCTGCCAGTCGAAGCGCAGGCTGCCATCGGGATACCGCACGACGGGCAGACCGGCTAGCGCCCGATGCTCGGCGGGCAGACCACTGCTCGCCAGGTTCAGCACTTCATAGCTGGGTCGCTGCGGCCGACTGCCCGCCGCCAGCGAGACGCGCTGCCCTGGCCCTGGGCTATACGTCCGACGCTGCACCAGCGCACCGCTGATCGACACCTCGAAGTCTTGCTCATCGACGTGGCGATTCCAGTTAAAGACCGTCTTGCGATTGAGCACGTCTTCGATGCGGTTCTTGAGGATCAGATAGGCCTCGCTGCCGACTGGCGTCTGGGCCAAGAGCTTCTGCAGCGGCGCACGATAGTTCTGCCAGTAGGGCCAGTAGTTGGTGTGCTCTCCGGTCTGCATCGGATAGCTGTGCCCGACGAGCAGATCCTCTTCGGCACGACGCAGCAGACCCGCGGCCAGCTCTTGATCGGTGGCCACAAGCCGCGTCTGGGGCAGGCCGGCCAGCAGGGCTGCAAACAGAGCTCTGCGACGCAGATGCGCAATGCCATAGCGCTCGTTCGAGCCGCGAACCGCCACTCCTTCGGCCGCTAGATAGGCACGCTCGCGCTCGGTCAAGGCAGCGAGCCAGCGGCCCACAGCATCCAGGCTGTCGAGTCCCAGCCAGGCCGCCTGCTCCGTCGCTAGCAGATCGCGCGGAGCCGGATCGCGCCACTGCGGCAGCTGAAACACCACGGCCGGAAACGTCTGCCCGCCGGCCTGCGTCTGAAAGGTCACCGTGGCGCCCGCCGTCGTCACTTGCCAGCTCTGGGACGGAGGGAGCACCTTGGCCAAGGTCAGAGCGGCCTGCAGCTCAGCGTGCGCTACCGACCGCTCATCGCTAGCGGGTGCGGCGGGCGCAGCCGGCAAGTTCAGCGACTCTGCCGCCTCGCTCCCCTGGGCCCGTAGCACCGTCGTGCGCCGAACATTGGGCAGCCCGGCGAGGACAGGCGCAATACCGAATTCGCGTCCCAGCTCCTCGGCGAGTGCCAGCGCCCCGGCATCGAAGTGGATGTCTTCTAGACCAATGCGGCGATCGCGCAGCTCGGCGCTCGTGCGCAGAAAGCTGGCCGGCTGCAGGAGCAGCGTGCGCAGCCGCGGCGACATCCCTCGCTCGCGCGAGAGAGCCACGAGCTTGCGATACTCCGACGCAGGCATGTGGCCGTGATGGGCCACCAAGACGCTGACAAAGCGCTGACGAAGCAGGGCCGCACTCATCTTGTTCCCCCTCTCTGTCCGCAGGTAGCGCACCCAGGCGCCCAGGAGATCACTGCCTGCTGAGGCTAGCGCACTATCTGCCGGCGGGGGGGCCTATTTGAGGGACTCGCCCTTGAGGCGGCCACGCAGACGCGCCCACAGGCCAGGCTTGGACGGCGTCGGGCCGGTGTGCTCCACCGGCTCGGCGGGGGGATGGCTGGGAGTCGCAGGTCGAGCTGGCGTCGGCCCCGACTGTTTCGGGGCTGACACGGGCACCGGCCCAGCTGGCGGTACCATCACCGGGGCTGAATGCGGGACCACCGACTGTGGCGACGTGGTCTCCTGCGCGCTGCCGTGCGGCCCGCTCTCTTCCTGCATCACGCTGATCGATACGCCGTCGAGCGACATCGAAGAAGCGTGCACCACCAGCGAGGCCTCATCCGAGTCATTGGAGGGCAGCATCGCCCGGGCACAGGCCGCTAGCTCGGCAGCTTCGCGATCATAGTCAGAGCGAAACAGACCGCGCAGGTGCTCGACCAGCTCACGCGGATCGAAGCGGTACGGAGTCAGAAAGTTGTGCAGGTCGGCGGCCAGCTCGGAGGCGTTCTGATAGCGATCCGCGACATCGCGCGCCAGCGCTTTCATCACCACCCGATCCAGCTCTTCCGGCACCCGGCGATTGAACTTGGAGGGCGGCACCACTTCGGCGTTGCGCACCCGCTCCATCAGCTGAAACTCGGTGTCACCGCGGAACAGCTTCTCGGTGGTCAGCATCTCGTGCAGGATGATGCCCATCGAAAAGACGTCGGTGCGAGCGTCCACCGGCATGCCGCGGATCTGCTCCGGCGACATGTAGCTGAACTTGCCTTTGAGGATGCCGATTTCGGACGTGAACTTCTCCATCGCCTGCGCGATGCCGAAGTCGAGCAGCTTGACCTCACCGTCGTAGCCGATGCGCACGTTGGAGGGTGACACATCGCGGTTCACGATCGCCAGCGGCCGGCCGTCGGCGTCGTTGAGGGTGTGGGCGTAGTGCAAGCCCTCGGCCATCTTGGCGGCGATGAAGCAGGCGTGGGGAACTGGAATGCGCGCTTGGGCTTCTTGGCAGCGTCGCAGGATCTGCGTCAGATCCTTGCCACCGATGTACTCCATGGCGATGAAGTAGCGTCCGTCGTTGCGACCCAGCTCGTAGGTGCGAACGATGTTGTCGTGCTCCAGACGAACCGCTAGGCGGCCTTCGCGCAAGAACATATCGACGAAGCGCGACTCTTTGGCTAGCTGCGGGCGCATGCACTTGATGGCGAACAGTCGCGGCGAGCTGCGGCTGCGCGCCCGATAGACCTCGGCCATGCCGCCGCGCGCAATAAGCCCCATCAGCAAGTACTTGCCGAAGACGACAGGCTCTGTCGGTGAGCCGGGGAGCAGTTTGTCTTGAGCAGACTCCATTACCCGCCTGATCTGTAGATGTGATCTGTCTTTAGCGTCCGAGATCCACCTAAGCTCGCCGCCCGCTTGGTCCAGATTTCACTCGATGACGACAGTGCAGTCCGCCACAAACGCGGGGACAAAAGTAGAAAAAGTAGTCTTTGCGCTTAAGCCCAGAAGCCAGGATACACGAATTTGCGGCGCTGCTGCGCAACCTAAGAGCCGCCAGTTTGAGTGGCTGGCCTGCAGCCCCCCCGATTGACAGAGCAGCCTATCTTGCCTGCCTACCCGGCATGCGGACCTAGGCCGACTGCAGCCGGACGGGGAGCGATTCAGACGCACAGAGGCCGCACGATTCCCGCGCGCAATCGTTGCCGCGACGCGTTAGGGTGCGGTATTCTATGGCCTTCACGCGATAGGCAGTGGGCGTATGCCACAGGCACAGCATCCTGGCTCAGCACCATACCCGCCGCCGCCCCCCTTGGCCGGCTCGGCGGCTGCCGGTGGCTCGGCGGTTCCGACCGCCGTCTCGGCGGCCGGTTCGGCTGCGTCGCAGGGCGTGGCGGCGGATCGCCACCCCAAGGAGCGCGCCGGCGCCATCGTCCTCGATAAGAACCGCGCCAACGGCAAGCGCCTGGCGCGCGTGCTGGCCAGCGCCGGCTACAGCACCAAGACGTTCGAGGAAGAGTCGCCGCAGACGCTGTGGGCCGCGATCCACGAGTCCGCCGACATTCACCACTGGCTGTTGGTCGCCGATGCCGCCGCAGCGCCGACGCTGTATTCGGTATTGAGCCGACCCGAGGCGCGTAAGTCCTGTCGCGGCGTCCTGTACTGCGGCGCGGCCCCTGGGCCTGCGGCTGCGGCTCCCTCGGCAGCCTCGCTGGGCAGCGCCCAAGTCGGCGCCGGCGATGAAATCGACGTAGCTGGTTTCTGCGAACAGAGCGGCGTCGTGGCGCTGCTCAACGCGCGACAGAGTCGAGACTTTGACCTGCACCTGCTCGGCGTCGCCAACTACCTGCGCGGACAGCCCCTGCTGCCGCTGCAGGGCTTCTTGCTGTGGGGGGCCGCAGCCTACAGCACCCAGATCAGCAATGTCGCTGGTCGCGACGCAGCCGAGGCTCGACTGGTCAAGCTGTGCAGCGATCAGCTAGGCGTCTCTTCCCGCGTCGCCAACAGCATCGGCGAAGTGATCCACGAGCTTCTCACCAATGCCATGTACGACGCACCGGTCGACGCTCAGGGCCGTGCTATTTACGCGCACGACCGCACTGCGCCGATCCAGCTGAACAATGAAGATCGCGTGACGTTCCGCTATGGCACCGACGGCACGCGCCTGGTCGTCGAGACCTCAGACCGCTTCGGTCGGCTGCGGCGAGGCGACTTTGCCCGCAGCTTGCGACGAGCGGCGGCCGGCCAAGTAAACCGCCAAGCCGGAGGAGCCGGCATCGGTTTGTCGATGATTTACCGCACTGCACAAGTCATGCAGGTGGATGTAGAGCCAGGTCAACGGACCCGGGTGACCGCGGTCTTCGACCTCGATGCGGGGCGAGCGACGGATGGGGCCCGTGGCGCTCGCTCGCTCATCTTCCCTGACTTGACTATCGCCTCTGCTCGGCGAGACCCTTAAATGAGGATGG
>CAZVMD010000046.1:0-32464 GCA_964628555.1 uncultured Myxococcales bacterium | reverse complement strand
TCCCCAACGTTTCGCTTTCAGACAAGGGCGGCCAATAGGAGGCGATTCACATGGCGACCAGCGCACTTCAGCGCCCTGGGGTTATCAAGCCCCCTGGCCCGCGTCTGCGAAAGTTCATTCCGCTCAAGTTCATCTCCAAGGGTGGACTGGGCAAAAAGTCCGGGTATGCCGAGCTGAACCTGACGTCGATGGTGGACATGCTCACCATCCTCGTCGTGTTCTTGCTCCAGACCTTCTCGGCCTCTGGCGAGCTTCTGACGGTCTCGAAGAACATCACGCTGCCGGAAGCGCTCAACTACCGCGACCTGGAGCAGGCACCGATCATCGCCGTCTCGCGCGACTCGGTGACGCTCAACGGCGATCCCAAGGCCGACTCGCAAGAGCTCTCGCGTGAGAACACGGTCGACTGGAAGATCCCGCAGCTTCACGATGACCTTGTCGTGCTGAAGAACAACTTCAAGCTCCTCCATCCGAACCCGGAAGACTGGAAGGGCTTGGTGATTGTTCAGGCCGACAAGAACATCGACTTCAAGGTCATCAAGAAGGTCATGTATACCTGCGCGGTGGCGGGCTACAACAACGTCAACTTCGCAGTCCAGAGCCGCGGCAAGGGCAGCGGCAGCTAAACGCCGCGCCCTCCTCCCTTCCCCTCTTTCTTTCCCCTCCCCAACTTCATAGAATCAACAAATGGACGGTGCCTTCGACGAGGATCGCCACCTGACCCGACGGAAACGTGGGCAGGGCGGTCGGCTCGTCGAGTTGCCGTCGCCTACACCATGATTGGGGCCGCGTGCCCCAGGAGTTAGCCATGGCGAAACCGCGAGGCAGTCTGTGGGTACGTTCGATGTCGCTGGGCCGATCAGCTGGCTTGGCCCTGGCGCTGGGCATGATTCTGTCAGCCGGTGGCTGCGTTGATGATCCGCAGGATGTAAAGACCTGGGTCAAAAAGGTCGAGGACATCCGTGAACAGAAGGAAGCCCTGCGCAACATTGAGCGCCTCGCGACCGCCAAGGAGCGCCCGGCCAATATCGACGAAGCTGTCGCACCAGTCGCGGCGCTCTTCAAGAAGTCGAAGGACCCGCAGCACCTCAAGACCCTGACGAAGATTCGCTCCGAGAAGGCGCTCGACCTGTTTATTGAACAGCTCGACTACTCCGACGAAAATTACGAGAACGCGTCGGTCGCAGCGACCGGCATCTTCGAGCTCGCGAACCTCAATGACAAGGGACGTGAAGCGGCGAAGAAGGCGGTGCCCGATCTCATCAAGGCGCTCGACAAGAAGCTGCCGATCAAGACTCGCGCCAACGTCGTCAAGGTCGAAGCGATGAAGGCGCTGACGGCGATCAAGGATCCCGCGGCCGTGCCGGCGCTGCAGAAGGTGGTCGAGGTCTCAGCTGATGAGCAGGACTTTTTCCTGAATCGCGAAGCGGCCAAGCACCTCGGCGAGTTTGCCGACGCTCGCTCGGCGTCGACGCTGGTCCGCGGATTGTTCATGACCGGTCGCGGTGGCGACATCTTTGTGCCCTGTCGTTTGGCTCTGGCCCGCATTGGCGAGCCGGCCGTGCCTGCGGTCGTGGAAGCTATGCAGCGCGGCAACAAAGCGATTGAAGAAGATGCCAAGAAGTTCGACTTCTTGCCGGGCCTGATCGTGCAGAAGATGTCGATCATCCTCGGCGACCTGCGCAGCAAGAAGGCGCTGCCGGCGCTGGTCAAGGAGCTCGACAAGAAGGACGACGGTATGACGCCCGATTGCGTAAAGGGCGAGAAGCAGTGTGTGTCCGGGCACCAGTCCGTGCTGCTGGCGATTGGCATGACCGATGTCGAGAAGACCTCAGCCAAGTCGATGATCGCGATTGTTGGCGACGTCAAGCGGCACCCCAAGCTGCGCGGCGCGGCGGCTGAGGCGCTGAACCTGATGGGCGCAACCGATGGCCTGCCGGCGATCCTGGCCGCTGCCAAGACACAGTTCCTCAAGCCGCCGAAGGAGAAAGACGATCTGCCAGAGCTTGATCAAGAGAAGGCGGGCCTGGCGGCGGGCGCGATCACCCAGTTTGGCCGCTTGGTCGACAAGGACGAGACGGCCGCGGTCGATGGGGCGCTCAAGGCGCTGAACCTGCCGAAGGAGCTGCTCGAAGCCGATATCGGCATTGCCTTCCAGAATGCGCTGGCCCGGGCTGAGCTCGCACGCGACTGCAAGAAGGACGTGGCCTGCTACGGCAAGGCGCTCGACGAGATGGTCAAGGAAATGGACTCGCTGGAGGCCTCCAAGAGCGGCAAGGATGACCGCGAGAAGATGCTGCTCGACATCCGTAAGGCACGCTCGGCGGCCAAGGCAGAGAAGGCGGCCTTCATGCTCGGTCGCATGGGCCGCGAGGCGCTGCCGCATCTGCAGAAGCACATCGCCTACAAGGACTCGGCCGCGCGCATCGCCATCATGCTGGCCCTCTCCCGCATTGCCACCAAGGCCGACGCTGAGATCCTCAAGGCGATCCAGGCGCAGATCGATATCGATCGCAGCAAGGACAAGGCCTCGCAGGGTCTGGCCGACGAGATGCGCATCACCCACGCCATCATCGCCAACCGTTAGTCGCGCGGCCCCAACGGGGCGGCGGCTTCCGCCTGCTTTGTCACACGTACCCACCGGCCCCAAGGCTGCTCCGCTTCTCCCCCTCTGAACTTGAAGTCATGGCTCCGCTTGGGGCCGCGCTGCTCTGATGCGGGCAGGGTCGTTTTGTTGTGCTGGGGTCGGGGCGGGGGCGTGGTATACGGGCGAAGTGAATCAGGACTTTATCGTTTCCGACGGAGAGTCGGGGCAGACGCTGGCCGCCGTGCTGCGCAGCCGGCTGGGGATTGCTTGGAGCGCGGCGCGCGCGCTGTGCGAGCGTGGCAAGGTCACGCTGGCCGATCGTTTGACGTTGGACAGTGCCCGGCGGGTGCGGGTCGGGATGACGATCGCAGTGCGTCCGCAAGCACCGCGACCGCTGAGCGAGCGCGCGACGCAGGCGCTGGCGGCGATCGTCTATGAAGACTCGCAGGTGGTGGTGATCGACAAGCCGGCCGGCTTGCAGAGCGTGCCGTATGAGCGGGACGGCAGCGATACAGCGATGGACTTTATCCGCGAGGCTTGGCGGCACAGCCGCAAGGATGGTCGCTCAGCCTCCGAGATCCCGCTGCACGTCGTGCATCGCATCGACAAAGAGACCTCGGGTCTGCTGTTGTTCGCCAAGACCAAAAAGGCGCTGCGCGAGCTGCAGCTGCGCTGGCGGGCTCATGACATCGAGCGGCGCTATCTGTGTGTGGTGCATGGTCGCCTGCTGGACCGCACCATCGAGTCGTACTTTGTCGATGATCGCGGCGATGGCCTGCGCGGCTCGCTGCGACCCCGCTGGCGCGACGACGGCACGCCACTGCCGCTGCCGCCGGGGCTGGGCAAGCGAGCCGTGACGCATGTGCAAGCCCTCGAATTCATTGACCGCACCGCCACCTACTGCGCCATCACCATCGAGACCGGCAAGACGCACCAGATCCGCATTCACCTCTCAGAGTCCGGTCATCCGGTGGTAGGCGAGCAGGTTTACATCCGCGACTACCTGCGTGCTGGGCTGGTGCCGCTGTCTTCGCCGCGCCTCTTGCTGCATGCCGAGACGCTGGGCTTTGCTCATCCGACAACCGGGGAAATCATCCGGCTGCACCGCCCGCCGCCGCCCGCGTTTATCAGCACGCTGGCCCAGCTACGCTCTATACAAGCCTCCACATTCTCCATATCCTAGAGATCGCACGCTGCGTCTTTTCTCCGTCTGTTCTAGGTCTCTTTTTGGCTTTTCTTGGCTCTTGGGGGGGCCTGCCGGATGCAGCTTGCGCCGTGCAGAAAGGAATGAGGCTATGGGAAAGCGTCTTTATGTGGGCAATTTGCCGTATAGCGCCGGTGAGGCCGAGATTACTGAGTTCTTCCAGCAAGGCAGTCCTCGCCGAGTGCAGCAAGTCAAAATCATCACCGATCGCGAGACCGGGCGGCCGCGGGGCTTTGCATTCGTCGAGCTAGCTGACGATGCACAGGCCAAGTCGGCCATCGCCGAGCTGCATAACAGCAAGTTCGGCGGTCGCACGATCGTCGTCAATGAGGCACACGAACGACCGCGCAAGAGTGCCTAGGCCCCTCCCTCCGTCGCTGCCTCTCCACTACCTGCCCGAAAATCGCAAGTCGGCGTGATCACGCCGCAGCTGTTGTCGTGCTGCCTTCGGCGATGTTCGCTAGCTCCAGCCAGTCGGCGCTGCGAGCTGTGATCGCATACGTCTCGCAGTCGTGCGGCTCGGGGAGTTCCAGTCGCGAGCCGGGCTGCAGCTGGACGCGGCGTGGCACGGCGATCGTGGTGGCATCATCGGGCAGCGCGCCTCGCATTAGCAGGTCGCAGACAAAGAGCAGCACGCCGCGGGCTCGGGCTTCGGCGGCATCGCTGTGGGCCGTCGCTTCCGCGCTCGCTGCCGAGGCTGGCAGCGCGACCGCGATGTCAGGCAGGGCAAGGATCTCCATGCCGCTTGAGAGCAGGCATGGCTTGCCCTCGTGCTCGCCGCGATTCCAGTCGATCCAGGCGACGTAGGGCACCTGCGGACTGCCTGCTTCGCCGAGCTGATTGAGTGCGATCTCGCGCGACTTGAAGGCCTTGCCGGCCCGATTGAGGACCATGCCGGGCGCTGTGGGATCCGCGAGCAGCAGTGCTCGTGCTAGATCGGCGAGGATGCGCGCGGCCTCGTGCGTCACCGCCACGGGAGGCTGATCGTTGCGTCCGCTCAGCTGGGCGGCGATGCGTGGCGTGTGCGGGCCTCCAACGAAGAGACCAGCATGGGCGCGGCCGCCTGCCTCGCCCGCTTCGTACGGTTGGGGTCGATATAGAAGAAACGCGCGGTGCGGGCCGGACTGCAGCTCTGCCGAGAAGCCGGGCTCGCTCTGCTGATTGCGGACAAGTGGAATGATGCGCACACTCGGGCGCTGCCACACGCCACACGTCGAGACGGCCGCCGCTACAGTGCTGTCGGAAACCGTCTGGTTCGCAAGCCGAGGTGAGGCGAGCTGTGGCTGAGCAGGCTGCGGATCGATCAGGCGGGACAGCGCGGCCGCGTCCTGCGGCAGCTCTTTGTCGAGGACGATCGTCAAGACGAAGAACGCATCCTTGGGCCGACCCGGGCCTGACGGCTTGCGCCCTGGGCGATTCTTGCCGCGGGCCCAAGGTGGCTCACCCGGGGCGGAGGGGCCTTCGCGCTCACCGGCGCCCCGCAGTGCGCGCTCGACTTGGTGGATGCGCAGGCGAGCGGCGTATTCGGATTCGCTGCCTGGCCAGAGCTGGATGCGGCTGGCCCACAGGCCGGGGAGGTCATCGGTGGCGGCGCCGGGCTGGCTGTGGAATGACTCGGGCGGGACGCCGGTGCCGAAGATCGCGACCCGCAGGCCGAGCAGCGGCGTGAAGTCCTGGCAGACCTCAGCGCCAAAGCCGATGACTGCACCGTCGCCAAGCGTGATGAGGCCGACGCGGGTCTTGGCGTTGTAGTCATCGATGGTGCCGGCAAGGACTTTGGCTGCCGGGCTGTCCGCAGCCGCAGCGCCGGATGCCGCAGCTTGGCGGTCGCTGTCGTCGTACTCGTCGCCTGCGGCCTGCGCACTGTCTGTGCCTGCGTCGTCGCCTTGGCTGTCATTCGAGTCACCTGCAGCGTCGCCCGCCTCGTCCGCATCCACTTGACCGGACTGCATGACCGCCTGCCAGGCCGTGCGCAAGCGCGAGAAAAAACCCATGCCGCGATTATCGCGCAGCCCTGCACTAGCAGGGGAGGGCTGGCGTGCATGGCGGGCCGACAAAATTTTTTCGGCCGCGGTGACAGTTCCGGTCCGGGCCGGTGTTTCACCCGCAGAACCAAGGCGGTTGCCAAGCAGGAAAGACACTGCGACGACCGCGTCACGCTGGCCCCTAGGAGGAACCCATGTCTCGCTTAATTTCGACGCTGACCCGCTCCATCACCACCTCGGCTCTGCTCGTTGGCCTGGCGGGCCTATCGGGCTGCTTTAAGACCACCGCCATCATCCCCAACCAGGCCCCGGCCGAGACGCATACTCGCTGGGCGCACGGCTTCTTCTGGGGGGCCGTGGGTGGCTGGGTCGACACCGCGCAGATGTGTGGCGGTCGTCCGGTCGCGCGCATCACCACCGATCGCTCGATCGGCAACGTTGCCGTGCAGTGGATCACGCTGGGCATCTACACACCGACTCGAGTCCGCGTGACCTGCGCGCAGCCGGCCGGGGTCGCGATGCCCTACGGCTACTGGTCGGGGGCACCGCCGGTCTATGGCGGCGGCGGCGGCTATCCCTCAGGCCCCTACGGCTATCGCTAGCTGGAGCGGGCCGGCGACGATTCTGTTTGCCGTCGGGCGCGTCGTTACGGTATGTGGGTGCAGGTAGGGTACTTCTTTGCACATCACGACCAGCCAGCCTCGGCCATCCCTGCACTCGGCAGCGGGCCGGGTAGGCGGAGGGACGCGCTCCATGCCGAATCCTTGCTTCCGTTACCTGTCGCTGTTTTCGGCGCTCTGCCTGCCGCCTCTGGCTGCACCCGCGCTGGTCTGGGCCGGCGGCTTTGAGCTAGGAGCCAACGGCACCGAAGCGCTGGGGCGCGGCGGCGCGTTTACCGCCAAAGCTGACTCGCCGCTAGCCCTCGAATACAACGTCGCCGGCTTGGCCCAGAGCCGCGGCACCCGCCTGCTTTACGACAACAACCTGATCTTCTCGCAGTACGCCTTCGCGCGGGCCGGGGGCGATCGCTTCGGCGCCTTCCCTGAGATCGCCGACAAGGCCAGCCTGCCGTTTTTTGCACCCTGGTTTGGCATCAGCACCGACTTTGGGTACTTCCGTCGGGTCACCTTTGCTTTTGGTGCCTTCGGGCCATCGTCGGTGGGGCGACGCAACTTTGGACTGTTTGGTCGCAGCGACAGCGACCCCAGGCGCCCTGGGCCGGGCCGCTACGACGTCGTCGCTACCGATCTGCTGATCGTGCAGCCGACGCTAGCCGTGGCGGTGCGAGCCCATCGCGTGCTGGACGTCGGCTTTGCCGGCCAGTTCATCGCGGCCCAGTTCAATCTGTCGAGCGCGACCTATGCTCCACAGGACTTGGGCGGCATGTATCCCAAGAGCGCCGCCTGTTCCACGCAGTACGAGATCGCCGACTGCGATGCCTTTACTCGGGTGCAAGTGCAGAGCTTTGACAACTTCGCGCTGCAAGTGGGGGCGCTCTTGCATCCATTCGCTGGCCTGCACATCGGCGCCAATGTGAAGACGGCCGTAAACCTCGGCACCAAGCCCATCACCGCCAGCGGCACCGTCTCGGCCAGTGAGCCGGCCTCGATTGCTGGCTTCGGCGTGGGCGCGGATCGGATGGAGGCGCGCTTCTTGGCTCGCCTGCCCTGGGTGGTGCGGCTGGGGCTGCGCTACGCCTTCAGCAAGGGCGGCCGCGAGCTGGCGGATGTCGAATTCAACGCCGTCTACGAGTCCTGGGGACAGTGGGAAGGCAGCGATAATCAGCTGACGCTGGTGAATCCGCCGGTGCTGATCAACGGCGGCATGCCCATCGACATCCGGCTGGCGCACAACTATCGCGACACCCTGGGCCTGCGGCTGGGGGGCGCGCTGCGACAGCCGCTCGGCGAGGCGGCGGCTGCCATCCTGCGCCTGGGTCTTTACTACGACACTAGCGCGACGGCCGAGGCCGATACCCGGCTCGACTTCGATACCCTGGCCAAGATCGGCGGCACGGTCGGCCTGGGCCTGTCGGTGCGCGGCATGACGCTCAACCTCGCCTATGCCTATCTGCACTCGTTACCGCGCACGGTTAGCGACGGTGCACTGCGGCCAATCGATGGTCTGACGGGCAAGCCACTGGCGTTAGAAGGCGGGCCGGCTCCCGCTGTGAACAATGGCGACTACCGCGGCCAGAACCACGTGCTGTCTTTCGGCCTGACCGTGCTCTTTGAAGAGCTGGTGCGCGGCCGCGACTGGCAGGCTCGCCGCGGGCTGTAGAGCCAGCGCGGGCTGCCGCGAAAGTGCTCAATCGCCCAGCAAGAGCGCGCGCTCTTCGGCGGGGATGTCGAGCAAGCGCCACAGATACCAGCTAGCGACGCTGGCATAGGGCGAAAAGGTCTGACCGAGGGTCTGCATTTGGGCCGGGGTCGGCAGCTCGGGCAGGGCGTGCAGCAGGCGCACCCCGTTTTTGATCCCCAGATCGCCCTCTGGCCAGACATCGAGGCGGCCCAGGTAGAAGATCAAAAACATCTGCGCCGACCAGCGACCGATGCCACGCACCGTCGTTAAGCGGGCGATTACCTCATCGTCGGCTAAATCGACCAGGGCGTGCAGATCGAGCGCGCCGCTGCCCACGCGCTGCGCCAGATCGCGGACATAGCCCAGCTTCTGGCTCGACAGGCCGCAGCCGCGCAGGTCACTTTCGGAAGCCGCCAGCAGCGTCGCCGGTTCGGGAAAGTTCGGCCCGGGAAAGAGCGCCCGCAGTCGGCCAAAGATGGTCGAGGCCGCCTTGGTCGCCAGCTGCTGAAAGACAATGGCCCGCACAAGCGCGACGAACGGACCTTCTGGATTCCCGGCTTCAAGAGCGAAGTCACCCACGCGCGCGATGACCCGCGCCATGTTGCGATGTGAGCGGCGGAGGTGGGCAAGCGCGGCAGTCGGCAGTTCGAGCGGCCGAACGGCATAGCCTTGCTTCTTGTGGCCACTGGCTCTTTGTCGCGGCGCTGGCCCGGTGGCTGGCCGCTTGACCGCGGCCGCCTTGCCAGTTGCTTTCGCGGCTGGCTTCGGCTTGGCCTCTGGGGTCCGCTTGCTCGGCTTGGCTGTCTTTTTCGTCGCCGCAGCGCTCGGCTTGGGGGTCTTGGGACGAGTGGTGGTAGGCATGGCGGCACCGTATCCGATGGGTCTGAAAACGTCGCAGGTGCGACGAGAAAACAGCGATATACTAGCTGCGATGCCGGGCCCACAAGCGCCTCGCGAGCGAGCACCGAACTCAGCAGGACGGGCTGCCATTGAGCGCCGCTTGGTTGAGGATCACATCCCATTCGTGCGCTCGCTGGCGCGCAAGCTGCGGGACCACGTGCCGATGGTCGAGTTCGATGACCTAGTGGGCTTTGGCATGCAGGGCTTGATCGAGGCGGCACAGCGCTTCGACGATCGTCACGGGGTGGCGTTTACGACGTTTGCCTACTACCGCGTGCGTGGCTCGATGTTCGATGGGCTGCGTTCGATGGGCTGGCTGCCGCGTGGGGAATACGCCCGCCTGCGCATGGAAGAGCGGGCGAGCAGCTACAGCCAGAACCTAACGGCGCGGACCGAAGAGAACCCGGCCCCAGCGACGCAAGAGGGCGGGGTTGAGCAGCGGGTGCGCGAGATCTCGACCGCGCTGTCGAGCGTGGCCACCATCTTTGTCACGCTGCTGGCGCGTGAGGACGAACAGCAGCTCTCTGATGATCGGGCAGCGCCGCACGAGCAGCTTGAGCGCCACCAGCTTGCGGAGCGAGTCCGGCGCGCGATTGGCAAGCTGCCCGACAAAGAGCGCCGCCTGCTCGATCTGTACTACTTCCAAGACCAGACCCTGGAGCAGGCGGGAGCCGCGATGGGGCTGTCGAAGAGCTGGACTTCGCGTCTACACGCGCGGGCGATTGCCTTGCTGCGCGAGATCTTGGAAGCCGAAGGCGTCAGCTAGCGGGCGCGGCGCGCAGCAGCGGGCAGCGGCTGGCTACCAGCGAAACTCGACGCGGCCGAGGATGGCGTGGCTAATCACCGTCGGGAAGGTCTCGACCGCGCCGCCGGGCTGGCGATCGGTGATGAGCGCGATCAGGCGGTAGTCCGCGACCACGTATAGGGTGCGCCAGGGGTTGAAGGTGGCCAGCAGGCCAATCTCGTGGGTCATGCCGCTGCGGCGACCGTAGCAGGCATTAAAGGGCTCGGTGACCAGGCATGCTTCATCGGTGGCGCCGACGATCGGGCCCCGGTCCTTGGTGATCGCGGCCAGGTAGTTGATCGTGATGCCGATTCGCTCGTGCCAGAAGTCGCGGCCGATATCGAAGTTGATGATGTGATTGAGGGCGCGATAGTCGCCGATGAAGCTGTAGCTTAGGCTGCCACGCAGACCAGCCAGCGAGCCGGTGTCGCGCAGGCCGACTGTGCCGTCGCCAGCGATGCTCTGGGCGAACTTGCCGTAGATGTCTTTGTTGCCGTAGACATCGGCGTCGCTGCCGCCGTTGAGCAGGCTGCGGAAGCGGAAGCGGCCCTCGACAAACCCGCCAAGCCGGCGGACGAGCCGAGCATCGAGAGTGACGCGCCCCTCGGCCCGCCCGGTGCGCAGAATGGTCAGGTTATTTTCGACGAAGCTGAGGCCAGCCGCGGACAGCGTGCCACCGCTTAAGCGGTTGTAGACCAGCCGGTTCAAGTACATGTTGACGGCCAGCGACGAGAGATACGACGCGCCGATGCGCATCGTCAGGCGGTCATCGCGTACCAGCCGCACCGTGCCGAGCAGCACCAGACGGGTCAGCTGCGGCCCGGCCGAGCCATAGGCATCGACGACCAGATCGCTAAACAGGTCGAAGCGCTCGGCGGGTCGCCACGAGTTTAGCCAGGACAGAAAGATGCGCGGCGCATCGAGTGCAGCACTGGCCGGCTGCAGGTTGGCTTGGCTAAGCGGCGGGGCTGGTGTGCCGGTGACCGGCTGGGCGTTCGGATCCGCAGCAACCTTGCCGCCATCCCCCTGACCGGCGAAGAACGAGCCGACTAAGGCAACGCTGCCCCACAGACGGTCGTAGCTATAGCGAGCGCCGACGCCAGCTCCCACGCCAAGCTGCAGGCCGGGCGGAATGCAGGGGCCGCTGGTCGCCGGGTTGTTGGGATCGCCAGCCACGCCATTGCCGCAAGGCGGCGCATAGTCCGACAGCAGCGAGCGCGAGTAGGGGTTGGGGTTGCCGCCGGCGAAGGCGGTGCCGGTCCAGTGCGGACCGAAGCGGCGCCACAGGCGCAGGGCATCGAGCTTGATGTTGTCGGCTTCGCTAATAAACATGCGCCCAAGCTGCAGGCCCATGCTCTCGGTGAAGCGAACGTTGACGTAGGCTTCGCGCAGGTCGTACTCGGGACCGCCGAGATAGCCACGCGAGCTCAGCCCGAAGTTGTTGAATGCATCGCGCTTGGCGAAAAAATCGTCGGAGAACTTGGACTCGAAGTCGAAGTTTCCCGTGAAGCGCAGGCGGACGTCGAGGCGGAAGTCGATGCGCTCCTTGGCGATCCGGCGGGCATCGACGATGGCGCGCAGCTCGCCGAACCCCAGCTTCGAAGCGCTGGCGATGCGCTGCGGGATGAGCGTGTCATCGTTCTTGATGTTGAGCCCATCGTCCTCGGTATAGAAGAAGCCGGTGAGGGCGACCTTGCCGCTATAGACACCTTTGCTCTGCCCATGTGCGGCCGGGGCCAGAAGCACGGCACAGAGCGCAGCGCCCACCACGCCCAGACGGCTGAGCGACCTCATCGGCACACCGAGTCCGTGCCGCCGAACAGGCGCGGACGGAAAGACGTTGTGTTGTGACAGGCGCCGCAGCCGGTGAGCTGTTCGTGCAGCACTTGGTTCGGCCCCATCCCGCGAAGGTCAGGTCTGAGCACCGCGGCGCGCATCGCGTCATCGCGGTGACAGCTGACGCAGGCGGCGGAGAGCCCGGCGTAGTTGCCTCCCTTGTGGCAGTCGACACAGGGCAGGACGCGATGGATGCCGGTCAGCAGACAGCCGACGCGATCGTGGTTGAAGCGGGCGGCTGCGAACATCTGCTGCGTGTGGCAGTCGCTGCAGCGCGGTCCCAGCGAGTTGTGATGGATGTCATCGCGCTGGTGACAGACGATGCACATCTGCGCCATGCCTTGCAGGATGCGTCCTTCCAGGTGGCACTCTTGGCAGCGGACGCGGTCGTGCGCGCCCCCGAAGCGGATGGGGAAGATGTCGTGGCCGGTGTGGATCTTCTTCCAGCCCGCGGGCTCGTGGCAGCCGGTGCAGCGCGTGCCCAGCTCGCCCTTGTGGGCCTGCGGGTCGGCGTGGCAGCTCTCACAGAGCGTCGGCGCCGGCTTGTACTTCTGGTTGGGGTGGCAGCCGATGCAGCGCACTGCTTGGTGCTTGCCATCCAGCTTCCAGCGATCCCTGACATTGGGATCGTTGTGATCGAACAGGACCTTGCCGCTTGGGCTGTGGCAACCTTCGCACTGGTTGCCGAGCGCCTTCTCGTGCGCGTCGTCCTTGGCGTGGCACTTGCCGTCGCTGCACTGGGTTGGCGTCGGCTTGTAGGCCTTGGCCGGGTGGCAGGTCTCGCACTTTACATCCTTGTGCTTGCCCTCGAGCGGATAGCTGCTCTTGTCGTGATCAAACTTGGTCGCCGGCCAGCGCGCGCCTTCGTGGCAGTTCAGACAGGTGTCCTTGCCGAGCGAGCCTTTGTGCAGGCGATCCTCGTGGCAGGCAACGCAGTTGGTCGGCGTGTCGCGATAGTTGTCGTTCTTGTGGCACTTCTTGCAGTCCGAGATCTTGTGCCCTTCGATGAGCTGGAAGGGCTTGCCGGGACCATGGCCGATCTTGACCCGCTCGGCGAAGGAGCGTGGGTCCGCAGTCTGCTTGGTGTCGCCAGGGCGGGCGTGACACTTCAGACACTGATCGTCGGTGAACTGCTTTTTGTGCACGTTTTCATGCGTGTGGCAGCCCATGCAGGCGATCTTGACGAGCTTGTTGCGGCCGGTGCCGGCAACCGATACTAGGTTGTCGAAGTTCTCGTAGTCGGTTGGTCCCTTGCCGCGGTGACAGGCGCGGCAATCGACGACCTCGTGGCGGCCCAGCAGCGTGAAGCGCGTCAGGCGTCCGTGCTCGAAGCGCAGCTCCGGGCCCCAGGTGGAGTTGAGGTGACACGCGGCGCAGTCGCCCACTTTGGAAAAGCGACCGGCGTGCGCATCCTTGTGGCAGGTGTCGCAGTTGCGGCCGGGCGACTGCCGCGCCGTGGCCGTATGACAGGTAGCGCAGGGCTTGCGATGCGGCCCGTCGAGAGCGAAGCGTGTCTTGTGCGCGTGATCGAAGTCGACCGCGTTCCAAGCCCCGCGGGCGCTGTGGCACATGGCGCAGCGCTTCTGGCCGAACAGCGACTCGCCATGCACGTTCTTGTGGCAGGGCGTGCAGTCTGAGCTCCAGTTCGACAAGCGGAACATCGATCGCGGGTGACAGCTGCTACAGGGCACGCCGATGTGCCGCCCTTCGAGCGGGAAGCGCGAGTCGCGGCTGTGATCGAACTTCATTGGATCCAGCGGCCGCCACGACTTGGCATCGTGACAGCGATCACAGCTGGCCAGGGTGTCGTGCAGCTCACCGTGCGGCGACTTGTGACAGCCCTGACAGCTCGTCGGTGCGATCAGAAACGAGGGGCGACCAGTGGCCGTCTTCTGCTTGTGACACTGGGCGCACTCGACGACGGAGTGGCGGCCGGTCAGCGGGAAGCCACTAAGGTCGTGATTGAACTTGCTCTGACCACCGAAGGTCTGCCAGGCAAACAGATCGTACTCGGGGCCCTTATGTTCCTTGTGGCACAGCTCACAGGGCTTATTGAGCGCTTTCGGCGAGGCGTGCAGGCCCTTTTTTTCCTTCACTCGCTGGGCCACCGCTTGGTGGCAGTCCAGACACTTGTTGGCGTCTAGATCGCGCTTGCCAGGAACGTGGCACTTGGCGCAGTTGCTGGGACCGTCAATGTAGGCGTGCGCGCGGGCCAGCTTGCCAGGCGAGTTGTCGAAGAAGCTTGCCCACGCCGCCGTCGGTAGCAACAGCAAGATGGCCACCAGGCCAAGCATCGCGGGCAAGGCACCTTGACGTGCTCCTTGGCACCTGTGCTGCCGGGCTCGCAGCATCAGAGACAGCCGGAGGAGCATGTCATGACGAGGGGCTTTGCGAGTCACTGGGCAACATCATATCGCAATTCGCTTTGCGCTTGGGGCTCGCTCCTTTGGCTGATGTGGAGCCCGGTCAGGCGCAGGGGGTAGGCACGGAACCAGGGCCGAGCTGGGTCGCCTGCGCCTCGGCCAGCACCGCTGCTTCGCCCGGCGCAGCCGATCCTCAAGCTGCCGCGATTTCTCGTCACTGCGGCCTGCGTCATCCTGCGCAGCGAGGGGTGTCTCTGGCTGCTCGTTGAGGCCTCTCGTTGAGGCCGCGGTGATCCGCTTGAGGCAAGGGAGCGTCAAATTATTTTTGAATATTCGCTACTTGGCTCTTGTGTGTGCCTACTCACTTGCCTATGCTCCGTCGAGTCGTCGCTAGACGACGAGGATCAAGAAGGAGTCTGTTCATGCCCGTAAAGAAAGCCGCAACGTCGAGCAAGGCCAAGTCCGGAGCCTCTACCAAGGCACCCGCCAAGGCCACGAAGACCACCAAGCCCAAGGCCAGCAAGGCGCCCGCTAAGAAGGCGCCGGCTAAGGCTGCTGCCAAGAAGGCGCCCGCCAAGGCGCCGGCTAAGAAGGCTGCTGCCAAGGCTGCTCCGGCCAAGAAGACTGCCGCCAAGGCTCCGGCCAAGAAGGCACCTGCCAAGGCGCCGGCTAAGGCCCCGGCCAAGGCCGCCAAGCCCACCACGGCCCCCTCTTCGGCCAGCAAGTCGGGCGCCAAGCCTGCGGCCAAGAAGTAGTCCCGCGCTCCCGCCTCCTTCTTTCCCTTCCTTCGTTCATCGCTAGTACCTGCGCTGTTCCCCTGGCTGTCGTCAGACAGTGGGGTAGGTGCGCCTTGCCGCCGTAGACCCCTCGGCCGACCGTTGGCCGTCGCAGTTTGACGCGGCTGGCGACAGCCTTACTCCGCCGGGCTCTTGGTCGGTGGGGGCGGGCTGGGACTGCCGGGGCCGTTCTGGCCTTGCACCTCTTTTTGCGCGCGGTCTACAGCCTCCTTGGCTACCTGCTTAGCGCCCGTCGCCAGCTCCTTGGCCTCGGGAGTCGCGGCGATGCGGCGGAGGTGACCCCAGAGGGTGTGCTTGCCAATCGGCACGCTCACCGCAAACCAGATCACGATGCCCAAGATGAAGGTCGAGATCACAAAGCGGACAAGACGAAACATGCACCCATACTAGTCCGCAGAGGCGGGGGGCGTGCAAGTAGGCCGCGGGGCCTCGTGGCAGTCTGTGGGCGAGCCAGCGAACAAACTATGTTATAAGCACGCGCATGCGGAATCCTCATGCCTCTGCGTCGACGAAAACGTCGACGCTGTTGTCTGGTGCGGTGCTCTCGGCGGTCTTGGCCGTGGGGGCCGCTAGCGTGGTCGTACTGTCCGGCTGCAAGCAGAACGATGGCGAGCGCTGCCAGCTAAACGAAGACTGCGCTTCCGGGCTCTGTGAGTTCAGCGGCAACACGCCTCTGATGGGTGGCTACTGCAAGTCGCGCACGACGACCAACGTGGTCGACATGCAGTCAGCGGATCAGGCGGTAGCGGCCGATATGTCGGGGGGCATGTAGGCCAATCTTCTCGGATTGTCGCTGCGCGCTCTGCGTTGACCTCGCTCCGTCCCTCACGATACCGTGGGGGAATGCCTCTCTCTTCTACCCGGCGTCCTAGGTATCTGTATGTTGCCTTGGGGCTGGCTGTGGCCTCGCACAGTCAGTGTGGACGTGGCAGTGCCGACCCCAGCTTCAAGCTGCGCCAGGCCGGCTCGCCGCAGGCGCGTGGCTGCGTGCAGACGAGCGACAATCAGGCCATCGAGGCCTCAGCGCTGCGGGCCGGGGGCAGTGTCCGCCTCACCGTTGTACGGCGGCAGAGCGACGGCAGTCGTCAGCTAGTCTGCGATGCACTCGGCAAAGTTCCGAGCGACGCCCTGAACCTGGATCTTGGGCCTGGCGATCGCAGCAGCCTCGAGTTCTACGGCGAGTACTTCGACGAGAGCGGGCAGCGTCAGG
Source organism: uncultured Myxococcales bacterium (assembly GCA_964628555.1). Lineage (GTDB taxonomy): Bacteria > Myxococcota_A > Polyangia > Palsa-1104 > JAEUJZ01 > JAEUJZ01. The sequence continues at coordinate 16,497 of CAZVMD010000046.1, read as the reverse complement.
CAACTGGCACGCTGAGCTTTGGCGCCGGCGCGGCCTCGACGCCCACACCGACCCTGCACATGTACCAGACCGGCGCCTGGAGCTGTCCACCCAGCAAGCTGACGCAGGCTCGCGGCTTTCACTCTGCGACTGTGCTGCCGACGGGGGAGGTGCTGCTGCTGGGGGGCGTGACCGCGCTGTCGAGCTATGGCCCAGACGTCTTTGGCCTGCTGGCTAGCGCTGAGCTGTACGATCCGCGCAGTGGGACCTTCTCTGCTCTTACGCCCCAGACCGGCAGCCTCAGCGCGCGGGCACTGCACCAAGCCGCGGTGGTCAGCAGCAGCGGCTCGCGCACCGTCGTGATTGCCTATGGTGGACTCACCGGCGCGGCTGGCCAGCCGGCGCTGTTCGTGCCGGACTCCCCGACGCAGCTACGGCTGATGCCAGGCGGCGTCGCAACTCCGGCCGGCGCTGAGCTCCTGGTCTATGACGCCCAGGCCCGCAGCCTGTCGGTGAGCAAGCTCAGCGTTGGCAGCCATCAGAGCGGCCTGCTGGGTGGGGCGGCGCTGCCCGGCGGTGGTCTGCTGGTCGCCGGGGGCGCGCTGTTTAGCAGCCGCCTGCCGTTTTCGCGGTCGAGCCCTGCTCAGCTAAGCCCACTCGCCGAGCTGGGCAGCTTCTTTCCGTCGGGGAATGACCTCGACAGCGGCACCACCTATACCTTTGCCAACGGCTCTGCCAGCTCGCCCTGGCTGCTTGCCCCGTCAGTGACGCCGCTGAGCGTGAATAGCGCGCTGATTTTGGGCGCCAAGCAGCCTGCCGATGCCACGCCAGCCCCGCAGGCGCTGCTGGCGACCAGCCTGCCGGCCGGCGCGGCCTATCCCACAGCGGTCGCTGCGATGGGGCCAGCGACGGTATTTCACACCGCGACGCGGCTGGGGCCGCCGATTAGCGCGATGTCGGGCGCTGGCTCAGCGCAGGTCTTGGTCACGGGCGGCTTTGTGCAGGATCCGGTGCCGCCCAACACCACCCGCCAGCCCCCGACGATGGCGGCGGCGCGTCTGTACACGGTCGCCAACCCGGCGCAGCCGAGCGGTGCACCGACGTATCAAGCGGTGACCCCGGCTTTCCCGAGCGGTACCTGTGGCATGGCCGATGGGCACTATCGACCGGCCGGCTTCGAGGCTGCGACCACCACGCTGTCGGGTCAGCAGGTGCTGATCACCGGCGGCACTCCCAGCGTGCCCGCGACCGGCTGCAACGAGTGCGACGCCGACGACCCCGCTGCCAACAAGCTGCTCTGTAGCCTGAAGCAGGCCGCGCTCTTCGACGCTGGTACGCAGATGCTGGCGCCGGCCCCAAGCCTCGGGCTCGGTCGGCTGGGGCACCAGCAGGTGCTGCTGCTCGACGGCAACATCCTGGTCAGCGGTGGGCTGGTGCGGCTGCGCGCCAGCGGCACCGAGGCCAGCGACGAAGTCGAGGTCTATAACCCGCAGAGTAAGTCGACGGCCGGCACCGACGCCAATGATCCTCTGGCCAGCCTGCTCAAAGACCGGCCGCGCTCGGGGACCAGCACGGTCATGGCCTGCCCGCGCCTGTAGCACTGGCGCGCCGACTCCTCCGCTCCCACCTCGTCCGTTCGCTGTCCCGCCACCGCTTCCGCGTCGCACTGCATTCTTTACAAGTTGGGCGGCTTTCTGCACATTTCGCAGATGCGTACACCATCCCCCCTTTCCTTGGTTGGTCGCTCCCCGTGGTTCCGTATGTCGCTGGGCTCGCTGCTGTTCGCGTGGCCCCTGCTGACCTTGCCCGCCTGTGGCGGAGAAGAGGAGGGCAGTGTCGACGACGGCTTGGAGGAGAGCGAAGCCGAGTCGGGCGGGGAGGAAGAGACGGCGAGCGAGTCGGATGAGCTGCGCAGCCCCGACGCTGTACCGAGCCTGAAGGCGGATCCGACGCTGCGCTTTGTCGCCCTGGGCGATACCGGCAAGGGCAACCAGGGCCAGAAGGACATCGGCGCGGCGATCGCAGCGCACTGTGCCGCTCGCGGCTGTGACTTCGTTCAGCTGCTCGGTGACAACATCTACGACAGCGGCGTGACCAGCGTCGACGATCCGCAGTGGCAGACCAAGTTTGAGGAGCCGTACAAGGCCGTCACGCAGCCCTTCTACGTCGTCCTGGGCAACCACGACTACGGCGCCGATGGGGCCGGTACAGAGTTTGGCAAAGGCGCCTTCGAGATCGCCTACACCGCCAAGTCGATGAAGTGGAAGCTGCCAGCTAACCACTATCGGCGCACCGTCGGCAACGTCGACTTCTACGGGCTGGACACCAACCTGATGATGTTTAGCCGCGAGATCGACAAGCAGAAGGCTTCGCTGGCTGGCTGGCTGGCCTCGTCGATGACGACCTGGAAGATCGCCTTTGGCCATCACCCCTATCGATCGAACGGCACGCATGGCAACGCCGGCAACTACGACGGGCTGTGGTTCGTGCCGATCGCCGGCGGCCAGGGGGTGAAGAAGTTCTTCGACGACAACGTCTGCGGCAAGGTCGACCTGTACATCTCGGGCCACGATCACAGCCGCCAGTGGCTGACGGATACCTGCCGCGGCACTGAGCTTGTCGTCTCGGGCGCGGGCGCCAGCGGTACCGACCTGCCGGGTCGCAACAAGAACCGCTTCCAGTCTAAAGAGCTCGGCTTCCTCTACGTCACGATCGTGGGCCGCACTCTGACCGCCGAGTTTATCGACAAAGCGGGCAGGACCGAGTTTACGCGCACGATGACCAAGTAACGGCGCTAGCGGCCAGCCTGCTACGGGGGGGGCTGGCTGGCGGGGCCACTTGGCTCCACTGGCTCGGCGTAGGCGGGCGTCGTCGGGATGGCTCCGCGGCGCGACAGCATTCGCAGCAGCAAGCGGTACATGACCGGCAGCACGATCAGCGTCAGCAGTGCTGCGGAAAGCGTGCCGCCGACGATGACGATAGCGATGGGGCGCTGCGTCTCGGCTCCGATGGCGCGTGACAAGGCCGCGGGGATCAGGCCCAGCGCCGCCAGGGCTGCGGTCATTAACACCGCGCGCAAGCGGCTGTGAGCGCCCTGCTCGATCGCTTCGTCCAGGCGCGCTCCGGCTCGCCGCCGCTCTTCGATCGCCGACACCACGAGCACGCCATTTAGCGAGGCCTGTCCGACGAGCGCAATGAAGCCGACGGCCGCCGCGATCGAGATCGGCATGTTGGCCAGCCACAGCCCGAGCGCGCCACCGATCAGCGCGAAAGGCACGTTCAGCAGCACCAGCAGCGCCAGCGCGATCGAGTCGAAGGCTTTGAACAGCAGCGCCAGCGTGACCAACAGGGCGACCGGAACGACCAGCCGCAGCCGCTGCATCGAGCGCTCTTTGGACTCAAACTCGCCGCCCCAGTCCACGACCATGCCGGGCTTAAACGGCACCTGGGCCCGCACCGCCTCCTGCGCTTCTTGCACAAAGCTGCCTAGGTCGCGGCCGCGCACGTTCATGCGCAGGCCGATGTAGCGCCGGCCATTTTCGCGATTCAGCGTCGCCCGTCCGTAGTCGACGTGCACCGTGGCGACGGCAGAAAGTGGAATCAGCGCGCCGGTCTTGGTCGGAATGCGCAGGGCGCTGATGCGCTCGATGGTGTTGCGGGCGGACTCGGGCAGGCGCAGCACGACATCGAAGTTGCGCTCGCCCTCCCACAGGGTTCCGACCGGACTGCCGCCGACGGCAACCGTGATGAAGTGCTGCACCTCGGCCATACTCAGGCCAAAGCGACCGAGCAGCTCGCGCTGCGGATGGATCTGTAGCTGCGGCACCGGCGCGCTCTTGACGATGCCCAGGTCGGCGACGCCGCGTACCTTGCTGATGGCCAGCTTGGCAGCCTCGGCGGTCTCCTGCAGCTCACGCAGATCGTTGTGATAGATCTTGAGCGCGATCTGGCCCATCTGGCCGTAGACGCTCTCGTTGACGTTGTCGCGAATCGGCTGCGAGAAGTTGACGTCGAGCCCGGGGATGACGGCCAGCGTGCGCTTGAGCTTTTCGATCAGCGAGCCGAGGTTGGGCGTGTCGCGCGGCCAGCGATCCATCGGCGCCAGCTTGACGAAGAACTCCAGGTTGCTCGGCAGCGCAGCATCGGTGCCATCTTCCGGCCGGCCAAGCTGCGAGGACAGTGCTTCGACCTGCGGGAACTGACCCAAGAGCTCAGTCATCTCCGGCACCATGCGCCGCCCCTCATCGAGCGAGCTGTTCGAGGGCAGGGTAAAGGTGAGGTACAGCGAGCCTTCGTTGATCTCGGGCAGGAACTCGCTGCCGCGCTGCGACAGCACATAGCCCGCGAACAAGAGCGCGCTCACCGCGGTGAGGATGACGGCGGCCGGTTGCTTTAGCGCCGCGCGTAGGGACGGTCGATAGAGCCTCTCGGCCCAGCGCAGGACCGGCGACTCGCGGTGTTTGGCGCCGCGGTGATAGGCCAACGTGGCCAAGACCGGCACCAGCGTCACCGAGAACAGTAGCGAGCCCAGCAGCGCCGCCACGACGGTGTGGGCCATCGGCGCAAAGATGCGTCCCTCGACCCGCTGCAAGAGGAAGATCGGCAGGTAGGCGGCGCTGATGATCAGCAGGGCAAAGATGGTCGGGCGCGCGACCTGCGCCACCGCCCAGCCGATGCGGCCGCGGGTATCGGTCGGCGCGTTCTTCGGCGGATGATGCAGCGTGCTGACCACGTGCTCGATGATCACGACTGCGCCGTCTACGATGACGCCGAAGTCGACCGCTCCCATCGACAGCAGGTTGGCCGACATGCCGCGCGTGTACAGGTAGATAAACGCGACGCACAGCGAAAGCGGGATCGTCGTCGCGACGATCAGCGCGGCCTTAACATCGAGCAGGAAGACCAGCAGCACCAAGATGACCAGCACCGCCCCTTCCAGCAGGTTGCGCCCGACGGTCTCTAGCGTCTTGTTGATGAGCTCTGTGCGATCGTAAAACGGCCAGACGCGGACATTTTTCGGCAGGGCGCGGGCGTTGATGTCGTCGATCTTGGCGCGTACGCGGGCCAGCACGGCAGAGGGGTTTTCGCCGCGTCGCATCAGTACGATGCCCTCGACGGCATCAGTATCGCTGCCGCGGCTGTAGATGCCCTGGCGCGGCGTCCAGCCTTCTTCCACCGATGCGATGTCACGCACCAAAAGCGGTGTGCCCCGACGAGTCGCCACCGCGACCTTGCCGATGTCGCTGGCGCTGGCGAACAGGCCCTCGCTGCGAATGACCAGCTGCTCTGCCCCGCGGCTCAGCACGCCGCCCGAGGCATTCTGCGACGCTCCTTCGAGCGCATCTTCGAGATCACGCAGGGTTAAGCCTTTGGCTGCGAGCTGGGCTGGATCGGCGCGCACGTGGATCTCGCGCACCAGCCCGCCATAGCTTACGACGTCAGCGACGCCATCGACCTGCAGCAGCCGCGGCCGCACCACCCAGTCTTGCATCGTTCGCAGCATCATCGGGTCGCCATGGGTCGGCTGACCCTCGGCATCGATCGGCCGCAGCGAGTAGCGATAGATCTCGCCGATCGGCGTTGACAGCGAGCCAAGCTGCGGCGTGACCGCTGGCGGCAGCTCGGCCAGCCGCAGGCGCTCCAGCGTCTGCGAGCGCGCGAACAACACATCGATGCCATCGCCGAACGTCAGGGTCACAAACGACAGGCCAAACAGGTTGAGGCTGCGCACCTTGGTCAGGCCGAAGGTGCCATTGACCGCGCGCTCGATCGGGATCGAGACTTGCCGCTCCAATTCCTCGGCTGGCTGGCCGGGATACAGCGTGATGATGTTGACCTGCGTATCGGTGGGATCGGGGAAGGCCTCGATCGTCAGCTCGCGAAACGCATACAGGCCCCAGATCGTGCAGAGCGCGGTGGCGATCAGGACGGCGGCGCGGCTGCGCAGGGCCGCAGCAATCAGTGCGGTGAACATCGCTTAACCCTCGACGTCCAGCGCATTGAGCAAAAGCAGGGCACCGCGACTAACGACGCGATCGCCGGGCTTGAGGCCGGCACGGATCTCGGTGACGCGCGCGCTCTGGCGACCAACTGTGACCTCGGTGCGGCGGTAGTGGCCAGGCCCAACCTGCAGGAAGACCACCGTCTCCAGCCCATCGCTGACCACGCTCTGCGTAGGCACCTGCAGCACGCTCTGGCCGGCCCGCGAGCCCGAGCTGATGTGCACTTCGACAAAGGCATTGGGGCGCAGGTGGTGCTGCGGGTTCTTGGCGCGAGCGCGGATAGGTATGGTCTGACGCTCGGGATCGACGACCTGCGAGATGGTCTCGATCACGCCGCTGCCCAGGCTGTCGTTGTCACCGGGAATGCGTATATCGACCGCATCGCCGACCTGCACCGATGAGACGTCGTGCGGCCGCAGATCGGCCAGGACCAGCACCTCTTCTAAATCGGCGAGCGTCACCACCGGGCGATCGCGGCTGGGGCCGACATACTGCCCAGGCGTGGCATCGATCTGCGTCACCACACCACCGCGCGGCGCTAAGAGCCAGAACAGGTTGTCCCCAGCTGGCGCGATCGACAGCGACTTCAGCCGCGAGTCGGCGGTGCTGGCCTGCAGCTCGGCATCGCGCAGATCGTTCTTGGCGACCAAGAGATCGTTTTCCGAGGCGCCGCGCGCTTCGACCAGCACTTGCATGCGGTTGGCCAGCGCCCGCTTGGTCAGCGCCAGCGCCGAGCTAGAGCGCAGATCGCGCAGCATGCTGGCGAGCTCACCGCTGCGCACTAGCGCCAGTCGTGTGCCGGCTGCGACCACCTCGCCCAGCTTGACCACCACGTGATCGACGCGGCCTTCAAGCGGGGCATAGGCAGGAGCGGTGTTCGACTCGATCGTGACGATGCGCGCCGTGATCGGCGGCAACGGCAGCGGCGGTCCAAGCTGCGCCGCTTCGGTCTCAAAGGGGAGCGGCTGCGGCACCTGCGGCGCTAGCTGCACATCGGGCTTGTTCACCACAAACGGCGGCTGGACCTCGCGCGGCGGCGCCGATCCGCGCAGGAGCAGGAAGGCGCCAAAGCCCAGGCTGGCGATGGCTGCCCCGAGGAAGCCGGCTCGAAGCGGGGCGGCACCGGCGTTGCCCATAGCGTGCCGGTCGGCATGGCTGCCTTCTTGATCGTGACGGGAACTAGACATTTCCTCCCCCTAGCTCGATGAGATCGACCCCCAGTCGGAAGACATCGCCCAGTGCCGTCGCCTCCTGCAGCAAGAGCTCGTCGAGCGCCCGGTGGGCTTGGTTGAGATCGGTCAAGGGCACCGCGCGGGCTTCGAAGGCGCGGCGCACGGCATTGAGGATGGCTTGGCTGCGCGGCACCACCTGCTGCTGCAGGGAAACCAGGCGCTGCTGCTGCGTGGCCAAGGCTAGGCGCAGGGCCTCGGCGCGGACAGTGGCGGCCTGCGTCGCCAGCTCGCGCTGCCGGGCGTAGCGACGGATGCGAGCCTGTGCCGCCTGCGCGCTGGCTTGCCCGTGATCCAGCACTGGCAGAGGCAGGCTGAGCGAGACAGACAGCGAGTGCTGCTGGTTACCGGAAGCGATGAAGCGGTCGTACATGTAGCCTAAGCGCAGCGTGGGATCCGGCAGCCACTGTCGCTGGGCCAGACGCACCTCGGCCTGGGCACCGGCCTCCAGCGCGGCGAGGGCCCGCAGATCGGCGCGCTGCGCAAGCCTTAGGTCCGGCGGTAGCGCAGAGCTGGGCACAGCGCGCTGGGTCCAGCTGGCGAGAAAGCGCCGCGCATCGTCTTCGCTGGCGAAGCGAGCACAGGGCATGCCCAAGATCTCGGCGCAGCTCGCTTGTGCGGTGAGCAGATCGCCGAGATCGGCAGCCACCTGCTGCTCTAGGCGCAGCACTTCGATCTCGGCCCGGTCCGCATCGAGTGGAGGGCCATAGCCGGTGCGCACGCGATCGCGGGCCAGGGCCAGCGCCGAGCGTGACTGCGCCGCCAGGTGTTGATCGGTGCTGAAGCGCAGCGTCGCTACGGCTAGGTCGCCAAGGGTGCGCAGCAGGCGCAGCGCCTCGCGACGGACGGCGAATTCGCGGCTGGCTTCGGCGGCATCGCTCTGCCGCTCGGCACGGGTGATGCGGGCGCCGCGCCGGGCCAGATCGGGATGCAGGCTCAGGCCGATCGAGTAGTTCGGAATGTTGCTCAGCGGATCGGCTAGCTCCGGCGGGTTGGGTGTGCCCAGGGGAATCGTGCCGACGGTGCCATCGAGCACCGGATTATCGAAGAGCTGGCTCTGCCGGAGCTCGGCGACCTTGAGCTCGGCCTCTAGATGCTCTGCCTGCAGCGCCGCCGAGCGATCGCGTACCACCGCCAGCAGAGCGACAAAGTCGAGGGCTGGCGTGGGCACAAACTCGGCAGCGGGCTGTGCGGCAGCCAGCGAAGGCCAAGCGAGCGGAACGAGGCTAGCCAGAGCGACGCAGCACATGGCGCGCAGCGTCGGGCGGAACGCAGCGAGTGGACCCCACATGCGGCAGACATAGCATGTGAGCCGCGCCGAACCCGCTTAAGGTTTCTTCATCTATTCGTGATGATTGTCGCTGGCCAGCAGGCGGGCCAGCACCGCATCGGTGGGGGCGCCGCCGGTCACCAGCTGGCTCAGCGCGCTGCACAGAGGCAGTCGCAGGTGCATAAGCGATGCCAGGCGCACGGCCTCCTGCACCATGCTGGGGCCGTCGCAGACGCGACCGATCTTGGCCTGAGCTTCGGCCACCGTCGAGCCAGCCATCAGCAGCCGGCCCAGCTCGAAGTCGGCCGAGCCGCGACCATCGGTGGCCACGACCATCTCGCCGATCCCGGCCAACCCATAGAACGTCTTTTCGCTGGCTCCCAAAGCGACGCCGAGGCGGGCCAGCTCGGCGGCACCGCGCGTGATGAGGATGGCGCGGGCAGCCACACCCAGGTTCATGGCATCGGCGATGCCGCCACACAGAGCGACGATCGCGACGCTAGCCCGTGCCACTTCGACGCCGATCAGATCGTGCGTGGTGTAGATGCGCAGCGTCGGTGTGTGCAGGGCATGGCGAGCCGTGGCGCAGACATCATCAAAGCGACTGCCGCAGACCAAGGCGGCCGGCCGCCGCTCCTCTAGATCCAGCGCCAAGGCGGGGCCTGCCAGCGCTCCGACTCGGCGGATCGGCGTCTCGCTGCGTACCAGCTCAGAGATCGAAAGGGCCCGCAGCCCTTTGTGGCCGAGCGGGTGCGCCGCCGCATGATCATTTTCGGGCGCGGGCGTACTGCCGGACTCTGGCGTCACCAGGTTGCCGATTGCATGCACCAGCATCTGCGCCCCGTGCAGCCTCTGGCCGGCGCTGCGTAGCAGCGGACGAACCGCGACGGCCGGGACAGCCAGCACGATGAAGTCGATCTGCGACAGGCTCGACAGCTCATCGGCAGTCAGGCCGGCATTGGCCGACATGTGCACCAGGCGAATGATGCGCTGCGGTTCGTGGTCGGCGACCACGCGCAGGTGGCGGGCCAGCGCCTTGGCCCAGCGGCCACCGCCCAGCACCGCTACGGAGACTGGCGCGGCAGTCATGGCAGCACCCCCAGCGAGTCGATGCGATTTTGGTAGTAGTAGAGCAGCTGCCGATCTCCCAGCGCCAGCTTGCCGTCGGCGGTGCGGAGGAGCGCCGGCTCGCTGTGATAGCTGGCAAAGGCGCTCAGCGCCGCCTCTAGGACCTCGCGAGCCGAGCCGCGGGCGTGCGGACCAAGCAGGTGCCCCCGCTTCTGCAGGCGGCCCTGCAGTGCCTCGATATCAGCCAGCACCGCCCCTTCTTCCAGAGACAGTTCCAGCGGCTGGCGCAGTCGGCGATACAGGTCCAGACCCGGCAGCGCGACATCCAGATAGCGCCAAGCGACGCTGGCCAGCAGATGGGTGGGCATCAGCACCGTGTCGCGACGATAGCCGCGGGTGATGGCGACGCCGGTGTCGTTCATGTATTCCGCATCGCGCTGCGGCACGATCCGCGGCACACCGCGCACCCAGAAGTAGCGCGACAGGTCGATCGGCTGTCCCTGCGGTCCCAGTGAGTGACCCTCTTCATCGACGGGATTGCCCAGCACGTCCAGCGGTGCGCCAAAGCGAATCACCACCGCGCCGGCGTGAGTGACGGTCGACCGCACGAACTGCACCATGCGCTTAAGCTGCGTCGATTCATCGTCGTCGATGATGAAGCGCGACTTGCCGGTCTCTTTCAGGTAGTCGGCGATCAGCGTCTCGGCTTCGAGCACCAGCTGCATGTTGATGGTGACCGGGACGATGTAGATCGGCGGAATCGGCGGCCCGGCTGCGGCGCCGGTGATGCGACGGTAGCGCTCGACGGTGGCGGACAGGGTGGTGCCCAGCAGGCCCAGCTTCAGGTGATGCTCGACGCGACCCGAGCGCGAGCGTGTACCGCCAGGAAAGAACATCGAGTGATAGCCGCGCTCCAGGATGACCTGCGAGTAGGTCTTGAGGACGTCCTTGTACAGATCGTGGCGGACGCGGCGATCGACGCGATAGGCGCCGAGGTTGCGCATAAAGAAGCCGAGGACCGGGTTGGTAAACAGGTTCTTACCGGCCCCATAGGTCGTCGGTGGCAGGCTGGCTCGCTGCAGGGCATAGCCCATGACCGGCGAGTCGAGGTTAGACAGATGCGTCGGCACGCAGACCAGCGTCGCCCGGCGGGCCAGACGCTGCAGCTGCAGCAGCGCGCCCTCGACCTGCAGGCGCTCGTGCAGCAGCGACAAGAGCTTGCTCGGCTGCACCATGTGCGAGGCGATGTCGCGCACGCTCTCGGGGGTAAGCAGCAACCCCAGCACGGGTGGCAGGAGCTGGGTCGCGACGCCATAGACCGGCGGGCTAAAGCCACCGGCGACATCTTCGGTAAAGCCATGAACGACCTGTGCCAGCTGATCGAGCAGCGCTGGGCGATCGAGCCCGCCGAGGTGTCGCCACAGCCGCTTCCACTCGCCGAGGCTCTTGATCTCCTCCTGGGCTGAGGACTCGGAGAGGCGACGGATCTCGTGCAGGCAGGTGTCGTTCAGGATGTACTCGGGCGCGCCGCGCTGGAGCACGCAGGCCAGGGCGCGCTCGGCCGTCTCTTTGACAATCGCCGAGCGCTCCTTGGGAAAGCGGAGCAGGGGAAAGTCGTGGCTTCGGTTTGACACAGCCGCATTGTACAGGGCTGCGCCTAGCTGGCGGGAGGCGCAAACTGCAGCCGCACCGGGCACAAAAGCCAGTCGCCGGACGAGAAGCGCTAACGATATACTGCCGCCATGGCTGCATCTGGAGCTCGCGACAGTCAGGGCATGGTCTCGGAGATCAACGTCACGCCGCTCGTCGACGTCATGTTGGTTCTCCTCATTATCTTTATGGTCGCAGCGCCGATCGCGACGACGGGGGTGCCGGTCTCGCTGCCCAAGGGCGAGACGCAGACCATCGAGAGTGAAGAGAGCAAGCTCATCCTGACCATTCCCGCCTCGTTCGAGCAGGACAGCGCGGTCTACCTGGGCAAGAACCGCGTCCCGTTTGCCGAGCTGGAGACCAAGCTCAAGACCAACGACAAGCTGCAGACCGAGCGCGAGATGTACATCCACGCCGACGGCAAGCTGCGCTATCAGCACGTCGTGTCGGTGATGGCCGTGGCCTCGAAAGCCGGGGCTGACAAGCTGGGCCTGATCACCGATCCGCTGTCGAGTCGCGAGGACGAGACCTCGGCCAGGCCATGACCCAAGGCATGCTGCCCACACCGCGTCGCCAGCGCGGGCTCGATCGGCAGAGCCTGCTGGCTGGGCTCGGCCTGGCCCTGCTGATTAACGGCGGCGGGATGGGGGCGCTCTACTACCTGAGCCGCCACGCCGCGCCGAGTACCCGCGCGCAGAACGAGGTGTACGTCGACGTCAAGCTGATGCGCTTTGGCAAGAAGCGCGATCTGTCCTTCCTGCCGCACAAAGAGGCGACGCAGGCACCCGACAAGAACAAGATCAAGGTCACCGACAACCCCGACAAGCCGATCCCCAAGGACAAGCCCAAGGAGCCGCCGAAGCCGAACCTGACCAAGCTCGACGAGGCTCTGAAGAACCTCAAGGTCGAAGACGATCAGCGCGGCGCGATGGAAGAAGGGGATCCCAACGGCGTGCGGGGTGGGACGGCGGCGGAGGCCAGCGGCGATCCGTACATCCAGGCCATCGTCGCTGCCGTGGTATCGCGCTGGACCGTGCCGACCATGCTGTCTCCTGGCGAGCTGTCGCGCTTGCAGGCCGCGGCCTGTCTAAAGATTGACGACGATGGCCGGCTGATCGAGTTCCGCATCACCGAGCCGTCTGGCAACAGCTTGTTCGACGGCAGCCTGCTGTCGACGCTGGGCAGCATCAAAGAGCTACCCAAGCCGCGTGGGCCGTTTGCGCGCGCCGCCCGGGCCGGCAAGCTGTGCCCGTTCTTCGCTAAGCAGTAGCGGCTACAGCCAGGCGCGATAGGCGAACCACAGCGACAGCGCAAAGCCGAGGATGACGACGAAGATGCGCAGGCGGTGTGGATCCAGCCGCTGTGCCCAGCGCGCCGCCAGGTAGCCACCCGAAAGCGCGCCAGCGGCCAGCGCCAGCATCGGCTTGAACTGAACCAGCCCTTGCCAGACGAAGGCCACGGTTGCGACGACGTTTACGATCATCGCCAGCCACATCTTAAGGGCGTTTAGCTGATGCAGATCGCCGTCGATAAACAGCCCCATCAGGGCCAGCATCAGGATGCCCATAGCGGCGCCGAAGTAGCCGCCGTAGACGCAGATCAGAAACTGCCCGAGCACCGCCAGCCAGAGCGGCACACTGCGGGCGCCCGCCGGACGCAGCCAGGGCCGCAGTGCCAAGAGCAGGGTCGCCAGCAGCACCAGAGCCGGCACGACGCGGGCGAAGAGCTGCTCGGAGGTGATCGAGAGGAGCCAGGCGCCGACCAGCGAGCCGACCGCACTCGGCAGGGCCAGGAGGCCGAGGTAGCGTCGGGTCTTTTGCAGCTGCGAGTAGTACCCCAGTGCACTGCCCAGGCCTCCCAGCCACAGCGCCGCCGAGCAGGTGGCATTGGCGTGCAGCGCCGACGCACCGAGAGCGATCTGCGCCGGAAAGGCGATCAGCGAGCCGCCTCCCGCCAGAGCATTGAGCGAAGCGGCCAAGGCGCCAACGACAAATAGTACGGCCATAGCGAGCGGTTCTGGCACGTCTCCCCCTTTTCGTTCGAGCTGCGAAGCGCGTGGCGTAGTCAGTTGGAAGCGGCGGCGGCTGCTAGCTCGACGGGCCGCCCTCTCCGCTCGGCTGCTTGCGCAGGACGCGACGCAGGACTTTGCCGCGATCCGATCGCGGTAGAGCAGCCACGAATTCGATGCGCTGCGGCACCTTGTAGTGTGCCAGGCGGGTCTTGCCGAATGCCACCAGAGACTGCGCTAGATCCGGGCTGGCCGGCTGGCCGCTCCTCAGCACTACGAAGGCCAGGCCTTTGACCAGTCCATCGCTGTTTTCTTCGCCGACCACCGCCACCTCCAGCACCGCCTCGTGCTGCAGCAGCACGCCTTCCACTTCGAGCGGCGACACGAAGATGCCACCCAGCTTCAGCAGATCGTCGGCGCGGCCGTCGTAGTAGAAGTAGCCTTCGGCGTCGCGGTGGAACAGATCGCCCGAGACCACCCAGTCGCCGCGCAGCGTCTTTTTGCTCGACTCGTGAGCCTGCCAGTAGCACAGCGCCGCCGAGTCCCCGCGGACCCACAGGGTACCGATCTCGCCGACTTCGGCATCGTGGCCCCAGTCGCTGCCATCGTCGCGGACGACGCGTGCGGCATAGCCGGGCACCAGGCGACCGAGCGAGCCGGGCCTGACCTCGCCGAGTCGATTGCTGATGTAGATATGGAACAGCTCCGCTGAGCCAATGCCATCGAGGATCTCGACGCCGTAGGCGCGCACGAAGCGGCGATACAGCTCCTCGGGCAGGGCTTCCCCGGCCGACAGCACGACGCGCAGACTGCGCAGGCTGCGCTGCTGCTGCGGATCGGCCTCTAGCATCCGGCTCATGGCCGTCGGTACGCCGGTAAGCACGGTTGCCCGGTGACGCTCGATCAGCTCAAACAGGCGCTCGGGGGACCAGCGATCGCGGTACAGCACGGTCTTGGCCCCGACGGAAAATGGGAACAGCAGGTTGGTGCCGGTGGCGTAGCCGAAGTACAGCTTGGGCACCGACAGCGTGATGTCGTCTTCGGCGATGCGCAGGATCTGCTTGGCGTAGCACTCGGTGTTGTAGGCAAAGTCGTGGTGAAAGTGCACCGCCGCCTTCGGCTTTCCCGTCGAGCCACTGGTAAACAGCCAGACCGCTGGATCGTCCTTGCTGGTGGGATAGGTGCTGCGGCGCGGGCCCTCGCAGACATCGTCCCAGGTCAATAGATCGATGCCCGGCGGCGGACTGGGCAGGGCAGCCCCGCTGCCTTGGGTATCGATGACCAGGATCAGGCGCAGACAGTCGATGGCAGGGCCAGCCGTGGCCAGAAGCGGGGCCAGGCGCAGGTAGAGCGCAGCATCGACGAGCAGAGCGCGGCAGCGGGTGTAGCTGAGGTAGCCTAGATAGTCGCCATCGGTCAGCTCGGGATTGACCATGGCGACGACGGCGCCGGCCTTGACGATGCCGAAGAAGCTGGCGGCAAACTCGACGCAGTCCCACAGGCCGATCAGGCAGCGATCTTCCGGGCGCACTCCCGCCTGCCACAGCGTTCCGGCGACGGCCTCGGCCAGATCCGCCACCTGGCTGTAGCTGTACTCGCCGCGCTCATCGATGACCGCGATGCGCCCGCCGCGTCCCTCGGCCAAGCGACGATCAAGAAAGTACTCGGCCAGGTTGAAGGACTCGGGGAACACCGGCCCAGATCTACCTTCGGTCACAGACATGCGCGCAGCATATCAAAGTCAGCCGGCCGACGTGGCGTGACGGCGGCGCGTCGCTTGTGTCATGCTGCGGCGCATGTCTGGGTCTGCATCAAGTCCGGGGTTTGCAACAGTCGAAGACGTGCTGGTGCGCTTTGCCACGCAGGGGTACGTCGCCGACAAGCGCATAGCCACCGCAGTGTTTCTGGCTGATCGCTTAGAGAAGCCCCTGCTCGTCGAGGGGCCGGCCGGCTGTGGCAAGACCGAGCTGGCCAAGGTGATCGCCGCCGCTCTCGATCTAGAGCTGATTCGCCTGCAGTGCTACGAGGGGCTCGACGAGCCCAAGGCGCTGTATGAGTGGGCCTACCCCAAGCAGCTTCTATACACCCAGATGCTGCGCGACAAGATCAGCGAGCGCCTGGCTGGGACCACCAGCCTGCGGGATGCAGTGGAGCGGATTGCCGGCGAAGAGGACGCCTTTTTCTCGGAGAAGTTCCTGCTGCCGCGGCCGCTACTGCGGGCCCTGCGCTCCGAGCGGCGGCCGGTGCTGCTGATCGACGAGGTCGATCGGGCTGAGGCTGAGTTCGAGGCCTTCCTGCTGGAGGTGCTGTCGGACTTTCAGGTGTCCATTCCCGAGCTGGGCACGCTGCGCGCCCGCCAGGTGCCGATCGTCGTTCTGACGTCGAACAACGCCCGCGAGATGACCGATGCGCTCAAGCGTCGCTGTCTCTATCTGCACGTCGGCTTTCCCGACGCCGAGCGCGAGCAGGCGATTGTGCGCACGCGTCTGCCCCAGGCGCCGCAGAGCTTGGTTACCGAGGTGGTGCGGGTCATCCACGCGCTGCGCAAGCTCGATCTGAAGAAGGACCCGAGCATTGCCGAGACGCTGGAGTGGGTGCGCGCGCTGACCCTGCTCAATGCCGAGACGCTGGATCGCAGCCTGGTCGAGCAGACGCTCAACGTAGTGCTGAAGTACGACGGCGATCTGGAGCGGGCGGAGGAGAAGCTCGGCGAGATCCTGACCCCCAAGGCCGGGCGCAGCTAGGTTCGTCGCGGCAGCAGGTCGTCGAAGGTGAGCTGGCGCTGGCGGGCCAAGGCCTCGCGCTGGCGATCGAGCACGAGGTCGATGCCCTGGCGGATGTACTCGGCCACCGGCACCCGGGTCTGTTCGTGCAGGCGCTTGAGCGCCTGATCCTGTTCCTCGGTGATGTAGATCGTCGTCGAGACCTTGCGGCGCGACATGTCCGCAGAATACATGAGTCTGCATTGTGTGGTAAGACGCCCGATGTGCCGGCGCGCTCGTTTTCGCAAGCAGACGACCTAGGAACGCAAGGCCAGGGAAGCGAGAGCCGGCCGTCTCAGCCCGCCATCGCAGAGGTACACAGCGGGCGGGGCAGGGCGCTCGGGCGGCTGTGGGGACTGACGCTGTTCCTGGTTGCCGCAAACGTGCTCTTGCTGGCCTGGCCGTCGTCGCAGCCCGCGACACTGGCGGCGGCGGGTGCCGGCACCGCGCTGCGGGTCGGGCTGGTCTTTGACGTCGGTGGGCGAGGCGACAAGTCGTTTAACGATGCGGCCTATCGCGGCGTCGACCG
>CAZVMD010000045.1:0-34022 GCA_964628555.1 uncultured Myxococcales bacterium | reverse complement strand
GCACGACCAAGCGCCGGTCATTCGGAACCGCGATTTTCAGACGGTGACTAGCCATGAGCGACCTCCGGGGGAGGTCATAGCATGGAAAGGTCGTTCTCCTCTGCCACATCGCGGATTGCCTGTGTGGACCATGAGGGAGCTAGCTGCGGTGCGCAGCGGGGGGCACTGTCGCCGGCGGCGCGCCGCAGAGAGTGAGCGATCAGCAGGCCGAGATCCCCCCGTCGCTCGGCCAGGCGAGGCAGGCGAAGCGAGATGCCATCCAAGCGCGCGTAGAGATCGCCGCGAAACTGTCCCCTAAGGCCAGGCTGCGCAGATCCTTGTTGGTCGCGGCAATCACTCGGTTATCGACCTTGCGCGGCCGTGTCTCACCGACCGGCAGCACCTCGTGCTCCTGCAGGACGCGCAGCAGGCGCACCTGGGCTGCGGCCGGCATCTCGCCGATCTCGCCGAGAAAAAGCGTCCCCCCATCGGCGGCAGCGACCAGGCCTTCCTGGCTACTGAGTGCCCCGGTGAAGGCTCCCTTCTTGTAACCAAACAGCTCGCTCTCGATCAGGTTTTCGGGGATGGCGCCGCAGTGGACGGCGACCCAGCGCCCGCGGCGGCCGCTCTGTTCGTGGATCGAGCGGGCCAGAACTTCCTTACCCGTGCCGCTCTCACCAAGCAGCAGCGCCGATACCGTCGAAGGAGCAATCTGGCGGGCTCGTTGCAGGATGCCCAGCAGGCTGGGATCCACGCTGCGCGTCGGCCCCAGCATGGTCGTCTCGGCCAGCGGCAGCAGCTCCGCTTCGTCCAGGACGCCGCAGGCCAAAAGGCTGTGCCTAACCTCTAAGTAGCTGCCGGGCGACAGCAGGCCGGTCCGAATTCTCTCGTCGTTTATGCGCGTCCCGTTAGTCGAGCCGAGATCTTCCACCAGGATGCCGCCCTCGGTGGGCAGCAGCGCGGCATGCCGCCCGCTCATCCGGTTGTCTTTGATTCGCAGCTCATTGGGACTGCTCTGCTGCAGGAAGCTGTCTGGCTCTCCGCGGCCGATGAGCAGGCCGCCGGCCGACAGCGGGACGAGCCGGGCGCGATTCGCAAGCAGATCATCGGCGATCGCCGCAACCGAAAGACACGGGATGGCCCGCGCGGAGACGCGATCTTTCGCCCCCTCTTCCCCCTGCGTGCGCTCGGTTCGAAAGATCTCCTCCGCCATGTCCCCCCGCTATGACTACGTTCTACGGCTGCTGCGACCGAGTCAGGCTCGACGCCGGGGCCGAAAACGCCAGCTCTCGTCCGTTCCGCCTAGAGATCAAATCGCCGCGGAGCGCGATCCCGATCTACGTCGCGGCGCTCAAGCAGAAGGCCATCGCGGGGATCGACGAGCTGGCCGCTGGCTGGATTCTGACCTTCTGGCCCCATGGAAAGCTGGCCGAAGGTCGCTCGTGGGTCGCCACCGGAGCGGCGCGGGCCGGGCGTGATCCGGCGCAGATCGCCGTCGCGCCGTTTGCCTCCAGCTGAGCTTTTAGCCAAGTGCGATCAGCTGGTCAAAGGCCAGGCTCCAAGGCGGGCGGAGGAAGCCGAGGGCGCGCACATCTTCGAGCAGGTGCCCGATCGGTGAGCGCCGCGAGTAGCTGCCGCCACCGAGGATGCGGCTAAGGCGAAGCAAGCAGCTCTCGGCGAGCTCGGCGATGGCCACTTTCCCCTGCAGGATCTCGCGATCGACAGGCTGTGCGCTCTCGGCGGCGCGCAGCATGCCTTCCAGAGCCTGGGCGATCAGCCAGGCATCTAGCTGGGCTCGCGTCCACTCGACGGCTTCGTAGGCGCGGGCCGGCCCGGTGCGCAGTGCGCGCTGGGTCTGCACAATGTTCATCGCGGCATCGACCACGCCAACGATCACCGCGGCAAAGACGCAGCCGATAAAAGGCATCGTGCTCGCCGTAAGCTGCTTGCGCTGACCCGGCCAGGCGCAGCGCGTAACGGGCAAGTCGGTGAAGGTCATGGCATGGCTCTGCGTCGCCGTCATGCCGTAGCCGTCCCACAGCGCAGCCAGCTTCATGCCCGAGGAGCCATCCCATGGGACACCGCGGACATCGATGAGAAACCAGTCAGGCTCGATCTCGCCCTCGGGAATAGCCGTGGTCAGCATGAAAGCGGTGATGCCCAGGCCGCTGCCGAAGTGCTTCTGACCGCTGAGCAGAAAGCCACCGTTGTGCCGGCGGGCCGTGGCTCGCGTCATGGCGATATCGCCGCCACTGCCGGGCTCTGAGGTAATCGTGCCGAAGAACGCGCCGTCCAGCGCCGCCGCAAACAGCGATCGCCGCTGCTGCTGCCAGGCCGCGTCATGTTCGGGCGTGGCCTGCGGCATGGTCAGCCAGTGCGACAGCACGGCCGCATGCATGGAGCTGACCAGAGCCATGGAGGAGTCGCCGCGTCCCAGCGCGCGCAGCAGGCCGCAGATCGGACGGACCGATTCGGCCACGCTGGTGAATGCACCACCGTGCTCGCGCGGAACGACAATGGCAGGATACCCGGCCAGGCGCAGGGCCTCGACGTCGCGTGGCCAGAGCTCGGTGCGCCCTTGGCGCGATGGGCGCTCGCTTGCCCAGTGCTGCGCCAAGGCCTCAACCTTCTCGCGGATGCTCGAATACTCCATGTCCTAGCTCTCTGTATCGTCGGGACGGTCGCAAGGCAGCAGGCTTTGCTGCGGCCGCGGGCGCTCACAACGCCGCGAGCCTTTCGCGGCCCCCCGCCGCACTGCACCAGCCTATCACGCGAGTCGAGTCGCACGGCGATCCGGCGCGGGTCGCGCAGCGTATGCGCAGTGCATGCGCTGCACACGGCGCAGCCCATGGCGCAGCAGGTGCGACAAATAGCCACTGCAGCTGGCCACTGCTGTCGATGAAACAGCCGCCGCTTAGGCATCGGGAAGCCAGGTACAATGCAAGACTGTGGATGTGTGCGGTGGCAGTATCGGCTGTGCTGGGTGGACAGCACCTGCTGCGGGCTGACCCAGACCATCGCCGCACGGAGCACTGTCCGGTATGAGCCTGACCAGTCGTCTCGTGGATAACAGCTACTGGCTGCGTGAGCGCCTCGGGCAGGGCGGCATGGCCTCGGTGTATCGCGCCCACTATCGGCTAAGTGGCGAGGCCGTGGCTCTCAAGGTCGTGCTCACCGAACGGCAAGAGGCCGGCGAGGTTGATCCCGATGATGGGTTTCGTCTGCGCCTCGCGCTGCTGCGTGAGTTTCAGACCCTATCCTCACTGCACCACCCCAACATCGTCGATGTCCTCAGCTACGGGCTCGACGAGGGGCGAGATCCATACTTCACGATGGAGCTGCTTGAGCAGCCGCTCGACATCGTCACCGCAGCGTATGGACAGCCGCTGGCTCGACAGGTCGATCTGCTGGTGCAGCTCCTGCGGGCCCTGACCTATGTGCATCGGCGCGGGCTGCTGCATCGCGACATCAAGCCAAGCAACGTGCTGTGCGTGGGCAGCCAGGTCAAGGTGCTCGACTTTGGCATCGCGGTGGCTAGCGGCCAGGCCGAGGGCGCGGCCGGCACCATCGACTACATGGCTCCGGAGCTCCTGCAGGGGCAGCCACCCTCGGTCGCGTCCGACTTGTACGCGGTGGGAATCTTGGCCCATCAGATGTTTACTGGTCAGTTTCCGCACAATCGAGCCAGCCGAACATCGTTTCTCAACAGCCTGTTTAATACCAACTCCGACATCACCATCGATCGGGGGGTAGCGGATCTAATCAGCTCGTATTCGCAGACATTTTCCGAGGGAGAAAAGCCACTGAGCCGCGAGCGTGCGGCGACGGCTTGCGGGGTCGAGGGGCCGGTCGGGCAGGTCATCGAGCGCTTGCTGGCCCGCGATCCGCAGGCGCGCTACGGCAGCGCGGCCGAGGTCGTGCATGCCCTCGCCGCCGCCCTCGGTGAGTCGATCACCCTAGAGACAGTCGCCACACGTGAGAGCTTCCTGCAGGCCAACGAGCTTATCGGCCGGGAGCGCGAGCTGCAGAGCCTCAAAGAGCGCCTGAGCGCCGCGCTGGGGCAGCAGGGCTCCAGCATCCTGCTCGGTGGTGAGAGTGGGGTCGGCAAGTCGCGCCTGCTGGCGGAGATTCGTACGCTGGCCATGGTCTCGGGCGCCATCGTCGCGCAGGGACAGGCGATTACCGAAGGTGGCAGCTACCTGCAGATCTGGCTGCCGATCCTGCGCACGCTGTGTCTGCATGTGCAGCTAGGGGACGATGAGCTCTCGGTGCTCAAGGAGCTGTTGCCGGATCTGCCGGCCATCGTCGAGCGCGTCATCCCCGATGCGCCCAAGGTGGCGCCCGAGCTGGCTGAGAAGCGGCTGAGCGCGGTCATCGAGAGCCTGTTTCTGCGCCCGACTCGCCCGCTGGTGATCCTGCTTGAAGATCTGCACTGGGCCGAGCCTGACAGCTTGGGCCTGCTAAATCGCCTCAGCCGGCTGGCCAGCTCGCGCCGGCTGCTGCTGATCGGCACCTACCGCGACGACGAGAGCCCCGAGCTGCCGCAGCGCTTGAGCGACATGGCGGTAATTCGGCTGGCCCGGCTGGATCGAGACGCGATCAGCCAGCTGAGTGTGTCGATGCTGGGAGAGGCCGGAAAGCAGCCCTGGGTCATCGAGTACCTGCAGCGGCACACCGAAGGGAATGTCTTCTTCCTGGTCGAGGTGGCGCGGGCGCTGTCCGGGCAGGGCGATCTTAGCCAGCTGGGCGAAGCCGCGGCGCTGCCTGACCAGCTGATGACGCTCGGTATCGGCCGCATCGTCGAGCGTCGCCTAGAACAGGTCCCCGACAGCTATCGCGCCGTCCTCAAGGGCGCAGCGATCATCGGTCGCAAGCTCGATACCGCCGCGCTGCAGCAGCTGTTCCCGGCGCTTGACCTGCGCAGCTTTCTGCGCGACTGCGCCAACGCCGCGATTCTGGATACCGCCGATGGCGAGTGGCGCTTCGCGCACGACAAGCTGCGCGAGGGCCTGCTGGAGCAGCTAGGGGCCGCGCAGCGACGCGAGCTACATGGCCGAGTAGCGGTGGTCTTGGAGGGCCTATACAGCGACTGGGAGCCAGCCGCAGGGGCGCTGGCCTATCACTTCCGCGAGGCCGGCGTCCCCGATAAGGCGCGCACCTACGCGCTGCGGGCTGGTGAGACCGCTACCCGGCTCTGCGCCTACAACGACGCGCGTCGCTACTTTGCCGAGGCGCTGAGCGCTCTACAGGAGCTGCCGCCAAGCGCCGAGATCAAGCGGCAGCGGGTCGATACCTTGCTCAAGCAGGTGCGCGCCTCGCATATTGCCGATCGACCGAAGCAGAACGTGGCGCGCCTCGACGAAGCCGAGGGGCTGCTGCGCTCGCTGGCGGCAACACCCGAGCAGCCAGCCGACGTCCTGCGCCTTGCCTGGGTGTATTACTGGCGCGGTCGTCTGCACTACTATTCTAATGAGTCACGCGAATCACTGCGTTATCACGAAGAGGTGCGAACGATTGCCGCCACACATCAGCATAAAGAGCTATGGACATTAGCAAGCTCAGCCGCAGGCACGGCGCTATTTGGCCAAGGGCGACTTAATCTTTCATTGCCGCTAATTATTTCCACTCTCGACACCTATGCGCAAATGGGATACGGCTATGAGTGGGTACGGGCGATCGGCCATCGCGGCTTCTGTTTGATCGGCATGGGTCACGTCCAGCGGGGCATGGCCGAGGTTGAGCGCGCCTACGCACGGGCGCAAGAGATCGATAAGCCGATTATTCTCGCAATGACACATATGTATTTTTGCCTGGCAACCTCGCACTCTGGCGATTGGCCAATAATGCTAGAGAGAGGGCAAAAGACGCTCCTGCTTGCGCGTCAATGCGGAGAGAAAATATATCAATTTATGGCTCTGGGATATATTGCTTGGGCTGAGAGTGAGCTGGGGCATCCAGCGGCCGCATTAACGCACTATGAAGAAGCGCAGGCGATTAGTCACGAAATGGGCGGGCAGCTTTTATTTGCCATTCTCTATGCCGCAATCCATGCCAATATCGTCCTGGCGCTGGGGCGGACTGAGGACGCGATTCAGCTGGCGCAGCAGGTCATCGCCGACGCGCACGCCGACGACAACTTTCACGCGCTGGCCATCGCCGAGCGTGTGCTGGCGGTCGCCCTCCATCGGCAGGGGGCCAGCCAAGCAACGGTTGAGCGGCACATGCAGGCGAGCTTGCAAGCCTCCGCCGCCGGCTGGATGGTGCTCGACGCAGCGCGCACTCGGCTGGTATGGGCCGGGCTGGCTCGCGAGCGGGGCGATCTGGTGCTGGCGCGTCGGCTGCTGGATGATGCGACCGTCCAGTTCCTGGCCTCGGAGGCCAGCTATGCTCTGGCGGTCGCGCAGGAGCTCGATCAGGCCTGGGGTCTGCCGTTTCGCCCGATTCCCACTGGGGCTGCGGCTGCGGATCTACCGCTGCTGCGACACACATCAAGCGCTGACTGAGCGCTCGCCGGAGGGCCGCACCCAACGGCTGCCCCGTGCCGTGCCATGCCGGCTCGCGTGCAGCGAGCGTTCTGACTAGCTCTCCTGCTCGTACATCGGTCCTTCATGCTGCGGTAGGCCATCTTCGATCTCGTAGTAGTCGGGCTTGTCGGCGACGTAGATGTGGGCGGCGGTCTTGAGCCCGGTCGGCTGGTCGAGCGTACCGGCGGCAATGACCACAAAATCCCGGCGCAGCGGATCCCAGTAGATCGGCGAGCCACAGTGACCACAGAAGTAGCGGCGCACGCTATCTGACGAAGCATAGGACGAGAGCGAGGTGCTCGCGGTGAGAACGAAGTCAGTACGAGCCAGGCCGATGTTGGCGAGAAAGCCGGCTCGTCGGCACATCGTGCAGTGGCAGTTTACGACGTCGCGCAGAGGTCCTCGCACCTCGTAGCGGACCTGCCCGCAGAGACAGCCTCCAACTCTTGTCGGCATCGCGCCCATCCTCTTGCTACCCTGGGCTAGGGTAAATCTAGCTCGCATGGGAGGACAAGATGCTGTCGGCGAACCGTCTTCGGCTGCTGGATGAGACTCTCCGCGAAGGAGACTCGCGCGGCTATCACCGCCACCCACCCGAGGAGCGCTTGGCGCTGCTGCGGCGGATTCATGAGGTCACCGGCATCCGCCACTTCTCGCTGGGCTTTGCGGTGGTCAATGACTCCGACCGCGAGACGCTGTTTGCCTTCCTGGCGGCGCAGCGTCAGGGCAAGCTGCCGCCCGACCTCGTGGCCCATGTCTATGGCTGGTATCAGATCGAGGATCGAGCCCACGCGCTTTTGCGCAGCATTGCGCCCGCCGATCGCCGGAGCGTGTCCTTCCACTCAGCCTGCTCGGCGAGCGAAGCGATTGCGCGGCCGACCGATGGCTCCTGGCTGGCGGCGCAGCGCGGCGCGGGCTTCGATCCACACAAGCTCTCTGCCGCCGAGTTACACGCCGGACTGCAGGAGCAGCTGACGCTGCTGACGCGGCGCTATTTTCAGTACGGCCTGCACAGCGTAGGCGGGATCATCCAAGATGCATTTCGCTGCACGCCGGCTGAGTTACATGGCTATGTCGCCGCGCTGCAAGCGGCTGGCTGCCGCGAGATTCGCCTCCATGACACCGTTGGTGTCGCCACCCCGCTTGGGGTTGCCGAGCGCTTGCCGGAGCTGCAGGCTCGCTTCGCCGGCCTGGAGTTCTTCGGCCACTTTCACGACGACCTGGGGATGGCCGTGGCCAATACCCTGACCGCACTGGCCTGCGGCGCCGCCGGGGCCGATGTCACGATCAATGGGGTCGGCAACCGGGCGGGCAACGCCGCGACCGCAGCCGTGCTAATGGCGCTGCGCACGATCTATGGCCTGTCACTTCCCGGTGTCGCCTATGAGCAGCTGACCAGCCTGTCGCGCCAAGTCGAGCAGTACTTCGTCTTGCTGCAGTCGCCACATGCCGCCGTCACCGGATCCCTCTTGCATCTGGATGAGGCGACGGTGCGCACGCACCTGATGCAGACCGTGTCGCCGACCACCTACCTGCCCTACGATCCCAAAGAGGTGGGCGGACATATCGCGGCCGCTTATGCACCCGGCAGCGGACGGCGCGCGGTGGAGCTGGCGTTTAGTCGCTGTGCCGAGAGCCTGCACCGCCACACGATCAGCGTGGATGAGGCGCTTGTCGATCGGGCATGGACCTGGGTCCAGCAGCAGACCGCAGCACGGGCCGCGACGCAGCGGCCACGGGCCCTGCAGGCCATGGCGGACTACCAGCAGGCCCTGGTCTGCTCATACGTCACCGACGATGACTTGATCGCCGCCACGCTTGCTAGCGCCGGTCAGTTTGCCCCGGCTGAACGGAAGGACGCAGCGGCGAGTGGCGAACGCCCCGAGCTAGCGCGCGGTTGAATCCGGCGCCGCCTTGGGCTGCTGCCAGCGCGCATAGATCAAGCCGACAATGCCGACAATCAGCAGCAGCCCGCCGGCGATCTGTCGCGGAACAGGAACCTGACGATAGACGATCACGCTGCCGAGCAGCACCAGGACCGAGTGGCTGACGCGCACGACGCTGACCCGGCTAACGCCAGCTAGGCCTAGCGCCTTGAAGAAGAACAGGTAGTTCAGAAAAGGGCCGAGCACACCTGCCGCGAGCACGAGACACCACTCGCTCCCCTCGGCGCGGCGAAAGCCCAGCCAGCCCGACGATAGAGCCAGCATCACAAGACCTAAGAGGGTGGTGCGCCAGAAGGACAGGTGCACCGGCGAGAAGCGTCGCGTCAAGCGGCGAACGAAGAGCGTGTTGGCGGCAAAGAACAGCGCGGCCACCAGGATCGAAAGGGTCCCGCGCAGGCTTGTGGCGTCGAAGCGGGCCGTCACCAAGCCCAGGCCCAGAAAAGCCAGCGCAATGGCCAGCCACTCGCGCCGACTGACTGCCTCGCGCAGGAGCCCGATCCCAAGCAGCGTGGCCAGGAGCTCGCCACTGTGCCCCAAGAACGCAGCCACGGCCGGGTTGAGTAGCTTCAGTCCGTAGAAGTAGCCCAGCGTATAGCCGACATCGAGCAAGGCGACGGCCAGCGCCGCCACTAGCAGACCAGGCGATGGGCGGAACGGCTGCCACTGCCGCGTCAGACCAAAGTAGACGACGTAGGCCAAGGCGCCGCAGAGGAAGAAGTGGGTGGTAAAGGCCCACGGTGTCATGGTCCGCAGCAGAGCCTTGGCGATCAGCAGTACGGCGGCGAGAAACAGCGCTGAAAGCAAGGCATACAGCAGGCCTTGCCGCTCGTCGCGGGCCAGTCCTTTCGAGGGCGACACAGTGGGCGAAGGCGGCGTAGCGCTCATGGCAGCCAGCCTATCAGCGGCTCTGGGGTCGGGTCTGCCGGGATCTTCGCTCGGCGGGCGGCGAGGCGGGCAGCGCACGACGGTGCTCTGCTTCAAGCTGGGCAGCAGTCTTGCCACAGTAGCGGCTGACGAACTCGTGGTTGTCGATGTGCGTGGCGAAGCCAACCCGGAAGTACAGCGTGTACCGCTGCGGTGCCGGCTGTAGCTCGACAGTCTGACCGTGCTTGAGGGCCGTGCAGATCGCGAGAATGTCGTAGGCCGAGTCGATGTCGCGACGGACGTAGTAGCGCTCGTCATACAGCGTAGCGATCTCGAGCTCAGCTCCCAGATGGTCATCCTCGCGCTCACTGCGACGATAGATCGGCATGGTCTGCAGATCCCAGTCGAGCAGCGCAGCGAAGAAGGCGTGCTGTTCCGGCGCGATGCGCGGCAAGATGGACTCTTCGAAGAAGCGCTGCAGCAGCGAGCGTAGGAGCGGCTGCCGATAGAAGTAGAGCAGGCCGGCGGTGACCCGCGAAGCATCGAGGTTGTCGACCATCTCGGCGCGGCAAGCCAAGAGCCCCTGCGCAACGGGATCGCTCTGCCGATCAAACCACTCATCTAGCTGCAGCAGGACTTCAAGCTGCGTAATGCCGGTGAAGTGCAGCAGGGCGAGCCAGAGGTGACGCAGGATTTGGTTTTCAGCAACGATGCGTGCCCAGAAGATGAAGCGATGCATTCGGCGGTTGTCGTCATAGCTGATGGTCTTGTGCGACATCACATACTCGAAGTCGTCCTTCTCCCCGCGCAGCAGGACTAGCTCGTGCTGCTGCCTCTCATCGCTGTAGGCGGTGTTGGGCATGATGAGCAGTGGATAGACGGCGATTCGCGAGACGCGGCGCGACAGCTCCTCATAGCCGCGCAGGAACGAGTCATAGGTCTCGCCCGGGGTGCCCCAAATCAGCTCGGCGTAGCACTCCAGCTGATGCTGGGTGAGCCACTCGGACAGATCCTGCCAAGCGTTCAGCTTCATGTTCTTGCGCCGCATGAGCGTGATCGCTGGATCCGAGAGGCTCTGCAGCGCGAGCGTAAACGAAGAGCGCATGCCGACCTGCGCCATCTTTTCGACGATGGCGTAAAAGACGCGTCCCTTGTTCTTGGCCCACGAGGTCTCGAGGCTGCGCGGATAGCCATAGCGGGCGCGGCAAGCGATGAAGTGATCGATGAAGGCCTCATCCTCGGGCAGCATGCCGAAGTTGGCGTCGCAGAGCACGACGTCGGCGATCTGCTGCGAGGCGATAAAGTCGATCTCGGCAGCCATGCGCTCTGGCGAGAAGCGACGTACCCGCTGACCAACCGCGCCCCCCCAGTAGCAGAAGGCGCACGAGTAAGGACAGCCGCGGTTGGTCTCTAGCAGCACGACGTCGTAGCGCGGCCGACCATCTGGGCGCCGCAGCGTGACGACACCGCTTAGCAGCGGGGAGGGAATGACATCGAGGTCTTCGATGCGGGGCCGCGCGGGGGTGGTGATCACCTGGCCCCGCTCACCCTGAAAAGACAGGCCCTGGATATCGCCCAGGTCGCGCTTGGAGCGACCGGCCAGATAGGCGCGCAAGACTTCTAAGAAGGTCAGCTCTCCCTCGCCGTTAGCGACGATATCTACCGGTGGGAACATGGCGAACACGCGGGCGCCACAGTTGCTGACGTGCGTGCCGCCAAAGACGATCCAGCCCTGCGGATTGAGCTGACGAAAGGTCTCGGCGAGCCGGCCAAAGGCGCCATAGTTCCATCCCAGAACCGAGCAGGCCAGCACGTCCGGCACGGGGTTTTCGTAGAACAAGCGGCGCGCCATGGTCACAGTTGAGTCGCCGCCCCCGAAGTTGAAGATGCGCAGCTGGCAGCGCTCGCGAACTTCTGGGTCGGTCTGGGCATAGGCCTGCAGGTAGGCCATCGCGAGCGGCATCGACTCGGCGTCCATCGCCCAGACGCTGCGCTGTACTAGCCAGACATTGATCGGCCGCTTCGACATGAGAGCCCCCTAGGCCCGTAGGTTTTGCTCAGCAGCTCACCTGCTGCTCACCCGAGTCGTGTCGGTCCCCGCATCCCGCAGCGCGGTCCTTCGACGTTGCGAGACACTGGTTCAGTGTACTTGAGGCCGAGCAGGGCTCAGGGAGCGAAAGGCGCGGCGCGCTGACCACGGCCTGGTGCCGTATCCCGAGCGATGCCGAGCGTGATATGCTGAAGCCCCCATCCCCAGGCCCTGTCGATGACGAGAGACAGCAAGGAGAAGCGTATGACGATGGCAACTACATCTGTGCTCAATCCCGCCCTACTCGAGCGCTGCCGTGAGCGTGCAGCTGGATACGACCGGGACAATCGTTTCTTCTACGAAGACTTTGAGGAGCTGAAAGCCGCGGGCTATCTGCTTATGGCAGTCCCGAAGGAGTTTGGCGGCCTCGGCTTCACCCTGCACGAGATAGCGCGCGAAACCCGCCTGCTGGCGCAGTACGCACCAGCGACCGCGGTCGGCCTGAACATGCACAACTACTGGGTGGGCATTGCCGCGGATCTATGGCGCAGTGGGGACAAGTCGCTGGAGTGGCTGCTGCGGGAAGCGGCAGCGGGTGAAATCTTCGCAGCCGGTCACGCTGAGACGGGCAACGATATTCCTGTCCTGCTGTCGGCGACGCGAGCAGAGCGAGTCGAGGGCGGCTACCGCTTCTATGGGCGCAAGTCGTTTGGCAGCCTATCGCCGGTATGGACGCGCTACGGCCTGCACGGCATGGACATGAGCGATCCGCAGCACCCCAAGGTTGTGCATGCGTTTATGCCGCGCGACACGCCAGGCTATGAGATCAAGGAAACCTGGGACACGATGAGCATGCGTGCGACCCGCAGCGACGACACCGTGCTCGATGGTGCCTTCGTTCCCGATCGCTACGTGGCCCGCGTGCTGCCGGCCGGGGCTGCGGGCATGGACAACTTCGTGCTCGGCATCTTCGCCTGGGCGCTGCTCAACTTTGGCAACGTGTACTACGGCATCGCGCTGCGCGTCCGTGACCTCATCGTCGAAGCCGTAAAAAACAAGAAGTCGATCGGCCTGTCCCGCCCGATGCACTACCACGCCGAAGTGCAGCACGGCATCGCCGAGATCGTCCTTGAGCTAGAAGGCATCGGCCCGCACCTTGACGCTGCCACCCGCGACTGGTCCAGCGGCGTGCAGCATCCCGACTGGCCGATCAAGATCGTCGCTGCCAAGTATCACGCGGTCGAGGGTAGCTTCCGCGTGGTCGACCGAGCCTTCGATCTCTCCGGTGGCTTTGGCATGTTCAAGAAGCACGAGATGGAGCGCCTGTTCCGCGACTCGCGCGCCGGTCGCTTCCATCCGGCGAACTCGGCTATCTCACACGAGTTCGCCGCCAAGCTGACCCTGGGCATTAGCCCAGACGAAGCTCCTCGCTGGGGCTAGTCCTCCAAGCGCTCCATCCCACCTGTAGCGCCACTCTCCGAGGTGGCAGCGGGCTGTCCCCCTGGCCTCGCTTGTGCGAAAATAATCCCTCTATGCTGTCTCGGGTAAAAGGGGCGACCCTGCTCAGCACCATCGCGCTGCTGCGCGAAGCGTTGCCGCCGCAGAAGTATCAGGAACTGGTAACTGCTTGCCCAGCAGAGACGCAGCAGCTACTGCGCCGGACCATCGTGGCGCTGGAGTGGCTGCCGGCCGATGCATGGTCCCCTTTCCTGTCGACCCTACTCGAACAGGTCTGCCGGCGTGACGAGAACAAGTTCCGTAAGTTCATGCGTTCCGTCTTCAAGCGCGACTTCTCTAGCACCTACCGGGCTTCGCTGGCGGGCGTCACGCCGGATCAGCTTATCCAGAAGCTGCCGGCGCTGTGGTCTCTGCTATTCGACGGCGGCTCGCTGCGCGTCGAGTCGATCGGCAGTGGACCCACCAGCTTGATCGAGCTGCGGGAGTTTGCCTGTCGCTCACCGATCTTTGGGCTGGTCTGCGAGGCTTTTGTCGCGCAGCTCTTTGCCATGGTCGTGACCGGGCGGGTCGAAGTTCGCCGCTTGCGTGAGCAGCACATCGATGGTCGGCTGAGCAGTGAGTTCACTCTGACGATTGAGCGAAGTTAGGCCGGGCAGAAGCGGGCGGCTGTCGTTTCCGCTTGGGTTGCGCAGGGGCGATGCCAGCGTGGCTTCAGTCTGGGGGAGGACACAGCAGTCATGAAGTCCTTTTCGTCTCGCATCGCGGCGACACCGCCCTCGGGGATCCGAGCGCTGATGCGCTTGGCCGCCGAGTACTCCGACGTCATCCACCTGGAGGTGGGTGATCCCAACTTTCCCACGCCGGACTTTGTGATCGAGGCTGCTTGTGCGGATGCTCGCGCTGGCCATACGAAGTACACGCCGAATCGTGGCATCCCTGAGCTGCGTGCCGCACTCGTCGACAAGCTGTGGCGCAAGAACCGCATCCGCGCCAACCGCGACGACATCGTGCTGACCTGCGGCGCAGTGTCAGCGATCATGGAGAGCTTCAACTCGCTGCTCAATCCCGGGGATGTCGTGCTGTTGCCAAGTGTGTCATGGCCGAACTACGAGCTGATGGCGCACGCGCTGCATGCCGAGGTGGTGCGCTATCCACTGCCAGCCGAGAGCGGCTTTCAGCCCGATCTGGCGGCGCTGGAGCGCCTGCTGCAGCAGACGCCGCGCGCCAAGCTGCTGCTACTCAACAGTCCCGCCAATCCAACCGGAGCGGTGCTGCCCCAGGCAACGATTGCGCGCATCGTCGAGCTTGCCCGCCAGGCTGACCTCTACGTGGTCTCAGATGAGGTGTACGAAGAGTTCGTGTTCCAAGGCGAGCACTACAGCCCTGGGGCAGACGATGTCGATGGCCGCGTGATCAGCGTGTACAGCTTTTCGAAGACCTATGCGATGACCGGCTGGCGACTCGGCTATCTACACGCATCGCCAGATTTGGCTGAGCTTGTCGCCAAGGTGCAAGAGGCACACACTAGCTGCGCCTCCGCAGTGGCACAGCGAGCAGCGCTGGCAGCCCTGCGCGGCGATCAGTCGGTGGTTACTGCCATGCGGGCCGCCTATCAGGAGCGTCGCGACATGGCGGTGGCGCAGCTATCGCAAGCCGGACTCCTGATCTCGCAGCCCGAGGGGGCGTTCTACATCATGGCCGACATCTCGCAGACCGGACTGTCCAGCGATGAGTACTGTCGTCAGCTCTTGGCGCAGGAGCGCGTAGCCGTGGCGCCGGGGCGGACCTTCGGACCTAGCTGCGATGGTCTGGTTCGCCTCTCTCTGGCCTCAGCGCTGCCCGACATTACTGAAGGCATCGCCCGCATGGCTCGCTTCAGCGAGCGGCTGCGGCAGTCAGCCGGCTGAGCCCCCGGGCTGGCTTGTGCCCGCTCAGGTCGGCCCGGCGCAGGCTGCGGACTCTGCTTGCGCGGGCTTGTGTGCTCGCCGCATGTCTGGGTGAAGTAGCAGCCGGCGGCAGGCTGAGTCCGCATCGGGGGCCTCGCCTTGGCCCATCGTCTCTTAGCACGATGTGTGCTGCGCCGCTGTGTTGGGTGAGAGCGGGCGTGGGTCAGAAAGCACAAGGGCTCGACGTTTTCGCATGAGTTCTACGAGCTGGGAGAGCTCATCGCTTCGGGTGGATTCGGATCCGTGTGGTCAGCCCGCGACCGCCATCATCCCGATCGAGCGATCGCCATCAAGCTGATCCCGCTTGAGGATGCCCGAGCGTCGGCCAGCTTTCGCTCCGAGGCGCGCACTCTCGCCAAGCTGATGCACCCGCATATTCTCCGCCTCTACGATGCCTGGGACGAGCCGCCGCGCGGGGTCATCGTCATGGAGCTGCTGCGCGGTAGCACGCTGACCACGCGGGTCGCCGATGGACCGCTCTCGCTGCTGGACGCCTTGCGCTACCTGATTCCGGTCTGTGAAGCGCTGGACTATGCCTAACGTCGCGGCGTCGTTCATCGCGACATCAGTCCGAACAATGTCTTTCTGACCACCCCCAAAGATGACATCAAGCTGTTCGACTTCGGGCTAGCAGCGACGGCGGGTCGCGACGGGGTGATCGCCGGATCCCTGGCCTTTGTAGCACCAGAACAGATCGAAACTGCGGCGGTCGATCCGCGCTCCGATCTCTACGCCTTTGGCGCCATGCTCTACTACGTCCTGACGGGCCGGACGCTCATCGATACCACGCGCTCAAGCTCCAACTCGGAGCCGCTGGAGCACAAGCGAGACTCCACGCCGCGGGCCATTCCTGATGGACCGCTGGCCGATATCTTGGCCGCGCTGCTGCCTCCCCATCTCGAGCACCGCTACCAGACGGCCAACGAGCTCACTTGGCCTGCTACCCAGCGGCCTGCCAGCCAGCGGCGGTGGAGACGGCAGCGGGGCACGTAGCGTCGGATGACTGGCCGGCGTCGTCTCGGCGGCGGCGATGCTGCGGCTGCGGCCACTTAGGTGGGTGACCCGGACCGGCGGGCCGACCGGCAGGTGCTCTTGCAGCCGGGCCGCGACTTCGGACATCGCCGGGCGCCATGCCCGCGGCTTACGCAACATCTGCTGGACCAGCGCACACAACCACTCTGGCGCCGCCGGCACCAGCTGGCTAAGCGGAGGCGGCTCCGCGACGAGATGCATAGTGGCCAGAGCCAGCGGTCCCTTGTCGCTGACGAAGGGCAGGTGGCCCGTTAGAGCCCGATATAGCACCACGCCCAAGGAATACACATCGCTGTGCCCATCCACCTTGTCGCCCTGCAGCTGCTCAGGCGACATATAGCCAACCGTGCCAATCACCACGCCGGTCCGGGTGTGAGACTCGTCGAGCCCGCGGAAGTCCTCTCCCAGCTTGGCGATGCCAAAGTCCAGCAGCTTGACCCGCTCGCCTCCCGGCCCTGCCGGATCGGGCACCAGCATGAAGTTGCTGGGCTGGATGCTGCGGCCCAGGTTTCGGTCGCAGTCACGCGGGCTTGCGCGGGGCTATGACACGGCGCGGACAGCCTTGGGGCGGCTGGTGCTGGCCGGGCGTTCGTCGGGCGCACAGAGCAGATCGATGCGCGGAAGGAGCCTCCTCAGTCCGACTCCGGCAGGCCGGTGAGCGCGCAGGCCAGCTGGTAGAAGCGGCGGGCTTTGTCGTTGTCGTAGGACTCGTCGCTCGATCGGATGGGCTTGTGGTCGGCGAGAAAGATGCCGTTGGCCTCGGCTAGGGCGGGGGCGGTGAGCGCTTCGACATAGGCCTGGGCAACGTCGGCTACCGAGGTGGCAAACGGCGCGTGCACCAGGATGTGACGCAGAAGGAAGCGCTGCCAGCCGGTGACGCTCTCGGAGGCGGTCAGGGGTACAAAGCCCGGGCACAGGGCCAGGCAGTGCACCGAGGTGCCGGCGAGTCGCCGCGCGAGCTCGTAGGTCCACCACAGCAGCGCGAGCTTGGAGTTCTTGTAGGCCCGCTCATGGTTGTAGGCACGGGCAAGCTGCGGATCGTCGAAGTCAAAGTGCACGGGCGCGCCGCGGGACCCCGGCATGTGCAAGCGCGACGAGACGTTGACGATGCGAGCCCGCGGAGCGCGGCGCAGGGCGGGCAGCAAAAGCCGGGTCAGCAGAAACGGCGACAGCGTGTTGACCTGCAGCGTCTCTTCGCAGCCATCAGCGGTGAGGCGCCGAGTCTGGGACTGCTGCATGACGCCGGCGTTGTTGAGCAGCCCATCGATCGCATAGCCCTGCAGCTCGGCGGCGCAGGCCCGCACCGAGGCGAACGAGCGGAGGTCGAGGGCCACACATTTTTCGACGCAGGCCGGGGCCAGCTGCTCCAGAGCCTGGCGCAGCGGGACCAGCTTGTCGGGCTCGCGCGCCGCGAGCAGCAGGCGGTGTCCGGCTCGCGCCAGCGCCTCGGCACCAGCCCGGCCAAGACCTCGGTTTGCCCCGGTGACCACGAATAGCTGCGACATCGATTGGCTCCTCTCTCTGACTATCGCAGGTCGCTGCCGGTCTATGTCATTCATTGAAAAAATCGATGAATCAGGCGTTGAGCGTTCGACATCCCAATGGGCAGTTTTTCGCGGGTGTCTGACGCCGCGCTGCCTATGGCGGGCAGCGACGGGGTCTCGCCCACTACGTCCCTTGCATGGAGGTGCCTTATGAACCTTACGCGTACGCTGTGCCTGTCCTCACTCGCTCTTTTCGCCTGCGGTATGGAGAGCGAGCCGGTCAAACCCACGCCGCCGGTCAGCGATCCGGTGAGCAGCCGCAAGGCGATCATCAACGTCGTGCATGCCTCGCCGGATGCGCCGGCCGTCGATGTGTATCTCAACGGTCAGCTCGCGGTGCGCGCGCTCGACTATCGCAAGAACACCGGCAACGTCGAGCTAGCCGCCGGCGACTACAAGGTCGAGCTACGAGCGGCCGGAGCCGATGCCAAGAGCGCCGCGGTCTACACCGTAAACCTCAGCCTGGCCAAGGACTCGCGCACGCTGGTCCTGGCCGAGGGGCGACTCGGCGATGACAGCGGCAGCCCAACGGCCTTCCGCCTGGCCACGCTGCCGTTTGGCAGCAAGGATGGCGCCGCGGTCCAGCTTCGCCTGGTGCACGGCTCGCCGAGCGCACCGATGGTCGACCTGGCGGCCGGCAGCTCAACGCTGATTAACGATGTGAAGTTTGGTGAGGCATCGCCGTTCGCCAAGCTCGGCGCCGACCTGGCACCCAAGACCGCGCTAGGTGTGCGGCCTGGCGATGCGGCGGTCGATCTGGCCTTTGTCAGCACCCCCGATGCGACGATCGCGCGGGGCAGCGTGCTGACCGCGATTGCCTTCGGCGAGATCAACCCACTGTCGCCCGACAGTCGCTTCTTTGCGGTGTCCGCAGTCAACGAAGAGAGCGGTCAGCTCGTCGATCTGAGCGTGCGGATCAACGACCAGGCGCCCAAGGCTGCGTTCTATGTCGTGCACACCTCGCCCGATGCACCGGCGGTCGATGTCACGACCAAGACCGGCGACAAGCTGGTCAGCAGCCTGGCCTATCGCGCGGTGTCGAGCCGGCTGGAAGTGGCGGGCGGTGTCTATCCCGTCGAGGTCCGCCCAGCCGGCCAGCCGACGGCGGTGCTGAGCGCCAACGTCAAGCTGCTCCCGGTCCTGTCGTGGAGCCTGTTCGCGCATGGCCTGGCGGCGGCAGGCGCACCGGCCGATCGCAAGCTCGCGCTGTCGGCGCTGCCGCTTTCGGCCAAGGATGCAGCGGGCGCTACGCGGCTGCGCGTCGTGCATGCCGCACCCGATGCTCCGCCCGTCGATGTGCTAGCGGGGGGCAAGGCGCTGTTGTCTAACCTCGCCTTCCCGCGGGCTACCGACTATCTGGACTTTGCCAGCGGCCTGCCCGCTACCACGCTAAAGGTGCGAGCCAGTGGGCAGCCCAAAGACCTGTTCGACATCGTCATCGAGTCCGGAGTGGCCACCGCGACGCGCGGTCAGAACGTCACGGTGTTTGCCACGGGCCTCGTCGCCACCACGCCGCCCTCCTTCCAAGCCGTGGCGGTGGTCGAAACGGGCACCCAGCCCACGGTCGTCGCCCTGCCCACCAAGCCCTCGCTGTAGCCAGCCGCTCGCCCCGCCTCCTTAGCCCCTCTGCGCAGAATCTTCGCGTCACGCGGACGGACGGCAAGAATTACAGCCCGGCCGCTCCGCCTCGCTGTGCCTGACGACGACGCTCAGCGACGATCACGCCCAGCTGGCACAGCCCCTGCTGTTCTGTTCGCGTGCAGCCTTTGGCACTGCGGCTGCGGGGGGACAGGCCATGCATCGGCATCGCTGGCTGCTGGGAGCGCTGTTTTCGCTGGCCCTGCTCAGTGGGGCAGCGGCGGACGGGCCGACCGAGTCGGTGCAGGCCGCGCGAGCGGACCTGGCGCGACAGGAGGCCGCGCTGGCTGAGAATCAGAAGCTGCTGCAGCACGCGCAGGCTCGACCCGCCGGAGAAAAGCGCGAGGCGCTGATTAAGCTGGCGACCGCAGCGATCGCGCAGCAGAGCAAGGCGGTGGCGCAGTCGCAGGCTCGCCTCGACGCGCTGCTGGGCTGCAGCGGACTGCAGGCGCAGGTGCAGCGCGACCTGTCGATCATCGAGCAGCAGCAGGGACAGATCGCCGCGGCGCAGGGCGAGCTTGCGCGCTGGACGCAAGAGAACGAGGCCGCCGCCAAGCAGGCTTGCGAGGTCGCGGCCAACGGGCTCGCCGACGCCATCCTCGGCCGCTTCATCGAGTCCTTTGGCAGCGGCATCAGCGAGGCGGAGGCCAGCCTGCGCCGCCAGCAGCCACCGATACGCTACGATCAGAGCACGCTTGAGCACATCGCCGGCCTGCGGCAGCGGATCGCCTTCCTGCAGGCCAAGCGCGACGGTCTGCGACTGGCGCAAGCCGGGGACAGCGCGCTGGATCTGTGGCAGGTCCTGCGCGAGGTTGCCGCGGCCGGGCAGAAGACCAGCGCCGAGATCAGCGACCTGACGCTGAAGCTGGCCAAGAACGACGCCACCCGCCTGGTCGTCGAGCGCCTGGCGCTGCTGGCGGCGGCAAACGACT
The DNA here is from genome assembly GCA_964628555.1 of uncultured Myxococcales bacterium. Classification (GTDB taxonomy): domain Bacteria; phylum Myxococcota_A; class Polyangia; order Palsa-1104; family JAEUJZ01; genus JAEUJZ01. The sequence continues at coordinate 14,130 of CAZVMD010000045.1, read as the reverse complement.
TCGAGCGACGCATCCTGGCCGCCAAGTTTCCCCTGGTTGGCGATGCGATCCAGCTCGGCAGCCTGCTGGTCGACTACGGCTATCAGGCCAAGCGCTTTGCCGAGAGTCGGCAGCGCATCTTGCAGCAGTATCAAGTCAGCGAGCAGCAGATCGCGGCCGTCGAAGCGCTGGGCTGTCAGCTGCAGCGCGACCTGTATCGCCTACACGCCTGCCGCGGCATCCCTGCCCCCGCCCAGAGTGCCCGCTGCCGCCGAGAAAACCCATGAGCCGGCCGGCCCAGGCTCCTCGCAGACCAGGCGCAGCGCAGGCTGTGTCTCGACGGGCCAGAGTGGGCTGCGGGGGTCGCTTGGCGGTTGGCCTGTTGGTCGCTTGGGCGGTCAGCTTGGGCGCGGCGCCGCGGGCTCTGGCCAAGCCCGACTTTCGGCTGTCGGATCGCTTCTTCTTTGGCCTGCACGGCGGCGTGCTGCTGAGCCAGGTTGGGCAGATCAGCGTCAGCCCAGCCGCCGAGACGCAGCCGACCAGCCGGCTGGCCGACCAGTCGAACCGGGTGACGCCGTTTGCGGCGATCGAGACCTCGTTTTGGCCCTGCGACTACGCCGCCCTGGGCTTTGATCTGCAGCTCTCGACGCTGCCAAGCCCCGACGAGAAATTCACGCCGCTGCAGCTCGACCTGGGTCTGTTTGCCGCGCTGGCGATCCCGCTGCGCTATGTCCAGCCCTACGCCGGGGTGCGCGGTGGGCTGCGCACGGTCGGCCTGGGCGGGCAAGGCAGCGAGGTGATGCCGACGATCTCTCCGCTGGCCGGGCTGAATATCTATGCTGGGCGCCGCCTGCGGCTGTTCTTGCAGTGGCAGTACGCGTCGCTCGACTACGCGGTGATGGGCAGCAAGCTGCACATTCGCTACGCCGACACGCGGGCGCAGATCATGTCGGCCGGGCTGCGCTACTCGCCGCGCTTTTTCCAGGCGGGCCGGTCGGCGCTGAAGTTCGACCTGATCTGGTGGTCGGCGCTGTTTAGCGTCGCGGCCTGGGGCCTGGGCACCTGGCTGGTGAGCAAGGACTAAGCGTCATGCGGCAGGGGACGTCTGCAAGGCAGTCTTGGCTGGGCTTGGCGCTGGCCCTGCTTGGCCTGTGCATGGGCAGCCGCCCGGCTCTGGCGCAGAGCATCCCAGCCGTGCCGCCGCCCACCTGCGTCGCGGCCTTCTGCCCGCCGGGCAGCTTGCATCCCAACATGTCGATCCCTTGCAGCTCTAGCGGCTGCGAGTGCTGGGATAGCTGCGGTGGGGGCTCAGGCTCTGCGTCGCGCAGCGGTAGCAGCGCTGGTCTGTCGCGCGCGCTCACCGCCGCCGTGGTCGCCGCGGCCAAAGCCGCGTTTCTGATCGCCGCTCCGGGTCATGCCAGCGAGTCATTTGGTCGCTCTGGGGAGACGCAGGCGCAGGCCGGCGAGCGCTATCGAAGTTATGAGCGGGAACGGCAGGCGCAGGCCCGGCGCGGCGCGGCTCTGGCTGGCGAGGCCGAGTCCTTCCGCCGCTTTCAGCAGGCCATCCTGCGACGCGAGCGGGATGCCCATCGCCACCTGCGACCGCTGTTTCAGGCCACGCCGCTGGGTCCGCCGATGTCGCGCCGCGACAGTCTGGCGCAGCTACGCTGCGTGCAGGCCGCGCTAAGCTCGGCCAGCGAAGCGCTGCGGGCCGGTGTGCCGGGGGACATCTCGTTTCTGGAAGCGCGGCAGGCCGCCGACATTGCCGCCGGAGCCTGGGACAGCGGCCGGGCGCCCAGCGACTGCGCCGGCTCGCCTTCACCGCCGCGCCGCTCGCCGTTTTTTTCCTACACGCCCGAGCAGAAGCAGCGCTTCCTGATCGAGCTGGGCACCCAGCTGCAGAGCACCCTGGAGGCCCAGCGCGACCTCGATCAGCAGGAGGCCGAGCTGCAAAAGACGCAGCAGCGACTGGCCGAGCAGCGCAAGAAGCTGCTGGCCGAGCAGGAAGAAAAGCAGCGCGCGGCCGCCATCGTCGCCCAGCAGGCAGAGCAGCAGGCGCAGGAGCAGAGGCGCGCACTGGAGCAGGCGCTTGCCGTTGAGCCACCACCTGCCCCGCTGCGATCGAGCAAGCCGTCTCCGCCACCACCGACCTCCGCGCCCAGCAGCGAGCCCGAAGACGATCTGCTGCTGCGTCTGCAGCGCGCCAAGGAGCAGGCCGATGCCCAGGTCGAAGCGACGGGCCGAGCCCTGCAACAAGTGCAGGACGAGGCAGCGCGGGAGAGCCAGCGCTTCGAGCGCAGCGCCGAGGCACAGCTCAAAGAGCAGGAGGGGCGACTGCGGCGCCTGAGCGAGCAGCGCGGACAGACGCTCGGCGCGCTCAACCAGGACTTCGAGCTGCTGGGGCTGCCGCCGATTGCGCTGCCACCGGGCGCCGCCTCGGGATCTGCCGCGCCTGGCCGGCCGGCTAGCGGCTCGTCAGAGCAGCCGGTAAAGACCCCGGGGAGGCAGCCATGAATCGCCGAGGGCGCGCCTGCCTAGGCCGGCTGTGGCCGCTTCTGACCGTGTTTTTTCTGCTGAGCAGCGGCTGTCAGCCCTACTACCGCGACGATGAGCTGCGGGCTCAGCGGACTGAGCACAGCGCCCGACGGGGGGAGCTGGTCGCGATGGGCGAGCGCCTGCTGGCCGCGGGGCAGCCCGAGCGAGCGGCCCGCTCGTTTGCGGCGGCGCTCGAGCGCTCGGCCGAGCGTGAGGCAGACCTCTATCTGCTCCTCGCGACGGCGCAGCAGCGCGGCAAAGACTATGCGCGGGCCAGCGCCACGGCACGCTACGGCCTGACGCGCCCGGCGGTCCACGCCGATGCCCACCAGAAGCTCCGGCGCTTGCTGGTGCAGATCTACGCCGCGGCGGGCTTTACGCGCTGGGCGCTAGACTTTCTCGAACCGGCGACGCTGGCCCACGCCGCGAGCTTGCCGGAGCTGCAGCCGACGCTCGCCCTGCTGGCCGAGGCCGAGCGGCTGAGCGAGCCCGACCCGCGCCTGGCGCTGGCCAAGTATGCCGAGTGGCTGAGCGCCTACGGCGAGCCCGATCATCCGCTGCTGCGCCGGGCTCGCAACCGCATCCTGCGCGCCGCGGCGGCGGAGACCCGCGACTGGGCAGAGCAGGCCGATAAGCTCCTCGCGCAGGGCCAGGCGGCGGCGGCGGTGAGGCGCTATGCCCTGGTCTATCGCTATCACACCGACGCAGCGTTTGCGGCGGAGCGCGAGCGCTTCCAGCGGGCCTGCGCCGCGCTTCCCAGCCCGGCCGCCCACAGCCCCCTGGCCACCTCGGAGCTCCGTCGCGCCACCCTGGCCATCGAGCAGGGAGAGCTGGCGCTGGCGCTGCTACACACCCGCCGCGCCGTCACCGCCGCCCCGTGCTGGTCGCAGGCCCAGCAGCTCCTCACCGAGCTGCTGCAGAGCCTCGACGGCGCCGGCCGCAAGCCTTAGGGGTGGCGACCGTAATAAACAATAAATAGGGCGACAAACCAGAATATTGGATGATAAATAGACCAATAAAACAGCACGATAAATTTATCGCACTGTCAGGATCATTGCGAATGACTGCCGCAGCCGCTTAGGGCGCGTACTGCAGCAGGGTGCCCTCGTCGCCGCCGACCCAGAAGTTGCGCAGGTCCGTGCCGCGCAGGGCGCGCAGGGTCTGGGTGTTGCTGGTGTCGCGGCTGCGATCGACGATGCGCGTGCCGTCCCATTCCAGCAGGCGGCCGCCCTCGCCGGCCATGTAGACGCGGCTGGGGTCAGCGGCCCAGACGGCCAGCAGATCGAGTGGCGGACCGCCGGGGCTGCCGCTGGGGATCGTGCTCCACTTGCTGCCGTCGTAGTGACGGATAAGCCCGAGGGCCCCGACCACCCAGATATCGGTAGCGCTTAGGCCATAGATGGCGGTCAGGCGCTCTGCGGTGCCGCTGGGGATCGCCTGCCAGCTGCTGCCGTCCCAGCGGATAAGGGCACCGTCGTCGCCGACCGCCCAGACGTTGTTCTTGCTGTGGCACCAGATGGCGTTGAGCTCGGCGAAGGTCGGGCTGCTGGCGGCGCTCCAGGCGGCGCCGTCAAAGTGCAGCAGGGTGCCGTTCGAGCCCACTGCCCAGACATCGTTGCTGGCGCTGCCGCACAGCCCGTACAGGTACTGCAGCGTGCCGCTGCTCTGGGCGGTCCAGCGCGTGCCGTCAAAGAAGCGAATCGTGCCGTTCTGTCCGCTGGCCCAGACGTGGTTTTCGTCGCTGCCCCAGACGGCAAACAGGTTGACCAGGGTGCTGCTGGTCTGCGTGGTCAGCACGCTGCCGTTCCACTTTACGATCTTGCCGGCGCTGCCGACGGCAAAGACCTGTCGCGAGTCGCTGCTCCAGATGGCGTTGACGCTGCCGCGCGGCTCGAACAGGCTGAGCGATTTTTTGGCATAGCTGCTGCCGTTCCAGGTGTAGAAGCTGCCGCCCTCACCGACGGCGAAGAAGCTGCGCGGGTCCAGGGCGTAGACGGCGTTTAAGCGGTCGGAGAGCGAGCCCGCGACCGAGCTCCAGCTGCTGCCGTCAAACCACAAGAGCTCGCCGGGACCGACGGCCAGGAGCGAGCGCGCATCGGCGCCGGCGATCGCTCGCAGGCCGCGTGAGGTGGCGATCGGCCAGGTCCAGCTGCTGCCGTTCCACTGCCAGACATAGCCGTCGCGGCTGACCGTCCACAGCCGGCTGGCATCCAGCCCAAAGACGCCGACCAGCTCACTGGCGGCGGCGATGCGACGGTCGCGCCAGCTTGTGCCATCCCACTGCACGACGCTGTGGTTGTCACCGACTGCCCAGATGTTGCTCTCGGCTGTGCCATGGACGGCGAGGAAGCGAGTGCCAGCCGCGGCGGGCGGGCTCTGCGCGCTCCAGCCCGAGCCGCTCCATACGCGAATGCGACCGTCGGGGGCGCCGACCCACAGGCGGTCCGCCGCGCTCTGCCACAGGCCGGACGCGCCGGGGCCGCTGCCGCTGTCGCGCCGCCAGCTGGTGCCGTCGAAGCGCAGCAGCGTGTCGTCTTCTGCGACGACGGTGACGTGGCTGGCGTCGCGGCCGGCGATGCCGGTCAGGCGCTGACCGGGCAGTGCCGCCTGCACCAAGAAGCGGCTGCCGTTGTAGTGGGTGACCAGGCCGTGCTCGCTGATCGTCCAGATGTTGCTCGCGTCGGCCGCCCAGACGCCGGTCTGCGTGTCCCCGTGCGGGGAGGGATTGCGCCAGCACCAGGCCAGCGGGGCACAGTCACCGGCCGGCAGCCCGACGGCCAAGACGGCGCGGGCCCGCAGGCCAATGTACTGCGCGTTGATCTGCGCCACGCCGCGCAGCTTGCCGGTGGCCAGGCCGCTCGCGCTCACCGTCGCTACGCCGAGCGTCGGGCCCAGATCCGTGCTGCTCCAGCTGACCAGCGCGCTGACATCGCGCTTGGATCCATCCGAGTACGTGCCCTGGGCGACAAAGGTCTGCGTGCCGCCGATCGCGACGCTGGCGTCCTCGGGCAGCAGCGTCAGGCTATCCAGGACCGCCGGCTCGACCAGCAGCTGGGCGCGGGCTGACAGCGTCGTGTAGTCCGCCTGCACCTCGGCCGTGCCCACCGCCTGCCCCAGCACATCGCCGCGCCGCGCGCTGGCCAGCACCCCGACCCCCGTCCCCATGCGGTCGCTGACCTGCCAGGTCGCTAGGTCGCTGACGTCGCCCGTGCTGCCGTCGCTGTACGAGAGGATCGCCTGATAGCGCGCGACTCGGCCCTTGGCCACCCGCGCGACCATCGGCGATAGCGCTAGCGAGATCGGGATGGCCGCCTTGACCTCCAGCGTGGTGCTGGCCGCAAGGCCGCGGAAATTGCCGACGATGCGCGCCTTGCCCACCCGATCGCCGACCGCCAGGCCGCTGCTGTCGATGCGGGCCACGGCAAAGCCCATCAGGTCGTCGGCTCGCCAGGTCGCGCTCGCCGAGACATCCTGCACCGTGCCATCGCTGAAGCTAGCCTGCAGCAGGAAGCGCTGCGTCAGGCCCTTGCTGATCACCGGATCGGCCGGCCGAATGGCGAGCCCGGTCGGCACGGCGCTGGTGACGGTCAGGCGAGCGCTCTGGTTAAGCCCCGCAAGCTCGGCCCGGGCATCGGCCAGGCCGGCGGCAAGCGCCTGGACTCGACCCATCGCGTCGATCGAGGCCACGCCGCTGCCCATCACATCCCGCACGCTCCAGCTGACCGTGCCGGTCACATCCTGCAGCGTCCCGTCGCTGTACTGGGCGCTGGCAGTCAGCGCGATCGTCGTGCCCTTGGCCAGCGTAGCGGCCGGCGGCGTGACCAAGAGGCCGGTGGGCACGGCTGGCGTGACCTCTAGCAGCGCCGCTCCGGTGGTCAGGCTGTAGCGCGCCGCGACTCGCGCCTGACCGACGTTGTCCGCGCTGGCCAGGCCGCTGCTGTCGATGCTCGCCACATCGCTGCCGCGGGTGTCGCGCACCGACCAGGCAGCCAGGCTGGTCACATCTAGGCTGCTGCCATCAGTGAGGATCGCGGTGGCGCGAAACTGCAGCGTAAGCCCGCGCGCCAGCTTCGGCGCCGCCGGCGAGACCAGCACCTGACGCACCGCCGCCGCCTCGGGAACAAGCCCACTCTCGGTCGTCCTAGTCGAGCGCGCCGGCTGGCCCGGCCCGGCGGTCTGGCCGGCTGGCACCGCGCCCACTCGCTGATCCTGGGCAGCCTCGTCGAGGCCACCACAGCCAGAAGCGACCAGCCCCAGCAGCCCAAGCGCCAGCCAGACCTGTCCGCACACCGCGCTGTTGCGCAAGAACCCGTACCGCATGACCGACCTCCTTGGAAGCTGGACCGCGACGCTCGCGGCCGGCAGGCGCCATGCTATCAGCGAGCGAAAAAAGTAGCGGCGCTTCGCGGAAACACCGCCCACCCCCCGGGCGAGGACAGACAGGCCAGCGGGGGCGACGGGGAAGGAGAGCGATACAGCAATATTTATATTGATTAATATATTCGATCCGCACCGAACCAGATAATTTATTAATCAAATTATATCGTCTCATGCCGGAACCTCCTAGGCGAAGCCGCTCGGCACGATGGCGACGACGCGGCGGATGTGCTCGCCGCCCACGCCAAAGACATCGTTCACCGCGAGGTTTATCTAAATAAAATACGCAATCAAAAAGCAATTCAATCACTCAGACTATCGATATCACCGCGTCAATAATATTAAACTTAAACCAATGCATTTATTAATCATCACAAAAAATCAAGCTGGGTTTCCTTCCGTGGGCCGCTAGCGATGTCGCGGGGCGTTTCTGCCTCAGCTTAGCGGGGTAGCGGGGCTGCTTACAGCGACTCGGCCAGCCAGGCGTCTTCTAGGTCCCAGAGCTGCTCCAGCTTTTTCTGCATGCTGTCGTGTAGCGCCTCGAAAGAGGGCACCGGCTGGGGATCGAAGAAAGACTCGGTCATGCCCAGCGACGCGAGCCACTCTTGCAGGCTCAGCCCGCCCGCCGCCTTGCGCGCGAAGTCGAGCAGCAGCGCCGAGAGCAGCATGTAGTGGCCCTGGTAGGGCAGACCCAGCTTGTACGTCGGCGCGTCGGCGTCGAGCCACAGCCTCAGCGTGTCATCGAGGGCGGCAGTGGCGACGGAGATGTCTTCGAACAAGTGGGGCAAGAGGTGGGCGAGCAGCCGGTGCAGGCGCGGATCGCGCAGCTTGGCTTCGGCCTCCGAGAAATAGGTATTGAAAAAAGGCTCGGGCAGAGCCGCGCCGCGCACATAGGCACCGGTCCTGGCGCCGCCGTCTTCCCAGATCGGGCACACGCCAACCCCTTTGCCCTGCAGCTCTTGGTCCAGGGCAAAGTTGGTCTCGACGATAAGCCTAGCGTCAGAAATAAGCTGCTCTTCTGCTGGTAGCTCGAAGCTCTCGGCAAGGCACCAAAAGGCCAAATGTTCTTCGAATGAGAGGGCTTCTTCGGGGTGGGGAGCCATAGAGCCTTGCCTGTTTCGCTATTTCGGTAATCCCGAGCCTACTCAAATCCTCACGCTTGCGCACGAAACGGAAATGAGCGAACGGCGGGCGCAGACCGTCCCCGCCACCGCACGGGCAGCGCGGGGGGCGCGAGCTGGGGCTGGATCTGCAGGCTGAGGTCGGGCGGGAGGGAGCGCGGCGCGGCTAGTTGGCGCCGGGGGCCATGCCGCGGATGAACATCTCGACCATTTCCCAGGGCATGTCGTTGGGCAGGTTGAGGATGGGCAGGTCGACGCCGAAGCCGCGACGGCGCTTTAGCTCGGCGATGCAGTGGGCGGGATCGCCGGCGATGGTCAGGGCTTCCAGCATGGCGGGCGGGACCGCGTCGGTGGCGCTCTGGCGCGTCGCCTTGTTGGCGTAGAGCTCGGCGATGCGCTTGCAGTCGTCGGCGAAGCCGAAGCGGCTCAGGAGCTCGATGTAGTAGTCGCCCATGCCGCCGATGTAAAAGGCGATGATCTTGCGCGCCATGTAGCCGCCGGCTTCCAGGCCCAGCGGCAGCATGGTGGTAAACGGCGCGACGGTGATCTGCGAAGGATCGCGCCCGGCCCGCGCCGCTCCGGTGGCGATCCACGAGCGACCTTCAGCCAGCTTGTCGTAGGGCCAGAAGGTCGGAATCCAGCCATCGGCCAGCTCGCCGATCGACTCGATGGCCTTCTGCTTGAGCGCCGCAACGTAGATCGGGATCGAGGTCCGCGTCGGCTTCATCTCTAGCCGGAACGGACGATAGCTGGCGTTCTCGGCCCCGGCGTCGCTGAGCTTGCCGCCGGCCAGCAGCGTGCGCACGACGCGGATGACATCGCGCACCTGGGTCAGCGGCTTTTCGTACTTGCGGCCGTGTAGGCCCTCGATGACGTTGGCGCCGCTGGTGCCGATGCCGAGGATGAAGCGACCGCCGCTGATCTCGTCGAGCGTGGCGGCGGCCATGGCCAGCACGGCCGGCGAGCGGCTGTAGACGTTGACGATGCCGGTGCCAAGCTTGATGCGCTTGGTGTGCAGCGCCATCTCGGTGAGCAGCGTGAACAGCTCGTAGCCCCAGGCCTCGGGAATCCAGAACGAGTCGTAGCCCAGCTCATCGGCCAGGATGGCGGCGCGCAGATACAGCTTGCGGTCGTAGTTTTTCCAGAAGGCCAGCAGGCCGGTGCGCTCGCTGCTGGCCGCCGCTGGAGTCGGTGAGTTCGATTCAGTCATGTCGATGATGGCCTCGCGTGTGGCGGGGGGAAGGACGGCTAGCCGCCCATGCCGAAGACCTTCTGCGGCTCGATGCGCACGATGACGCGCACGTCGCCGGGACGGTTGTAGGGATACTTGTCCAGGCCCATGTACTTCTTGGCCAGCCGGTCGGCGTGCTCACCCGCCCCGTCCTCGGTCATCTCGACGACGCGACCGCGCACCTCGATGTAGTGATAGGGGTTGTCGCTGTTCGAGATGCTAAGGGCGATGCGCGGATCCTTGGCCAGGTTCTTGGTCTTGGCCCGCTTCTTCTCGGTGTTAAACGTGATGTACTGGCCGTCCCAGTCGATCCACACCGGCGTCACCTGCGGCGAGCCGTCTTCGCCGAGGGTGGCGATGTTCGCGAAGTTCTTGCCGTGAATAAGCTGCACCTGCTGTTCCGAGAGTACCTGCGACATGACCTGCCTCCGTTAGGGAACGTCGATGTTGGTAAAGCGGATGCCGGCGCCCAGGCTCTTGTACCGCTTGTTGAGCGCCAGCAGGATGGGTGTAAGAGATTCCAGCCCGACCGCGTTGCACAGCGCGCCAGCGTCGAGCCCGCGCAGGCCCAGATCAGCGATCAGCCGGAGCACCGTGGCCTTGGCCGCGGCATCGTCGCCGCAGATCAGGACATCGCAGTCGATGGTCTTTTTCGGATCGGCTAGCTGGGTCGAGCTGACGTGGTGCAGGCCCGCCACCACCTTGACCTGCGCCCCGACGATGGCCTGGGCTTCGAGAGCCGCGGCCTGGCCGGCCGGCAGGTGAACCTCGGTGACGCGCGGCGGCCGCAGCGGCACCGTGATGTCGATCAGGATGCGACCGGCGACACTCGCCAGCGGGGCCTGCAGGCTGCGCAGGGTCTCACCATGGGCTGCGTAGGGCACGCTCAGCAGCACTACCTCGGCCCCGTCGAGCGCCGCGCTATTTTCCGCCCCGTGCAGCGGGTGCCCGACCAGCGCCGAGAGCTCAGAGGCGACCTGCGCCGCCCGCGCCCCATCGCGTGAGCCCAGCACGACCGTGTGCCCGGCCGCGGCCCAGCGCATGGCTAGCCCCCGCCCTTCCTTGCCTGTCCCTCCGATCACGGCGATGCGCATCCCGGCTCTCCTTCTGTGCTGCAAGTTGGACTGCGATTTTTTGCATCCATAAAGTCGCTGACTTGGGTTGACTATTCAAGGTCTTGATGCCAAAGACGGCTACGTGTCGTCATCACCTCCTCCAGTCGGCCGTCCCCCCGCTGCGCAGTCTGAGGCCGGGTCAGTGGGCGCGGCCGACCCACAAAGCGCCGCCAGGCCCGCCCAGGCTCGCCCCTCCTGCGACGACCGCCTTGAGCTACGCGCCCTGCCCGGCCTGCCGCTCGTCGCCCCCGGCGATGATGTAGCGGCCCTGATTGCAGCTGGACTTTCGCGAGCCGGGATCACGCTGCTGTCCGGCGATGTGCTGGCGGTAACGTCGAAGATCCTGTCGCGGGCCGAGGGGCGCTTCGTCGATCTGGCGACCGTCGAGCCCTCGTCGCGGGCCCGCAGCATCGCGGCGGCCACTGGCAAGGAGCCGCCCCTCGTCGAGCTGATCCTGCGCGAGTCGGCGGCCATCTCGCGCCAGGCGAAGAACACCCTGATCGTGCGCCACCACCTGGGCTTTATCGCGGCCAACGCCGGCATCGACTGCAGCAACGCCGTGCCGAGCCACGCCGCTCCCGGCAGCGGGCCATGGGCACTGCTGCTGCCAACCGATCCCGATGGCCAGGCCGAGCGCATCCGGCAGGTGCTCAGCCAACGCAGCGGCGCCGACATCGGCGTCGTCATCACCGACTCGCTGGGCCGGCCGTTCCGCCACGGCACCGTCGGGGCAGCCATCGGTGTCGCCGGCCTGCCAGCCCTGTGGGATCGGCGCGGCGAGCCCGATATCTATGGCCGCAAGCTAGAGACCACCATCACCGCCCTGGCCGATGAAGTCGCCGCCGCAGCGGGGCTGATCTCGGGGCAGGCGGCCGAGAGCCGGCCGGTTATCCACCTCCGCGGCCTGCGCTTCCCCGTCGGCAGTCAGCGCGCCAGCGAGCTTTATCGCCCAGCGGCCGAGGACCTGTACGCATGAGCGGGCCGAAGGTGGTGGCACTGTCAGGCGGCGTCGGTGGCGCGCGACTCTTGCAGGGCCTGCAGCAGGCCCTGGCCGAGGACGGCGGCGAGCTAACGGCAATCGTCAACACCGGCGATGACTTCACCCACTGGGGGCTCGCGATCTCGCCCGATCTCGACACCGTGATGTACTGGCTGTCGGGGCTTATGCACGAGGCGCGCGGCTGGGGCCTGGCCGAAGAGTCCTTCGCCGTGCTGGAGCGGGTGCGGGCCTACGGTGGTGCCGACTGGTTTGCCCTCGGCGATCGCGATCTGGCGACGCACATCCTGCGCAGCGAGGGGCTGGCCCGCGGCGAGACGCTGTCAGCGATCACGGCGCGACTGTGCCAGGCCCTGGGCATCCCGACCCGCGTGCTGCCGATGGCCGATGCTCCCTGCCGCACGATGATCGATCTGGAGCCGGGCAGCGCCCCCGAGCCGCTGACCCGCAGCTTCCAAGACTGGTTTGTCCGGCTGCGCGCGGCCCCCGCGGTGCGTCGCGTGTGGTTCGACGGCGATCCGCCGCCGGCCCCGGGGGTCATCGCGGCCATCGACCAGGCCGATCTGGTGATCATCGGCCCGTCCAATCCCTACGTGTCGATCGATCCCATCCTCAGCCGGCCCGGCGTCCGCGCGGCGCTGCAGCGACGAAAAGCCGTGGCGCTGAGCCCAATTGTCGCCGGTCAGGCGGTAAAAGGCCCGCTGGCGACGATGATTCCGCAGCTAGCCGGCTGCTCGGCCAGCGCGGCCGCCATCGCCGCTCACTACGGTCCGCTGCTAGCTGGGCTGGTCGTCGAGCGCGGGGACGAGGCGGGCCTGGGCGCCCTGCCGGTCCTGGCCACCCAGACGGTGATGCACGACGGCGCCGACCGCCTGCGGCTAGCGCGCGAGATCCTGGGCTTTGCGAGGTCGCTGCGCTGATGTCGCCCGACGTGCTGCCGCGGCCGCTGTGGGGGCTGCTGCCGGTCAAAGACTTTGGCCGCGCCAAGTCGCGCCTGGCCGGGGTGCTGCGGGACGGTGAGCGCGCCGCGCTGGCCCGCCGGCTGTGTCAGCACGTGCTGCGGACGCTGCGGGACTGCCAGGCGCTCGACGGCGTGCTGGTGCTCAGCGACTCGGCAGAGGTGCGCGGCCTGGCGCAGCAGCACGGCCACCTCGGCGAGCCCGAGCCCGCCCTGCCGAGCCCCACCTTGAGCCGACCGCTGCTGGGTAGCGTGGTCGATGCCGGCTTGCTGCGCCTGCGCGAGCGGGGCGCCGTCAGCGCGCTGGTGCTGATGTCGGATCTGCCGCGCCTGCAGCCCGCCGAGCTACAGGCGATGCTGGCTCTGCTCACGGAGCACGACTGCGTCATCGCCCCCGACCTGCGACAGCAAAACACCAACGCGCTGGCCCTGCGCCTCGCCGACCAGCTACCGCTGACCACTGCCTTCGGCTCTGGTGAGAGCTTCGCGCACCACCTGGCCTGGGCCCAGAAGCTGGGCCTGCGCACCGCCATCCATCAGTCGCACGGGCTGGGCTTTGATCTCGACCTACCCAGCGACTGGGCCGAGCTTGGCGACTGGAATCAGCCACTCAGGAACGAATAATCAATCAAATAATTAATGCCGATATAATTTATCTTGATTCATATATTTAATTAATCATCCGGCAGCTAATTTTCTTTCTACCGGATTTATTTTTCACTTTTTTCCTAGCGCTTTACTCCGCCAGCCGCCCGCTCGGTGACTCGGGCTTGCGCTTTTTAAGCTGCACAAAGCGGAAGCGGCTGTCCTGGGTCAGCGCGGTATAGCTGCCGAAGGTCGCCTCGGGATTTTCGATCTGGTCTAGGGCCTCGGGCGCCGCGGGATCGTGGTCGAAGCGGCGCAGGATGCGATAGGCGGTGTTGCGCTCGGCGGGGATGCGGCCGGCCGCTCGCACCGTGGCGCGCAGGGCCGAGGGCGACACGAACTGGCCATGGTGCGCCCCGGCCGCCGTCGAGATGCTCTCGTTGATCAGCGTGCCGCCGAGATCGTTGACGCCGCAGGACAGCAGCGCCTGCGCGTGCGAAAGCCCCTGCTTGACCCACGACACCTGGATGTTGCGGAAGCTCTTGCCCAGCATCAGGCGGGCGATGGCATAAAGGCGCGTCACGTCGTCGGGCGAGGGACCAGGGCGCAGCTCGGGAATCAGCTTGCGCACGGTCATCGGCGCCTCTTCATGGACAAAGGACAGCGGCACGAACTCGGTGAAGCCGCCGGTCTCGTGCTGGATGTCGCGTAGCGTCTGCAGGTGGCGCAGGCGCTGCTCGTCGGTCTCGATGTGGCCAAACATCAGCGTCGAGGTGGTCGGCAGGCCAACCCGGTGCGCCGAGCGGATGACGTCGATCCACTCTGCCGTCGTGATCCGCCCCGGCGCGATGCGGGCCCGCACCGCGTCATCCAGCACCTCGGCCGAGGTCCCGGGCAGCGAGCCCAGCCCGGCTTCTTTGAGCGCCTGCAGGTACTCGACAAACGACAGCCCAGCCAGCCCGGCGCCGTACTTGATCTCCTCGGGCGAGAAGGCGTGCAGGTGCAGCGCGGGCGCGGCCTGCTTGATGCGGCGACACAGCCGCAGGTAAAGCTCGCCATCCATCCCCGGCGCCAGGCCGGCCTGGATGCAGACCTCGGTGGCGCCGAGCGCATGCGCCTCGACAGCGCGCCGCACTACCTCTTCCTCGTCGAGAAAGTAGCCTTCTTCGGAGCGCTGGGTGCGCGAGAAGGCGCAGAAGCGGCAGGCCTTGACGCAGACATTGGTGAAGTTG